>CAZPKI010000009.1:0-28224 GCA_964587015.1 uncultured Limnohabitans sp.
TATTTTGACTCCAAAAATGCAGGGGTAGAGCTCAATATCCAGCAACTTACGCTCGGCTTCAAGCAAGTCAACGATGCAGGGAAGAACAATCAAACCGAGTTTAGCTACCTCAAAATTCCTATCCTAGCCAGTATCTTTGCTGGACGTTCTGGGCGATTTCAAATCAAATTTGGCCCTCACTTCGGGGTTTTGAGACAGGTGGAGGACATTTCTAGGGAGTTTTCTGGAGCTACCCCCAAGGAGCTACCTACCTTTGGACAGCCTGCAGATACGCCCAACAAGCGCATGTATGGACTTACAGGGGGAGCAGGAATTTCCAAGCTTTTTGGTAAATCTACCCTGTCTGCTGAGGCACGCTTTGGCTATGACTTTACGAATCCAGAGTCCCAGGATCGTATTTTTGAGATGAGTTCCACCAACCTTGAGTTTACGCTTGCCTACCTATTTCGTGTCAAGGAACGCAAGCAGAAAAGTCCTTAACCAAGCTTTTGGCAAGCTAGCTTGGAGTCAATACCTTTATAGTCAATTCTTTTCGATGTACCCATGAAAATCCAGGTGATCAATGGCCCAAATCTCAACTTGCTCGGCAAGCGAGAGCCAGAAATATACGGTAGTGAATCCTTTGAAAGCTTTTTCAGTCAGCTCCAGGCCAAGTATCCTGAGGTCCAGCTCTCCTACTTCCAAAGTAATGTAGAAGGGGAGCTGATCAATAAAATTCAGGAGGTAGGCTTTTCCGTAGATGGCATTATTTTGAATGCTGGCGGCTATACGCACACCTCTGTTGCCCTATCCGATGCAGTGGCCGCAGTTACCACGCCTACGGTGGAGGTGCACATCTCCAATTTGTACAAGCGCGAAGAGTTTCGCCACAAGAGCATTCTTTCCAAATCCTGTGTGGGCATGATTGCTGGCCTAGGTCTAACAGGCTATGCCTTGGCAATTCAGTATTTTCTAATCAACCCTTCCCGATGATCACCTTCGCCCCAGGACCTTCCAAAGTATACGATGCACTACCTGCCTACTTACAGGATGCGTATGTCCAAGGGATATTGAGTGCCAATCACCGTAGTGCAGTGTTTATGAATTTGTATCGGGATACAGAACAGCTTTTTCGAGAGAAGTTGCAGGTTCCAGCTGACTTCTCTTTGTTATTCACCTCTTCGGCGACAGAAAGCTGGGAGATCATTTCCCAATCCTTGGTAGAGCAGTCTAGCTACCACTTGTATTCGGGGTCTTTTGGTAAAAAATGGTTGGAATATGCCCAGCACATTCTTCCTGCTACCCAAGGGCATAAGTTAGCGGCCAATGAATCCATTCCTGTGGATCAATTACAAATCGGCCCTGAGGTTGACTTGATTGCGGTGACGCAAAACGAAACAGCGAACGCCTCACAGGTGTCCATGCCCGTTCTCCGGGAATTGGCAGCGCGCTATCCAGACAAGATGATCGCAGTGGATACCACCTCTTCTATGGGAGGGATTGCCCTAGATTTTTCGTTGGCAGATGTATGGTATGCCTCGGTTCAGAAATGTTTTGGACTGCCTGCAGGTTTGGGGATTCTCTTGCTTTCGGGCAAGGCCAAAGAAAAAGTAGCCCGAAAAGGGGAGCGGGGCAGATACAATAGCCTGAGCTTTATGCTAGAGAATGCAGCCAGCTACCAGACCCACTACACACCCAATGTGTTGGGCATTTACCTCCTCTATCGGGTTTTGCAAGACATGGAGCCCATCGCTCAGGTAGATGCGCGGTTGCGAGGGCGTATGGCTAGTTTGGAAAAAGTGGTAGCACAATCTTCAACTTTTGATTTGCTAGTAGACAATGCCGCCACTCGAAGTACTACTGTACTTGCGGTGTCGGGTAAGGAAGAGTCGATTGCAGCGGTCAAAAAGGCTGCTGAAAAAGAAGGCATGCAGCTCGGGGGAGGCTATGGCCCATTGAAACCAAGCAGTTTTCGGATAGCCAACTTTCCTGCAATTACTGATGTGGAGTTTATGCGCTTGGTCGATTTTTTGAAAAATTATTGATTTTAAGAATTCTATTTATCAAAAAAGCCCCGAACGGGGCTTTTTTGATTTTGGACTGGTGGATTCAGATTAGCTATTGGAATCCTGTATGCCTTTGGGAGTGCTTTGAGAGAGCTCTCCTTCTTTGCTTGCCACCACAGCCGTGACGACCACGTCACCTGTTACATTGACCACCGTTCTAAACATATCCAAGATTCGGTCTGGGGCCATAATTAGTGCGATGCCAGCGGCAGGAACGCCTATAGACTCGAGTACGACAATAAGCATGATGAGTCCAGCTCCAGGTACCCCTGCTGAGCCAATAGCTGCCAAAGTAGACGTAAGGACAATCATCACTTGCTGGCCAAAGGTAAGTTCCATCCCCAGTGCCTGGGCTATAAATACAGCGGCCACACTTTGGTACAGACTGGTGCCGTTCATGTTGACTGTGGCGCCTAGTGGAAGTACAAAGCTGGAGATATTTTCAGATATCCCCAATTCCTCCTGAGTTAGTTTCATGGTAACAGGAAGCGTAGCATTACTGGAACTTGTAGAAAAGGCGAGTAATTGTGCAGGGCGGATGGCTTTGAAAAAGTGGCCCACTGGAACCTTGGTCATAAACTTTAGCAAGAGGGGGAACATGACAAGCATGACTATGAAAAGGCCTGCCAATACGATCAAGCTGTATTTGAGCAACGCAAGAAGCAAGGTAACAGCAGAATCGGGATTGTCTCCAGCAATCTCCACAATCAAGGAGGCCATCAGTGCAAATACACCATAGGGAGCGATGACCATGATGTAATTGACAATCTGAGTAATCACCTCGTTGAATCCATCAAAGAAGGCCATGACAGGTTCGGCTTTCGATCTGGGAATTTGCAGCAGGGCAATCCCTGCTAGAAGTGCAAAAAACACCACTTGCAGCATGGCCGCATTGTTGGTGGTGGCCAAAAAGAAATTTTGAGGCACCATATCTACTATTGGCTGTAGCGGGCTCTGGTCTTGAAGTTGCGCTGCAGATTCGGCACGCTTGCCAGCATCTCCTTCATACAAGGCCATGAGGTTTTCCCTAGTGGAATCAGGTAGCGCTGCTCCAGGTTGAAACAAGTTGACTAAACCAAGTCCAATACTGATGGAAATAACCGTGGTGATTAGAAAAAGGAATAGCGTCCTGCCACCAATTCTGCTCAATTTGGAAATATCACCCAAGTTGGATACGCCGATGATCAAGGAAGCTAACACCAGGGGCATGGCAATCATTTTCAATCCATTGATGAAGATGGTACCTATGGGCTTGATGTAATCCAAGGTGATCCACTTGGGCATACCGGTCTTGATGGAGACGAGGCCAAAGGCGAGCCCAAGGATTAATCCGATAATTATCTGAGTATGTAAGGGTAATTTTTTCAAAAGTTCTTTGGGTTTAAAGGGCTTCAAGTTTATTGGTTTTGGATTGGAGAAGGTAGTCAGCAAGTACAAGTGCTGCCATCGCTTCTACAATGGGTACGGCTCTTGGGACTACGCAGGGATCGTGACGGCCTTTGCCGCTGACAGTCACTGATTCTCCGGCGGTATTGACTGAGGATTGGTCTTGCATCAGGGTGGCTACTGGCTTGAAGGCCACCCGGAAGTAGATGTCTTCCCCATTGCTGATGCCACCTTGGATTCCTCCTGAATGATTGGTAAGCGTGTGGATTTTTCCGTCCTGCTGGACAAAGGCATCGTTGTGCTGGGAGCCGCGAAGGGTGACCCCTTCAAAGCCACTTCCATATTCAAAGCCTTTAACGGCATTGATGCTCAACATCGCTTTACCAAGTTCGGCATGGAGTCGGTCAAATACAGGCTCGCCTAATCCTGGAGGGCAATTTTTGATTACACAGGAGACGATACCACCTATGGTGTCGCGATCCTTTCGTACTTGGTCGATGTGTTCGATCATTACTTCCGCCAATTCTGGATCTGGACAGCGTACGATATTGTCTTCAGCCAAGGCCAAGTTGAGTGCGGTGTACGATTTTTCAAGTCGTATTTCCCCTACTTGGGAGACATAGGCTTGGATGGTAATTCCTTTGGTGGCTAGCAGCTGCTTTGCAATGGCACCGCCTGCTACTCGAGCGGCAGTTTCACGAGCACTGGATCTGCCTCCTCCTCGATGGTCACGGTGCCCATATTTTTCAAAATAGGTATAATCCGCGTGCGAAGGGCGAAAAGCATCTGCGATGTGTGCGTAGTCTTTACTTTTCTGATCTTCATTGGGAATAAGGATGCCAATTGGCGTACCGGTGGTTTTTCCTTCAAATACTCCAGAGAGCAATTCGATTTCGTCTTCCTCTTTGCGTTGGGTGGTGATTTTGGATTGGCCGGGCTTGCGACGCTGCATTTCTGCCCGTATTTTTTCCAAATCCAGATTCAAGCCTGCTGGACAGCCATCTAGAATTGCACCTAGGGCTTTTCCATGGGACTCTCCAAAGGTGGTGAGTCTAAAAAGCTTGCCAAATGTATTGCCCATTATTTTTTTCGGATGATGATTACTGCCAAGACAATGAGAGCTCCTAGGAGCAAAATATTGATTGCGTTGGTAAAATAGTACTTATATCGCTGGTTTAAAAATTGGTTGCTTTCAGTGGCGATTTTATCATAGATTCCTCCGAGGCGCTGGCCAGACAAGGCTTCATTAATTTTGGATTCTCCGCTAACGCGAATCAGCGCTTGTGGCTTGAGTGTATCGTACAGCTCACGCTCCGGGTCAAAGTAGATCCAGCTGAAGTAGTTGACTAGTGGGTATTCTCCAGCTTCGTTGAGGGTTACAAAGTAGTCAAACTCTTTGATGCCCGATATTTGCCCGTAGCCGCGGTTGATCTGCTGCCGCACATTGGGGTCAAATGTATTTAGATTTGCCCCGGGAAGACGCTTTGGAGCCGCGAGGGAATTGATGTTTCCAATTCCTGCAATACCAAAATTATAGTTAAAGCCTTCCCCAGTTTTTGCTTCCAGCGTAGTGATGTTTTCGCGAAGCTGGAAGATTCCTACCGGCACTTCACTTTTTAGTGGGTGCGGAGGCAAGGGCTTCACGGTGATGACCTTAGGGCTAGAATAAAAGGTTTTGAAGTCTTCTTGGCGATTTGCGCCAAAGAGCGATGGATTCTTGGCTACCTTGTATTTAATCATTTCCCAAGGCACTCGAGGAATTTCTATTTTTCCTTCAGAGAAAGGGAAAAAGGTGCTTTCAAAAACCTTGAATTTCACCCATTTTTTGCCGTTTCGTTCTACGGTTTGGGGTTCAATGGTGGTGATGCTGAAGTTTTCTTCCCAGGCGTTGGCAGGTTTCAATTTCTTCAAGATGGCATCGAGCTGCTTTCCTGCCTCATAAAATTGAAAGGGGGCTTGGTTTTGTTCTGACATAAAAAAAGAGATATCCATCGTAAATCCTTCGCCGGCATACACTTCGCTTTTGTCAATGTTGACTGCGAAAAAAGCATCGTCTGCGATTTCAACGAATTCAGGAATCTCTTCATTTCTTCCAAAAAACTCTGCGAATGGATCGAAGGCATTGCCACCGCTGGGGCTACTTGCCGCAGCATCGGTTACGGTAATTCGTTTTCCAGGAGAAGCTGCTGCTTTGCCGTTGATGAGTACCGAGAATTTTGGTAAGGTAAATTGTCCCTTTCGGGCAGGCTTGTAATACTGGATGATGCTGTTGGAGCTACTCATTTGCCCATTGATGATATTCATCGAGGAGGACTGGGAGATCCCTTGCTTTTGAAATCCTGGAATTTCAGGAAATTGATCGTAAGACTTTATTTTTTCGTTGGACAGGGTGACTTTGATCGTGAAAGTTTCGTTGATGCCGAGTTGATCTGGCCCGAGTTCCACCTTTACCTCTTGTCCATATGCCTGTAAGGATAGCAATATGCTAAGGCATAAGAAAGCCAATACATGTCGTGCTGCACTAATCATGGATACGAAAATAGAGTAATTTCAGCTAGGTCCCTCAAAATAACGCAACATCTTGGGATATGCTGCCGTAGAAAAACTTAAAATCAGTTAATGCCTTCAAAATTTTTAGACTATGCTGGATTACGTAAAAACTATTTTACAGAAAGTAAGCTTCAATAGGTTTCTTTTTGAACGGGAACTGAAAAAAGGGATTGGGTACTTGCTTCCCGAGGAGTTTTTGGAATTCAAAGTTTGGTGCTATTCCAAGTTTGGCCACCTGCATCAGGCCGTCTTACTTCGCCATGTGGGGCCCTTGGCATTGCTTCCAAGGGCATAAAAAGCAAATCCCCTGAGATTTTCAGGGGATTTGTTGTGGTTTAGTTTTTAATCCTTCGTTGCAAAATCGGGGTAAGCCCGCATCTGGTGTTCGTTGATGTCTAGTCCTTCGACCTCTTCTTTTTCATCTACCCGAATGCCGACCGTTCGCTTGAGGGAGAAGAAAATCAGCCAGGAGCTACCAAAGCAAAATGCACCTACTGCAGCGACTCCAATGAGCTGGGAACTGAGCTGGCTTAATCCTGCCAAATCCCCAAATATCCCGACGGCCAATGTGCCCCAGATCCCCCCAATTAGGTGTACTGCAATGGCTCCCACAGGATCATCGATTTTGAGTTTGTCAAAAGCAATGACTGCAAGTACCACCAAGGCTCCACCGATGGCTCCAATGTAAATGGAATCCATCACACCCATTTTGTCAGCACCAGCGGTGATGCCCACGAGGCCGGCCAAGATCCCATTGAGCACCATGGTGATGTCATACGTTTTGAATTTGATGTAAGAGGTGAGGAGTGCTCCGATGGCGCCGGCGGATGCAGCTAGGGAGGTAGTCACAAATACACGAGAAACGGTGCCTGGATCTGCGCTGAGGACAGAGCCGCCATTGAATCCAAACCAGCCAAACCACAACAAGAATACCCCCATTGTTGCCATGGGAATGTTGTGGCCTGGAATAGCCTTCATGCCTGTTGGCGTATATTTCCCGATACGTGGACCGAGAAGAAACGCTCCTACCAAGGCTGCCCAACCCCCTACAGTGTGTACGATGGTAGATCCAGCAAAATCATAAAAGGGAGTTTCTAGGGTATTCAAGAATCCTCCTCCCCACTTCCACATGCCTACTACTGGGTAGCAAAAGCCTACATAGATTAGGGAGAAGATGATAAAGGGTCCCAGCTTTACTCGTTCGGCAACTGCTCCAGATACGATGGTGGCAGCAGTAGCGGCAAACATGGCCTGAAAGATAAAGTCAGTGAAATAGGTGTAGCCTGCATTGTAATTGCTGGTGTCCCATCCCTCAGGAAGGGAGAGTCCAAAACCAGAGAATCCAAAGAAGGCGCCTGCAAAGTCAGCCCCAGGATACATCAGGTTGAAGCCCACAAAGGCATAGGAGAGGATCCCGATGGCCGGGATAACTGTATTTTTAAAGAGGATGTTGACGGTGTTTTTGGCTCGGGTAAGGCCTGCTTCTAAGGTGGCAAATCCGAGGTGCATGATAAAGATCAACAAGGTGGATATCATCATCCAGAGATTGTTGACGGTGAAAAGGTCTTGAACAGGTGCTTCCATAGGTGAGAGAGCGGTGGTGGCGGTGAGATGAATTAGAAATGATTAGAGAGCGGCTTCGCCCGTGTCTTGGTTGCGAATGCGGTAGGCTTCGAGCACATCGTAGACGAAGATTTTTCCGTCGCCCACTTCGTTGGTTTTCCCTTCTTGGAGGATGCAGTTGATAACACCTTCTGCTAGATCGTCTGGAACGACGATTTCAAGTTTGGTGCGCGGGATGTAGGCGGGCTCGTAGGCTACTCCTCGGTACGTTTCCTGTCGGGCATGTTCAAATCCCATCCCTTTTACTTCGTAGAAGGAGAGAAACTTGACGCCCAATTTGGAGATGCATCGATGGATGTAATCAAATCGAGAGGTGCGAATGATGGCTTCGATTTTTTTCATTTTTTCAAGGAAGGAAAGGTTTTGTTGAAAACAGGATGGAAAATAAGTTAATATTTTACAATAAATCAAAAATTAAGATTAAAAAAGAATCAAAAAAATAAAAAAATATGTTTTTGAATTAAAAATTGGTTTAAAAATGAAGTAAAAAATAAAAAAATAAACCAAAAAAAATGAAAACAGGGTTAAAAATGAACTTTAGTAAAATCTACCTGTATTTGTTCAGAATAGAATTCGGGGTATTTTTGCCAACGTTTTTTTAAAAGATACAATGACAAGCAAACCTACACTCGTAGTCTTGGCAGCCGGAATGGGCAGTCGCTATGGAGGAAATAAGCAAATTGATGGTTTTGGCCCGAATGGGGAGACTATTCTAGAATATTCGATTTTTGATGCCATCCGAGCTGGATTTGGAAAAGTAGTATTTATTGTTCGGCAGGAGATCCTGGAAATTGCGCAGGAGAAGTTTATGCCCAAGCTTCAAGGTAAAATTGAAGTAGACTGGGTCTTACAATCCTTAGATAGTTTTGTGCCTGCTGAGCTGAAGCAAGCAGATCGTGTCAAGCCTTTTGGAACGGCGCATGCGGTACTTTGTGCAAAGGATGCGGTGCATGAGCCATTTGCAGTGATCAATGCAGACGATTTTTATGGAAAAGAGGCCTTCGCTGTTTTGGGCGAGTTTTTGACCACTACCGTGCAGCCTAACCTGCATGCCATGGTGGGCTACGCTCTAAAAAATGTGCTATCCGCACATGGGACTGTGAGCCGTGGCGTATGCGATACGAATGAAAAAGGGCAGCTTATCGGCATGACTGAGCGAACTTCCATCGCTCAAGAAGGGAATCAGATTCTTAGTCGAGGAGAGGGAGAAGCTTTTGAAATAGCTCCAAATACTCCTGTAAGCATGAATTTCTGGGGATTTCACCCTGCGGTTTTTCAGGATATCGAAAAGATGTGGCAGGAGTTTCTACCGGCCAATCTAGGAAACTTGAAGTCGGAATTTTACATTCCTACCGTAGCAAACAACCTGATTCAAGCCAATAAAGCCGCGTTTGAGATTTTGCCAGGCGGAAAAACCTGGTTTGGTGTGACCTACACCGAAGATCGTCCGGTTGTGATTGAAGCCTTGCAGCAGCTGCATCAGCAAGGAGAATATCCAACTACCTTGTGGTAAAAATTAAAGGGGCTTCGGCCCCTTATTTTTTGGAACTGAAATTTTGAATTACGATTATCCTTTTTAAGTAACTATCCCCAAAGAAAAAAAATTTGAAGTTAAAGAAAGTGGGCCGTGGACTGTGGTCTGTCGTCTGTTGACAATTATCCGCAGTGTTTTTCAGTTAATTTGAACGACTGGCATTAATGCGGATAATCCTATTTCAAAATTTGATTGAAAGTTCAAGTCGACCCCCAAAGCCGAGCTCAATGATTTTTTGAAGCGTCGAAATTCGAGCTTCTTTTATATCGTTCTCGATTTTCGAGATATAGGATTTTGTTGTCCCAACTTTTTCTGCAAGCTGCTCCTGAGTCATGCCCATCTCGACACGAGTGTGTTGAATCATGGCTCCAATTTTAAATGCCTCATAACCCGCTTCAAGTTCGTCACGCGCTATTGTCCCACGTTTGCCGTAGTTTTTTTCTTTAAACTCCTCAAGAGTCATCAAGTTTTTATCTTTCGTTTTCATAAGCTGCCTTTATTTTAGTTGCCTTTTCTATTTCTTTCTTTGGAGTCTTTTGGGTTTTCTTTTGAAATCCGTTTGCTAACACAACCAATTTTTCGTGATCAAAAAAGCAGAAAATTCTAAAGATGTCGCTCCCAAGTTGAACTCGGATTTCATAAAGTCCGTCCGTATTCTCTAGGTGTTTCAGATAGGATTCAGGAACTCTTTGTAGGTCTTCAACCAAGTCAAAAGTCCAAACAATTTTTGCTTTTACTTTCTCGTTTTGTTGGGAAAAGAAGTTTTGAAAGTAGTTTTTGTAAAACGTTATCTTTCTGTGTTTTTGATTTTTGTCCAAAGTGTAAAGTTAAAAAAGTTTCCCTAAAGTGAAACAAAAAAACTGATCTTTTCTGACTACAAAAAAACGTCAAGTCAGATGAACTAGTGCTTGGTAAATATCCCAATTAGCAAATTCTTGGAGGGTGTTTTTGAACTATTTCTTTAGTGTTTTTTACTAAACTCAAAAAAAAGAATTGCAGAAAATGCAAATCAAATTTCCTGAGAAAGCACCTGTCCATTTTCAAGGTAAAAAAAGGCTACTTCGGCATCCAGTGCACTGAGGATCTCCTTGGACCGCTCCGGTCGTGCATCCGTGATAAATAGCTGCCCAAAGTTGCCCTGCGACACCAGCTGCATCAGCATGACGATTCGCTCCTCGTCCAACTTGTCAAAAATATCGTCAAGCAGCAGCAAGGGTTTTTCTCCCTTCGCTTTTTCAAATAGCGCAAACTGTGCAAGCTTCAGCGCGATAATGAAGGACTTCTGCTGCCCTTGGCTGCCCAGCTTGCGCAGGGGATGCGCATCGATTTGAAACTCAAAATCATCCTTATGGATGCCAGCATTGCTGTTTTTGGTCACAAAATCCTTCTGACGGAGCTGTAGGAAGTACTCCTGGAAGTTGTCTCTCAGGGCCTCTGTTTCGTAATGCAAGGCGACCTGTTCTCGGCCCATGGATAGCTTTTCGTAATAGAACTGAAGCAAAGGTGTAATTTCTTCCACCAAGGAAGCTCTTCGTTTAGCAATCCCCTTGCTTAACACGATGATTTCCTCGTCATACGTGCTCAGCAGCGTCAGATCACGGCGACCAGTTTCCCCAAATTGCTTCAGAAGGGCATTCCGCTGCTTCAGAAAATGATGGTAACGAATCAGCTGATCCAAGTAAGGATGGTCTAGTTGAGCAAGGAGGCCATCGAAAAATTTCCGCCTGCCCTCACTGCCTCCCTTGATCAGCTCGGTATCGTCGGGAGCAATTAAGACCAGCGGAATTTTTCCCACATGGTCGCTGACTTTGTCGACAGCCTTCCCATTTTGGAAAATCTGTTTCTTTTTGCCCTGCTCCATGGTGCAGCGCACTTCGAGTGGCTTGGACTCAACGGTAAACTTACCGATTAGGGTAAAAAACTCCTTTTCGTGCTGGATGCTAAGCGTATCGGTGCTTTGCAAGGCACTTTTGGTCAAGGAGAGGTAATGGATGCCATCCAATACATTCGTTTTTCCACTCCCATTTCTTCCCAACAAGCAATTGATCTGCGGGCTAAAGGCAAGCTTGCTGTGAAGGTGATTTTTAAAATGAATGAGGTCTAAGGACTCCAAAATCATGTGAGCGGCGAATTATTTGCAAGTCATCCTAATTTTTAGGTCGGGATTACTATATTTGAGGCCTAAAATAGCACATTTTGATCAGTACCCTATGGCAAAGAAAACTGCAGCTGCAAAGACCAAGGTAAACTACTCCAAAGAGACCTATGCTTTCTGGTACGAAAGCATGCTTTTAATGAGACGTTTTGAGGAAAAAGCTGGCCAATTGTATGGCCAACAAAAGATCAGAGGATTTTGTCACCTATACATTGGCCAAGAAGCTTGTGCTTCAGGCGCCATCACTGCCTTGACCAAAGACGATAAGTGGATTACTGCTTACCGTTGCCATGCGCATCCACTGGGCTTAGGTACAGATCCTGGAGCCATCATGGCCGAGCTTTATGGCAAGGCCACAGGAACCACCAAAGGCAAGGGTGGGTCCATGCACATTTTCGATAAGGAACGTAATTTTTTAGGAGGTCATGGCATCGTTGGTGCACAGATCCCGATGGGCCTAGGCATTGGCTTTGCTGAAAAATATGCTGGAACCAAAAATCTTTGCATCGCCAAAATGGGTGATGGAGCACTTCGTCAAGGTGCAGTGCACGAGGCTTTCAACTTGGCCATGCTCTACAAAAGCCCCGTGATTTTCGTGATTGAAAACAATGGCTATGCCATGGGAACTTCCGTAGCGCGGACCTCCAATGTCACCGAATTGTACAAGATCGGTGAAGCATACGACATGCCTTCTTTCCCAGTGGATGGCATGAATGTGGAAGCCATACACGAGGCGGTGGCTGAAGCAGCTGCAAGAGCTCGTCGCGGCGATGGTCCAACACTCTTGGAATTTAGAACCTACCGATTCAAAGGACACTCCATGTCCGATCCCCAAAAATACCGCAGCAAGGAAGAAGTAGAAGAATACAAGCAGCGTGACCCAATCGAGCAGGTGCTTTCCACAATTCGTGAAAATGAACTCTTGAGCGAAGAAGAGATCGAAGCCATCAACAAAAAAGTAAAAACTCAAGTAGAAGATGCGGTGAAGTTTGCCGAAGAATCCCCTTGGCCAGATGGAATGGATGCCTTCAAGGACGTGTATGTTCAGGAGGACTATCCTTTTGTAATGGAATAAGTCTCCAGGCCTACACCGAGAGGTGCTTGTGTAATTGATAAAAACCGTATATTTGCGACCGAAATTTGAGCAACATGGCTAAGAAAGAAACAAAAAAATCAGAGCAAAACGAGCTAATCGAAAACCCTGAGGTTATCGCAGAAAAATTAGTTCCTGGCGAGGATTTTTTGAAGCGAAACAGCAAAATAGTGATAGGCCTCTTTGTGGGAGCGGCGGTTTTGATCGGAGGAATTCTATTTTTCCAATACAATACCCAACAACAAAACGAGAAAGCCCAAGCAGAAATGTTTCAGGCTGTATATTTCTTTGAGCAGGATAGCGTAGACTTTGCGCTCAATGGAGATGGCATCAACAAGGGTTTTTTGACCATCATTGAAGATTACCCTCGAACGGATGCTGCCAACCTATCACATTTCTACACTGGATCGATTTACCTTTCGCAGAAGAAATTTGAAGATGCGCTGACACACTTGGAAGAATTTTCTGCAGACGACTACCTGATACAGGCCAAAGCATATTCTTTGATCGGTGACGCGAACTTGGAGTTGGGCAGAACTGAAGAAGCGATTGCTCAATATACCAAAGCAGCTCGTACGCATGAGAATAAATACATGTCTCCTAAATACCTTGCTAAACTGGCAGTAGCTCAGGAAGAAGCAGGAAAAGTAGAAGAAGCGATTCAAACGTACACTGAGATCGAGGAAAAATACTACGAGTCCTTTGAATTCGCTGCGGCTCGAAAACACAAAGCGCGCTTGGAAGGCCTTGCCGCTAAGTAATGCTTAATTACAGCATGCTAGAAGAGTAAGGCGCTTAGTGTCTTACTCTTTTTTGTTTTAACCCCATTAATACCCGTATTTCCTATGGCTAGTTCCTCAAAAAACCTCAGCGATTACAATTCCAACAACCTCCCCGATGTATCCAAAAAGCGATTTGCGATAGTGGTATCTGAATGGAATGAGGAGGTAACCGGATCTTTGTATTCAGGAGCTTATGAAACCCTGCTTCAGCATGGTGTGAATCCCAAAAACATCGTTCGTAAGCAGGTTCCTGGATCCTTCGAACTTTCATTAGCCGCTCAGTGGTGTGCGCAAGATGAGCAGATTGATGCCGTGATTTGCCTTGGATGTGTGATTCAGGGGGAAACGCGCCACTTTGACTTTATCTGCGATGCGGTAGCACATGGCATTACACAGGTAAGTTTGAAATACAACAAACCCGTCATCTTTGGGGTGCTCACCCCAAACACGCAGCAGCAGGCTCTTGATCGAGCTGGAGGAAAGCATGGCAACAAAGGAGATGAAGCCGCCATCACGGCTATTAAAATGCTTGGATTCTAACCTATACCTATTTACAAGTGAAAATAATGAAGTTTGGAGGGACCTCCGTAGGACGTCCCGAGCGCATGCATCAAGTCAAAGACTTGATTACGCGAAGCACTGAACCAACCCTAGTGGTCCTTTCTGCCCTGTCCGGCACCACCAATGCCTTGGTAGGTATTGGAGAAGCTTTAGCCGCTGCCGATAAGGCACTTGCTAAGGAGCGGATTGACAGCCTACATTCCCATTATTTGAAATTCTATCCTGAACTTTTGAAAAGCCCAGCTGCACGAACTAAAGCGGCCGACATTTTAAAGGAGCACTTTGAATTTCTGAATATCCTACTCAAAATCTCCTTCAACGAAGCAATTCAACGGGACATTCTGGCTCAAGGAGAACTGCTATCGACCAGGCTTTTTCATACGCTTTTGGAAGAGTTGGGAGTTTCTTCGGTATTGCTACCGGCATTGGATTTTATGAGTATCGATGAAAACTCCGAGCCGGAGCTAGGGAAAATTTCAGAGCGCTTGAAAGCTCAATTGAGTCAGCATCCCGATCAGCGCCTCTTCATCACCCAAGGATACATCTGTAAAAATCACCGTGGCGAGGTAGATAACCTAAAGCGTGGAGGAAGTGATTACACAGCTTCCCTAGTCGCTGCGGCAGTGCAGGCCTCTGTTTGCGAGATTTGGACCGACATTGATGGCATGCACAACAACGACCCACGGGTGGTGGACCGAACGCGTCCCATTGCTGAGCTCTCCTTTGATGAAGCGGCTGAGTTGGCCTACTTTGGAGCCAAAATCCTACACCCGGCTTCCATCTGGCCTGCCCAACTGCATAATGTGCCTGTCAGACTACTGAATACCATGGACCCTGCTGCGGCAGGTACCCTGATCAAAGCAGAGGTAGCCGAAACGGGGGTAAAAGCCATTGCTGCCAAGGATGGGATTACTGCCATCAACATTAAGTCCAGCCGCATGCTCTTGGCTTATGGATTTTTGCGACGGATTTTTGAGGTCTTTGAAGCCTTTAAGACTCCGATCGACATGATTACTACCTCGGAAGTGGCTGTATCGGTGACCATTGATGACTTGAGTCATTTAGACCAGATTGTCGAAGAGTTGCGGCACTTTGGAACAGTGGAGGTAGATCCAAACCAAGCCATTATCTGCGTGGTGGGTAATCAAGTTGCAGAAACCAAGGGTTCAATTAGTGCAGTCATAGATTCATTAGTGGACATTCCTATTCGTATGGTGTCTTTTGGGGGCAGCAAACACAATGTATCCATCTTGGTAGATGCACAGCACAAGGTGCAGGCACTTAAAAGCCTCAATGAAGGCGTATTTAGTTGGTAGTTTAAAAGTAGCACGGTGACCTCCTCCAAACCTGGATTTCTGCAGCGTCTGCAAAGCAAATGGCAGCTGAAAAGCCTGACCCAAGTGCTCTTGGTCTTGCTTGTGTTTGCCTGTACTGGAACCACCATCTTGTTGATTAAGAATCCGATCCTTGCTTTTTTTGGCATCGAAAGGGGCGGTGGGTTTATGAATACCTTCGCTTACCTACTCCTGGTGCTGCCCTTGTACCAAATCATGCTCTTGATCTATGGCTTTATTTTTGGGCAGTTCCGCTTTTTTTGGGAAAAGGAAAAGCAATTGGTGCAGCGGATTGGGAGAGTTTTTTACCGAAAAAATAAAAAATTTTAAGCTTAGCTGATCCGGCTCCAGTTGACGGCCGTATTTTTTTGTTGGCGAACCTGACGAAGGATTGGGAAATGCTGGGGATCCTCCAAGTTAGGATCAGCTGCCAACACTTGCTGGGCTGCATCTCGCGCCAAAGTCAGTAGCGGTGCATCCTTACTTAAGTCGGCAATCAGAAGGTCAGTAATTCCGCTTTGCTGGGTGCCCATCAAGTCGCCAGGTCCTCGAAGCCGTAAATCCACGTCTGCAATTTCAAATCCATCGTTGGTGCGTACCAAGGTGTCCAAGCGAATGCGGGAATCTCGACCGAGCTCAACCTTGCTCATCAAGATGCAGTAGCTCTGTTCGGCACCCCTTCCCACTCGCCCGCGAAGTTGATGGAGTTGGGATAGGCCAAATCGTTCTGCATTTTCAATAATCATCACCGAAGCGTTGGGTACATTTACGCCCACTTCGATGACGGTAGTTGCCACCATGATTTTTGTTTCTCCTTTCACAAAGCGCTGCATTTCGTAATCCTTGGCATCGGCTTTCATGCCGCCATGGACGATGCTCAAAGGTACCTGTGGAAAAGACCTAGCAATGCTTTCATAGCCATCCATCAGGTTTTTTAGGTCTAAACTTTGGGACTCTTCGATCAAGGGATAGACGATATACACCTGCCTCCCTTTTTTAATTTCCTCTTGCATAAAGCCAAATACCTTGAGTCTGTCCTTATCGTAGCGGTGGACTGTCTGGATGGGCTTTCTGCCTGCTGGAAGTTCGTCGATAACGGATACATCGAGGTCCCCGTACAGGGTCATCGCCAAGGTGCGCGGAATGGGCGTGGCCGTCATGACGAGTACATGGGGAGGGAATGCTTCATTCTTAGCCCAAAGTTTGGCACGTTGTGCCACCCCAAATCGGTGCTGCTCATCGACGATGACGAGACCCAAATTCTGAAACTGTACCACATCTTCGAGCAAGGCATGCGTGCCAATCAAGATCTTTAGTTCTCCAGAGCGCAAATCCTCGTGAAGCACTGTGCGTGCTGCTTTTTTGGTGGACCCGGTGAGCAGGGCGATACGGATGCCCATCTCTTTAGCGTACTGGCTTAATCCCTCAAAGTGCTGGTTGGCAAGGATCTCTGTAGGTGCCATGAGACAGCTTTGTGCGCCCGATCCAATGGCTAGTAGCATGCTGATAAAGGCAACCATGGTTTTTCCACTTCCCACATCTCCTTGAATGAGGCGGTTCATCTGCTTGCCCGACTTCATGTCTTCAAAAATCTCCCGAATTACGCGCTTTTGAGCATTTGTGAGTTGGAAAGGAAGATGTTGTGTGTAAAAACCGGTTAGGAGTTGGGTAGAACCTAGGACCTGGCCTTGGGACTTTTGGGTTCGTGTGACCTTCAGGGTGAGTAGTCGCAATTGCAGGTAAAAAAATTCTTCAAATTTCAAGCGCTTGCGAGCCTGGGAAAGGCCCTCTGGGCTGCTGGGAAAGTGAATTTGGCGAATGGATTCTTTTTTCCCCATCAGACGGTACTGATCCAGAATCCCGGGAGACAAGGTCTCTTGAATTTGTGGATAGACGAGCGGAAGCAGCTGTTCGAGAATACGGGAGAGGCCCTTGGAATCTAGGTAGCGAACCTTGAGTTTCTCTGTTGTAGAGTAGACTGGTTGAAATTTGTTGCGGGCCTCGTTGGCTGCAGCAATGGGTTCCATCTCTGGGTGAGCCATGCTCCATTTGCGTCCAAATAGCGCGGGCTTACCCAAAAAGATAAAGGAGCCGCCTAGTGGTAGTCTCTTGAGTACCCAGGTGATTCCTTTGAACCAGGTCATCTCCATTTCCCCTGTTTCATCCACCACCACGGCCACTAACCTTTTTTTGGTGCCCATGCCGACCAAGTCAATACTCTTGATTCGTGCCATCACTTGGACATGCTCTAGCTCCTCGTGGAGGTCTTTAATTTTTAAAAAAGTACTGCGGTCCTCGTAGCGAAAAGGGTAGTGCTGCAGCAGGTCCCCATAGGTGAATATGCCCAGCTCCTTGTTAAGCAGTTCAGCCTTCTGTGGGCCAACCCCCTTGAGGTATTCGATGCGGGTTTCAAAGATGGTAGACAAGGGCTTCGGGTTATGGGTAGAGCAAGTTACCGCAGACCGTTGAATTTTGCCAAGGGTTTGCCGGAAATTGTCAGGTAAGGGCAAGTGCTTGCTACTTCTTCAAATTATCGTTTTTGAAGTGATGCAGCAAAGTTGGCGAAGCGAGCTCGGTGTCCTTGTTGGCTCTGGAGGAGGGTCAATTGATTTTTTGCGCGGTGTAGGTTTTGATGGGGGTAGCTGACGCGGTAGTAAACATTGCCTTCGAGGTGGTCGGTAAGGAATCTGAGTCCCATGATCAGGGTCATGATTTCTCCACCTAGTAGCAGCGATTCCACTTCCAATGGGGTGTTTGCCCCATTCAATCCTTCTAAATAGCCCGAAAGGAGCTCTTCAAACAGTTCTGGAATGGCCTTAATTTGCTTCCAATCGGTGGCCGATTCCGGCAGGCTGCAGGCAACTGTTCGTACGAGATCTCCAAAATCATACATCAGGTATCCTCCCATCACCGTATCTAAGTCCACCACTGCTTCTACATGGCTGAGGGGTTTGGAAAAAATCAGGTTGTTGATTTTGGTGTCGCTGTGGGTAACCCGGAGCGGGAGATGGTTGCGTTGCTCCTGGTACCAATTCACCAAAGGCAGCTGCTCCAAATACCCTTGGAGAAGCGCTTGCTCCTCTTCTGGGATGTTGGGAAGCTGTTTGGCTACTTCTTGCAGTCGTGCAAATCGAAGGTCCAGCCGATGAAAATTGGGGATGGTCTCTTCAAATCCTTCTGCGGACAGTTGCTGGCTCCAGGAGGCAAACTTTCCATAGGCCTGAGCAGCCATTCGTGCTTGGGCTGGATGCTGTACTTGTTGCAAGGTGCTGCCATCAACAAAGTCAAATAGGCGGTAATTTTTTCCTTGGATAGCGGTTAGCCCACTGCCATTACTATTGCGCAGCGGAAGGGGAAGCTGGAAGGGCAGGGGATGGATGGCCGAATGCTTGGAAAGTAAGCCTAGGTTATGATCGATGCGCTCGGGGAAGCGGAAAACGGAATCATTGAAGCCCTGGAGGATCCATTTTTTATCGAGTTGACTAACTAGGAGCGTCTCGTGAATTAGCCCTTCACCAAATGGACGAATCGTCAGGGGGGCATCGGTAAACTGGCGGTATGCCTGGGTGAGGGCGGTAGCTAGCGCATCAAACATGGGTCGAAAATAGAAATTTCTTCTTGTAAATATAGGGGCCTGAATCTGCCACAAGACTTTGAGAGGTCAAGAACTTGTTTTTGAGCGAGCTAGGGGTTCTTTTGGGTCAAGAACTTGTGATCTTTCTAAAAAAAATCAAAAAAGGGATTGGCCTTAACTAAATAATTTTTTGTTTATTGTTCCATCAATTAACCCAAAAACCTATGAATGTAACCGCCTTGGATTGGGGCATCATTGCCGCCTTCTTCGCTATATCGTTACTAATTGGCTTGTTGACTGCCAAGTCTGCCGGCAGTTCTGCCAAGGAATTTTTTCTTTCTGGACGCAACATGCCCTGGTGGCTTTTGGGGGTATCTATGGTTGCCACTACGTTCTCTGCCGATACGCCCAACTTGGTGACGGACATTGTCCGGAAAGACGGGGTCGCCGGCAACTGGGTCTGGTGGGCATTTTTGCTCACGGGCATGCTGACCGTGTTTGTATATGCCAAACTTTGGCGTAGGTCAGAAGCTACCACGGATTTGGAGTTTTATGAAATGCGGTATTCCGGTAAGGGAGCAGCTTTTTTGCGAGCCTTCCGCGCCATTTATTTGGGAGTATTTTTTAACGTAGTCATCATGGCAACCGTGTCTTTGGCAGCAATCAAGATTGGAGGGGTCATGCTAGGACTTTCTCCCGTCCAAACCTTGTTGATCGCCTCCATAGTTACGGTGGTATATTCTTCTTTAGGTGGATTGAAGGGGGTTTTGCTGACTGACTTCTTCCAGTTTTTTATTGCGATGCTTGGTTCTTTTGGAGCGGCATACTATGTGTTGGAATTGCCAGAAATTGGTTCTTTGCAGCAGCTTTTGAGCCATGAAGTAGTCGCAACCAAGTTGGATTTTGTACCGGATTTCACCAATCCCAATGTTTATATTCCACTGTTTATCATGCCCATTGCCATTCAATGGTGGGCTACCTGGTACCCAGGAGCAGAGCCAGGTGGTGGAGGATACATTGCCCAGCGCATGCTATCTGCTAAAGATGAGAAAAATGCGATTGGAGCTACCCTGTTTTTCAATATAGCACACTATGCATTACGCCCTTGGCCATGGATCATTGTTGCTCTAGCATCCTTGGTAGTATTTCCATCGGTAAATGATTTACAATTGGCATTTCCCAATATCCCTGCAGACAAATTGGGCGATGATTTGGCCTATCCTGCGATGTTAACCTTCTTGCCTACGGGCTTGATAGGAATTGTGCTTGCTTCCTTAATTGCAGCAGTGATGTCTACGCTATCTACTCACCTCAACTGGGGATCGAGTTATGTAGTGAATGATTTCTACCTGCGTTTTTTAAAGCCTGAAGCAAGCGACAAAGAGTTGGTAGCTGTAGGAAGAATTTCTACCGTAGTCTTGATGGTATTGTCTAGCTTTTTGGCCTTGGCCCTGTCCTCGGCTTTATCCGCTTTTGCGATTTTACTTCAAATTGGTGCTGGTACTGGCTTGATTTTTATTCTTCGCTGGTTTTGGTGGAGGATTAATGCCTACACTGAGATTTCTGCGATGATTATCTCTTTTGCTGTTGCGATTTTCTTTGAAGTAATCAATCCTGGACTAGGCTGGATTGATATTCCAGCGGAGCAGAGTTACCTCAAACTCGTGTATTCGGTATCTATTACTACAATAGGCTGGTTACTGGTAACCTTCCTGACCCAACCCGAAAAAGACGAGGTCTTGCTTTCTTTTTACCGAAAAGTTCAGCCTGCTTCGTTGGGATGGAAAAAAGTATTGGATCGATACCCTGCTGAGAAACAAGAAAAAGGAAGTCTGGGAATGGAAATTGGGTTGATGATGGTGGGTACTGTCATGGTGTATGCAGCCCTGTTTTCAACTGGATTTATCATCTATGGAGAGATTGCCCAAGGGGTTATTGCAGGAGCTGTTGCTGTGGCAGGAGGCTTGTTTATTCTCTTTTCCTGGAAAAAATTAAATTCCTAAGAATTTCATTGGTATTGATTTCACTTCCCTCCAGTTTTCCAAGCTGGATTCGTGGAGGGAATTGTTGCATTTCTTCCCAACTTACTTTTTGATTTCGGCCTTCTTTTCAAAGTTGACCGAATTGATAAGGTGGGCCATGTCTAGCTTGATGTATTCAATAATAGGGGCCAAGGAGTCGTTTTTGAGAGCGGAATTGAAGTAAACTGCTCCTCGAAGGAAATTGGAGGTGGAGTCTGTTACAAAAAATTGAAATTGTGTAGGAACCTCTCCTGATAGTTCCGCGACTACCGCCACATAGCCATTTGGGGTAAGTAAAATCGCTTCTTCAATTCCATAAGCCTTGATCTGGTGCTTTGCTGTAAGGTTAAAAGCATCATTGGATAGTGTTTTGAAATCTGTGCTTTGGTCAATTTTTTTGTAGGTCAAATGTACCTTGGCTCCAAACTCTTTGTAATTCAAGTTGATCCACTCTTTTTCGTCTAAGTTGAACGAATCCGCTTCCACCCTGCTGTGGGTTGAAAAATCCAATTGGTAGGGATACCCTTGTTCTAGTCTTTGGTATTCATGGCGTGGCAACTCAATGCGGTTGTATCCTGGAGGCTTTGGAAGCCAATTGGATTCGCAGGCGATGCAAAGGAGCATAAGAAAGGCTAAGGGGAAGAATCGCTTCATGCGCTAAAAGTAGGTTTTCTAGGGCAATTTCTGCTGCTTTACCCTCTTTTTCAGGTGTTTTTTATAGCGGTTTTTGGTGTTTAAAACGAGTTAAGCACCTCGTCTGCGAACTGAACTAAGTCCAATTCACAAAAAACACATGATATTTGTGAATTGATTCACAAAATATGGCCTAAAAAAGTGAATAAGGTTTCTTAGTGCCATAAAGGGAGAAATTCAACAATACCTCCCCACCTCAAATCCCTTAATTTCCATAGAGGTGTCTTTTTGTTGGTGCAGCTCCGCTAGGATTTTACCTGTGCCCGGTGCCAAAGAAATCCCCATCATGGAGTGTCCACTACCTACCAGTACGTTGCTGTATCCAGGCGCAAATCCGATGTACGGGAGCCCATCTGGGGAGCAAGGGCGAAGGCCTTTCCAGATCTGCTGGTCTTCGGGAAAACTGGCTTGAAAGTCTGGGTAATAGCGATTGATTGACTCAAAAATGCCTTTCACGCGATTCTTGTTGATGGACTGGTTGGTGCCGGCGATTTCCATCGTGCCTCCAAAGCGAACCGTTTCTCCATAGGGACTTACGGCTACTTTTTGTTCGGTAAGGATGGTAGCTTGTTGGATTTCGGGATTATTTTTTTGAATAAAAGAATAGCCTTTTCCGCCCATCATCGGAAGGGAGAACTGCAGCATTTTTGCCAGTTCCCCTGACCAAGATCCTCCACAAAGGAGAATTTTTTCGGCTTCCATTTTCCCTTTATCCGTGAGTACTGCGACCACCTTTGCGCCCTCTTTTTCAAAACCCAGCACTTGGGTCTCGGTGAGAAAAGTAACTCCCTTTTGTTCCAAGTATTTTTTCAAGAAACTGTAGAGTGCTCCTGGATCTAGGTGGGCATCCCCAGGGAAAAGGACTGCACCTCGGGCCTTAAGCTGGAGATGCGGCTCTATTCTTTTGAGGTCTTCGGGGTTAAGAATCTCTGCTTCAAGTCCATACTTCCGAGCCAAATGCGCAAATTCAACCTCCTCTTTCTCCATGGATTCGGTTTGGTAGGCCATCATCAGCCCTTTTTCTACCAAAGCCATAGACGAGTCCGGGTGTTCTTGCCGAAACTCCTGGTACAGGGCCTTACTGAGTAAACTGATATTTTTGAGGTAGGGGATCGCTTTCGTCACCTGACTTGGGGTGGCTGCTTTGAAGAAGAGGAGGCACCATTGAGCCAATTTGAAATCCAATCGGGGGTGGATATAAAATGGGCTTTTGGAGGAAAACATCCAGGAGATCCCCTTGGAAATCATGCCAGGTGCAGCAAGCGGGATGATATGGCTAGGTACAATCATGCCTGCATTACCCGTAGAGCAATTGTCCTTAAGGTCTGTGCGGTCAATGACCGTCACTTCGATGCCTTCCTTTTGAAGGAAATAGGCCGTAAATAAGCCGACGATTCCACCGCCGATAACAAGGGTTGGTTTCATTACAGAAGCTTGGGTTTTAAATCACTTGAAATCCATGGACATAAGGATCGTCCTCGTCCAGGATGATGGTGTTGTATCCGTACACTTTCGCCCAGCCTTCAATACTCGGGACGATGGCGGGCTTGCCTGCAATTTCGGTTACTTCCTCGATTCTCCCAATAAATTTGGAGCCGATAAAGCTTTCGTGAATAAATTCATCTCCAGGCTTCAACCAGCCTTTGGCAAACCACTGTGCCATTCTAGCGGAAGTTCCCGTACCGCATGGGGAGCGGTCAATGGCCTTGTCTCCATAAAACACTGCATTTCTAGCCGTGCTACTTGGATCTATTGTTTTTCCAGTCCACAGCACATGCGACAGTCCTCGAATGCGTTCCTGTTCGGGGTGGACAAACTCGTATTTTTCATTCATTTTCTGACGCAAGTTGCGCGCCATCGAGATGAGTTGCTCCGCTTTGAAGTGCTCGATACCAGGAAAATTCTCCTGCGGATCTACGATGCAATAAAAATTGCCCCCATAGGCCACATCGACGGTAAGCTTGCCCAGCTCCTCTGTTTCTATCTCAAGGCTTTCTGCAGCCAAAAAACTTTTGACGTTGGTGAGTTTCACGGAGGTGACCTTCTTGCCTACTTGGGTGTATTCTACCAGTACTAGTCCTGCTGGGGCTTCCATCCGCAAAAACCCAGGGGTCTTTGGGTGAATCAACCCTTCTTCGATCGCAATGGTGATTGTGCCGATGGTGCCGTGTCCGCACATGGGAAGACAGCCTGAGGTTTCGATGAAAAGTACAGCAAAATCGTTTTCAGGGTCGTGAGGAGGGAATAGCATCGAGCCAGACATCATGTCGTGGCCTCTCGGCTCAAACATTAATCCTGTTCGAATCCAATCCAAGTTGTCTAAAAAATACTGTCGTTTTTCCAGCATGTTGTTTCCTTTTAGAAAAGGAACCCCACCCGAAACTACCCGAACGGGATTTCCACAGGTGTGTGCGTCGATGCAAGAGAAGGTATGGCGTGATGGCATTTTTTTGTGGGGGTAAAAGGATTATATGAAATACAATGGAAATAAGGTGGAAATACCCTCCTCGGCGAGTCGCTTCGTGAAATAAGTTAGGGAAATACAATGGAAAAAGACTTCGCTTCGCTCAGTGAAATAGCAGTTCGTGTTTATATCTCACCGAGCTTGCTCGGTATATTTCCACTATATTTCTACTTTATCTCTATTCTATTTCTACTTTATTTCCACCCTATTTCATAGTTACAATCCCATTCACCGTTCTCCAAATTCCAAGTGGATTGGCATCCATCAAGGCTTCGGGGAGTAGTTCTTGGGGCATATCTTGGAAGGCTATGGGCCTAGCAAAGCGTTTGATGGCATAGCTGCCTACGGAAGTGGTCTGGCTCGCAGTAGTAGAAGGGAAAGGTCCTCCATGCTGCATGGCATGCCCTACTTCTACTCCAGTAGGTGCTCCCTTGAAAAGCAGTCGCCCACATTTTTCCTGAAGTAAGTTGACTAACATAAGGTGATTTTTAAGTTCTTCCAACTCTGCCCAAACCGTAATAGTCAGCTGTCCTTCAAGTTGCTCAGCGATGTTCAGAAGCTCTGCATGGTCGCGGTAAATGACCATAAGCCCAAATGCTCCAAACACTTCTTGGTGGAAAAGTGGATGCTTTAGCCAGTCTGCAGCCTTGATTTCTGCCAAGGCAGGACTTCCGTTAATCAAATGCTTAGGATCGGCCACTTTTACCCAACGGAGTTCGTTGCGCGCTTCTAGTGCTTGGATGGAATCGTAATAGGCTTTTGCGATGCCCTCATGAAGCATGGGCGCAGCGGCAATCGCATGGAGTTCAGCAGCAATTGCTAGTTCAAAGGTTTGCGCCTGTTTTTCTGGCACAAAGATGAGGCCCGGATTGGTACAGAATTGTCCAACTCCCAAGGTCAAGGAAGTTACAAATGCTTTTGCTAGCGCGTCATTTTCTTTTTCCAATTTTTGCGAGAAGCAGAAAATTGGGTTGACCGATCCCATTTCCGCAAAAACCGGAATAGGCACTTCACGCTGGTTGGCAAGTCGAAACAAGGACATTCCCCCGGCATGGGAACCTGTAAATGCAACAGCTTTTGCTAAGGGATGCTTGACTAGCGCTTGGCCTTCTTCAATTCCTCCTTCCACATGTGTGAAAAGAGCAGAAGGAAGTCCGCAAGCCATTAGGGCCTCTTGGATAAAGGAAGCCACTTTTCTGGAGGTTTCTGGATGGGCGGGATGTGCTTTGTAGATTACCGGGCAACCTGCGGCCAAGGCCGAAATTGTATCTCCTCCAGCCGTAGAAAATGCTAGCGGAAAATTACTGGCTCCAAACACGACCACTGGACCAAGTGGGGTTAAATATCGGCGAATATCTGCCCGAGGAAGTGGGCTTCGATCCGGCATGGCAGGATCGATGGTGGCCTCTATCCAAGAACCTTCCTTTACCAAATTGGCAAATAGCCGAATTTGTCCGGTAGTCCTCCCCAACTCTCCGTTGATTCGTCCTTCTGGAAGGTTGGATTCTCGCATGGCCAAGGGAACGATAGCTGCTCGATTGGATTCCAAAATCTCAGCTAGGGTCTCCAAAAAATGTCCTTTTTCCTTTCCAGACAGATTTTTATAATCTAGAAAAGCGCTTTGGGCTGCTTGAAATATGGAATCGATGTTCATGGTTAATTGGATTAGTTTTGTAGGAGATACAGTTGAAATAAGATAGAAATAAACCGAGCAAGCTCGGTGAAATATAAATACGAATTGCTATTTCAACTTATTTCACTGAGCGAAGCGAAGTCTATTTCTATCGTATTTCTATTTTATTTCTAGTTCATTTTTAAAGTGCCGGACGATTTTTAATCCCATCCGTGATTATTTTTTCAATTCGTGTTCGCTCCTCACCAATCAAGGTCAAGCGTGGTGCGCGCACATGTTCGGATCCGATTCCGCAATGCTGCTCTGCTAACTTAATGTACTGAACCAGTTTGGGGTGAATGTCAAGTTCCAAAAGCGGTAAAAACCAACGGTAAATATTCCGTGCTTCCTCGATTTTTCCCTCTTGCACCAAGTTGTAAATCACGACAGTTTCCTTCGGGAACGCACAAACCAATCCCGCTACCCAGCCTACGGCACCCATCAATAATTCTTCAAGTGCTAAGGTATCTACACCGCAAAGAATCTGGAAGCGATCTCCAAATCGGTTAAACATGCGGGTGACATTGGAGATGTCACGGGTAGATTCTTTGATAGCTTGGATGTTGGGGCAGTCTGCTAGCTCGACAAACATGTCGATTGTAACCAGGGTTTTGTAATCTACAGGGTTGTTGTAGATCATCATTGGCAAGGAGGTGGATTGTGCTACTGTTTTGAAGTAGGTGACCACTTCACGTGGGTCCGCTCCATAGCGCATGGGAGGAAGAATCATCAAGCCAGATGCACCGAGCTCTTCCGCTTTTTTAGCCCAAAAAAGTGCGTCTTTGGTAGCTCCTTCGGCTATATTCAGTATTACAGGCACTCTGCCGTTGATGTAGTTGACCGTTTCTCGGGTCAATGTGATTTTTTCTTCCTGCGAGAGAACAGAGCTTTCGCCCAAGGTTCCTCCCAAAATGATACCATGGACACCACAGGCCAATTGGAAGTCTAGGTTCTTAAAAAACAAGTTCATGTCCAGACTGCCGTCAGCATGAAATTTGGTGGTCACTGCGGGAAATACGCCTTTCCAGTTCATAAGGGGTCGATTTTAGCCAAAGCTGGCTGGGTTGAAATTTTTGTTTCTCAAATCTAAGCAAGACCAATAAAAAAATCTGTTCCTGAATTAATTCATTTTAATACTATATTGATCAATAAATTATCGCTTGAACAATTTTTGATGTAATTCGATACCAAAACTACCCTTGTGGAAAAAATCATTTCCTTCCAAATCCCTAAGTCTAGTCGTGAATTTGTGCGTTACCAGGAGGATAGGGGCGCTCATTTTTACGACAAGTTGCACCAGCATCCCCAGTGGCAGTTGACCGTAATTGTGGAGGGAAGTGGACAATTTTTGAGTGGGGATTATGTAGGGAGATTTCAGCCAGGAGATGTATTTTTTTTGGGGGAGAATGCTCCTCATGTCTTTCGAAGTGATGCCAAATACTTTGAGGGGAATTCGAAGCTAGCAGTGGCAGGGAATACCATTTTTTTTGATTTTGAGGTGCTTGAAAATGCCTTACTCCCTTTAGAAGAGTTACAGTCTTTGAGAAGATTTCGGGAATTTTCTGGGCTGTGCTTCCAGCTGCATGGGGAATCAGCTTCAAAGATCAAGGAGGCCGTGAATCAGTTTGGAGATACGCAGGGTCTCCAGCGGTTTCAGGTGGCGATTGGGCTATTGTACTTTCTTGAGCAAGCTGGAAGTTCGTTGCAGCAGCTCAATCGAGGGGGCAGGTTATTGGGACTTTCCGAAAAAGACGGAAGCCGGATGGATCGGGTGATGCAGTATGTGCTGGCTCACCGCTTTCAAAAAATCACCTTGGCTGAGGTGGCTGAAGAGGCTCATTTAAGTAAGGAGGCTTTTTGTCGATTTTTCAAGCTTCGTACTCGAAAGACCTTTACCGACTACCTGTTGCATTTACGAATCAATGAAGCCCAAAAACTACTGCAAGAAACCGAATTGAGTATTTCAGAAATTGCTTACCGGGTAGGCTTTGAAAATTTGTCCTACTTCAATCGGAGTTTTAAGCGAATTTCTGGGATGACTCCGCGAGCAATTAGAGGGTGATTTTACTGATAGGATTACAATTTATCCGCTATTTCAGTGTAGATTAAATCCAATATCAGGATTCTTTTTTTCAGCTAATTTTTTAAACCTAATGGATAATACGAGGAAAGAAGTCAATGCACTTTCATTTAAGGTGGTTGGGGCGGCAATAGAGGTGCATAAGCGCCTTGGGCCTGGTTTGTTGGAGAGCATATACCAAAAGTGTTTTGCAATTGAGCTGTTGGAACGAGGCATTAACTTTCAGCAAGAGGTAGAAATTCCCATTTTGTACAAGGGGCATTGGGTTCAGGGTCATCTCAAATGTGATTTTTTTATTGAAAATCTGTTGGTGATTGAGCTGAAAGCAGTCACTGAAGTTTTACCAATCCACCATGCCCAGCTGATCAATTACATGAACCTCCTGCAGGCTCCGAAAGGAATTTTGTTGAATTTCAATGTGATTAATCTATTCAGCCATGGGCAAAAAACCTTTGTAAGTAAGCATTTCGGTTCTTTACCTGAGTAACCCACTAAGGGAAAAACCACATCAGCACAAGGTAAAGAACCACATAGGCACATAGAAAAAAGAGTCTTTGCAGGCTCACAGTAATCTTGGCTTATGGGTGCCAAATAACCTATTGTATCTATGTGGTTTTTCAAATTTCATTGGCCAGATAAAATAAGTTAAACCACAAA
>CAZPKI010000010.1:0-10862 GCA_964587015.1 uncultured Limnohabitans sp.
GATCCTTCTTGCCTGGAACTTTGATTCTTTCCGAAGAAGTCCTCAAATTCAAGCCTATCGTTTTTGGCATTTCTGCGGTTTCCCGTCTCAGAAACTTACCCTAAGGTTAGCTCCCCTTTATGCCCGATCTCAAACTTTCAATCAACGAACCGAAATCGTACTTCCGGTCTTTTTTTCTCTTACTTGATGATTAAAGTTGGCTGATTAAAAAAAATATTCCAATTATTTTTTCAAAAACTTCTCTACAATTTTTACCATGAAATTGCCTGTAAACGAACAGGTTATCCACCTTTTCTAGCAGCTTATCCACCGGCGGTTTTTATGCTTCATACACAGCTATACTTGTTATTTTCTAAGCATGCTCCTTGGAACTGATTTAGGCTAAAACAACCCTTGAAACCCAAACCGACTTACTAGTTAAACAAGGAGCAAAGGGTAGGAATAAAAAAAGGGAGCAATTCTTTCGAATGCTCCCCCTTATTTACAGAAAACTCAAACTCGTGTCAATTTGATTGGATAGGACTTACCCGCATTCCACTGGCAGACGTATATATTTTCATCTTGATCAATGCAGACATCGTGACAATGCTGGAAAACAGGTTCGTCCTGAAGCATAACCTGCAAAACCCCATTGTGGTAATGTGGCTCCGAACCCCCTGGATTGGAAACTACCTTATTATCCTTATTCAAAATGGTCACAAACCCTGAATTATCCGTTTGCTCCAAATAGCGCAGTCTAGACCAACAAACCCCTGCATACAGATTCTCTCCGTGGATCACGGGTCGACACACATAGGCCCCGGGTAAAAAAATCGTTTCGAGGTAGTTTCCATCCATTGTAAATCGCTTGAATGAATTATGCCCTCTAGAAGTACAAATTAAGGTAGGTTCACGATCCGCTCGTTGGTCCACAGCAATTCCATGCGCAGTACTAAACTGCCCGTCTTCCTTACCAGCACCGCCAAATTTTCTGATAAAATTTCCTCGGCTATCGTACTGCAAAAAATACTGGGAACCATAGCCATCCGCCACATACAAGTCCCCGTTGGGAGCCACAGCTGTTTCAGTAGGCACCCAGCGCATTTTATCTGTGTAAATTCCTTCAGTTAACGGTGAAGGTATTTCGGTGATAACTTTGCCATCTAGGCTTGTTTTGAGCACCCTTCCTCCATTGTCTACCACCCAAAGGTATTCTGCGTCCCCCTCATCCACTAAGCTCAAGCCATGCGCAGCAGTGAGTCCCAAAGTCCAGGTAGTTAGCAACTTGCCCGATTGACTGTAAATGATGACATTGTTTTTGGGCTCATCGGTAAGTAAAATCATTCGCCCCTTTCGATCCATCACCATCTCGTGGCAGTTGATCACCGGCACTTTTGCCGGATCTAGGTTCCCCCAGTTGGGATCTACGGTGTATTTAAAATCGCCATGTCCCAAGACTTTTTTCTGGGAGGCAAGCAGGGATAAATTGGGTTGTACAGTCATGGCCAAACCTAAAATGCTCGTGTTTTGTATAAATTTTCTTCGTGAATGCATGGTACTAAAAGCTAAATCAATGTAGTGATTTTGAATGAAGCATCCCCCCCATCCAAAAAAAGGAAAATCCAATTCCTGGAATTCCTTCTAGGAAGCTAAAAAATTAAAACCAAAGGCCCGCAAAAAAATAATTAAAATATCTCCATTGGCTGTAGCGAATCCTCGATGAAGCGCGTTTTGAATATAATTAATCTGATTATCCGCTTTGTTACCAGTAACGAGAGAAAATAAGGCTTGAAGTTCATTTAGATGAGCTGTGGATTGTGGACAGCCTGCAGACTGAGGTCTGTCGACGATTATCCGCAGTAATTCAAACAAATCTTAAGCCATTGGCATAGGTGCAGATAATCATACTAATTAACTTCGTTTTACCTAAATCAACTCCCCTATGAAACTTTTCCATCTTAAAATCGCACTAGTCCTCTTGGCAAGCACCTTGCTTTTTTCATGTACCGACGAGGTAAACGCAACCTACACATTTCGAACGATGATGCCCGTATTTCTAGAAATGAAGGATGTTCGAGCCAAGTCTCTTGCTCCAATTCCTGCTCAGGAAATAGAGAATCCTGGAAAGATTTACATTTACAATAACTATTTACTGATCAACGAGCCCAGCAAGGGGATTCACATCTACGACAATAAAAATCCATCCAACCCGATCAATCTGAGTTTTATCCCGATTGAAGGCAATGTGGATTTAGCAATCAATAGCAACATCCTCTATGCAGACAATTACGTGGATTTGCTCGCCTTTGACCTAAGTAACATTCAAAATATCCGCCTGGTCAAGCGGGTGGAAGATGTGTTTACCCATTTGTACCAGCACAGTACCGGAAAAATTATCACCTTCAAGGATACCGTACTTACCAGTGAAAGCCCACAAATGGCATTTGAAACCATGTGGATGGTTCGTCCCAACATGAGCCTACAGGCTAACATGGCCAAAGCTTCCCAAAGCTATGGCACCGGCGGATCCATGGCCCGATTTACACTGATGGACGGACACCTGTTTGCCGTAGATCAAAACACCCTACGTGTATTTGATGTCGAAAGCCCAGCTGAACCCAAGTTCCTCAAGCCCATTGATCTGGGCTGGGGCATCGAAACCATCTTTCCGTTTGACCAGAAACTTTTCATTGGTTCCAACCGAGGCTTGCACATCTACGATGCCTCCAATCCCGCTGCCCCTAAACGCATGGCTATTTACGAACATGTCCTTTCCTGTGATCCTGTGGTAATCAACGAAGACTATGCATTTGTGACGCTGCGCAGTGGAAATTTTTGTGTCAATGGGGTAAATGAACTCCATGTTTTGGATATCAAAGATCCTTACCAGCCCAAACTCCTAAAAGCTTATCCCATGCTCAACCCCCACGGATTGGGATTGGCAGAAAACTACCTCTATGTAGCGGAAGGCAAGCATGGACTCAAAAGTTTCAACGCTTCCGATGTCCTCAACATCGATAAAAATCAATTGGAATTTCTTCAATCCATGAAGTCAGTAGACCTGATCCCTGGACCTAAATCATTAATCGTCATCGGCCCAGACGGGGTCTGTCAATACGACTACAGCACCCCAGCCAAACTGAGGAAGCTAAGCTGCATCCAAGTAAGCAATCCAATTGAAGTAAGCTAAGATGAGGTACAGCAAATTGATTTTTATATTTCTTATCTCTTGGTGCAGCGTGCAACTCGCAGCTGCCCAAGAGAAAGCTACACTCACGCAATTGGAATTGGGTTTACTGAGCGGAAAATCGAAAACCGTGTGGTCCGAAGAGATTGAAAACCGGCTCGATTTCTCCTTTTCTGCCTTCCATGGGAAGGAAATCAAACCCAATCACTACTTAGGAATCCATATGGGCTATGACAACTACCCCGACGTACGGATCCTACCCATAGGATTAGGCTGGAGAGGTTTTATTGGCGACGACATCGGCTCAAAGTGGATGGGAGGCCTTAATGTAGGATTTGGGGCCACCTTTCTAGAAAAACGAGAACGTACAGAATGGTCCAGCACATGGCAAGAGGGCGGGGGTTACTTCAATCCATTTTTGGGTGTTAGCATGCCCGCAAAAAAAGGAAACTGGGCACTGACAACGAGTATAGGATACAAATGGCAACCCAGCAGTTACTTGGAAGGAAGCCATAGTCAATCAGAAACCCGTCCAAAAATTCATCCCTTCTGGACCAGAGCTTCCCTACCTGAGGGATTTAACTCCCTCAATAAGATAAGCACACAATACCATAGCCTCAGCGTTCAGGTTGGTATTCTGTTCTAGGTTTGCCTTTTTCTTTTCGAAGTCGGACTCACCTAGAAAAAGGTTTTTAGATAAATCTTTTGACGATCCAGAAGATCACGGCAAACAAGAAGATGAGTATAGAAATCTTGTTGATGCCATGCATCATCCGTAGATTGATGTTACTAGGTGCATTGGGGTCAGGCTTTCGGAACACACGGAGAAAATAATTCCCTACCTCACCCAACTTAAAAAACTCTTTCACTTGATTTTTTTCTTCCATGAGAAATTCAATTTATTAGATAACCAAGAGGAACGAAATTAAGTTTATTCCTTCCCAACTGGGAGCATTGTATTTTAGTTTGAATGACTTGTCCGCTTTAGACCACAACCCAATTAAAATAAGATTTGAGGATCAATTAGGTGAGCTGTAGACCGTTGACAGCCTGTAGGCCGTGGCCTATGAACGATTATCCGCAGCGGCAAACATTATTTTTGACCTACTAATATAATTGCGGATAATCAAATTAGATAGTTTCTGGCTCAAGCCACTTGCCGTCTTCACGGATGATGTTGATCAATTCGTCCACCGCTTTTTCGGAAGCTACAGATCGCTTAACTACTTCTTTGCCCTTGTACAAGGTGATTTTTCCTTTGCCCGAACCTACATAACCGTAATCTGCATCAGCCATCTCACCTGGACCATTGACAATACAGCCCATGATGCCAATCTTCACCCCTTTCAGGTGGTCGGTACGCTTGCGAATCATCGCTGTTGTTATTTGCAAATCAAAAAGCGTCCGTCCACAAGAAGGACAAGAAATGTATTCGGTCTTGGACATACGGGTACGTGCGGCTTGCAGCACGCCAAAGCTAACCGAATTGTGAAGTTTGATCTGCTCCAATACCTGCTTCCGATCTTGAGATGGTTCTGGATTTAAGGAAATCACAATCCCATCCCCTAACCCATCTACCAACAAGCCTCCTACATCTGTAGCGGCATACAGCATGGTTTGATCTGCGGTATGCGCCGGGTAACTCACCTGTACCACCACTGGAACAGTACAGTTCGCCTCCAATAACGCCACAAATGCCCTTCGCAAGTCGGGCATGCCATGGGCATTGCTACTCGACAAAAGGAGGACCGTATCTTTTCTGGTTCCTACCAAAGAAATGGCTTGATCGATATCGGCAGTGCTTACAGCTAGAAAATTAAGTTCTTGGTGAACTTCCGCCGCATTTTGATATTCATGAATTTGGAATAGGGGAAATTTATTCAATTGATCGCCCACGGCTTTCCAAACGGAATAGTTCTGGATCTCCTTCATCCCATTGGGAAGCATGAAGGGAATGGGATTGGCACCCGAATAAATAAAGTCGCAACCCTGATCATTCATTTTCCACTTGTCCAATTCAGGCAAGTAAAAGTGTCCCACAGCCTTCATTTCACGATCGGTAACTTGCGAAAGCGCAGAAATATCCGCAATTACTCGGGGTACATTTTGCCCTCCAAAATTGTATACTTCGGTTACTTGACGCTTGGTGTATTCAAAAGGATGAATGGGATAGGATACTAGGGGTGCTATCGGCGCATGCGCAGTTCGTGACGTATAGCGGTCAATCAAAGCACGTGCTACCGGTGCTTCAAACTCAGGGTCCTCGGTCAAGGAAACGCGCACGGTATCCCCCAAGCCATCTTCCAAAAGCGTACCAATACCCACTGCAGATTTGATTCGACCATCCTCTGCCTCTCCCGCTTCGGTTACCCCTAGGTGCAAGGGATAGGGTTTGAAACCTCCTTCATTGAGTTTTTGAACTAGCAAGCGGTAGGCTTGAACCATTACCTGCGTGTTGGAAGACTTCATGGAAATGACGATCTCGTGGTATTTTTCGTCTTCGCAAATTCTGAGAAACTCCAAGGCTGACTCCACCATTCCCAACGGAGTATCCCCGTAGCGGCTCATGATTCGGTCTGACAAGGAACCGTGATTGGTGCCGATACGCATGGCTGTGCCATTCTCCTTACAAATTTTTATCAAAGGCAAAAAACGCTCTCGAATTCGATCCAACTCCTCGGCATAGGAAGCGTCGGTATAGTCGATTACTTCAAATTTCTTTTTGTCCGCATAGTTGCCAGGGTTGATGCGCACTTTCTCAACAATTTTGGCTGCCAATTCAGCGGCATTCGGCGTGAAGTGAATGTCTGCCACTAAGGGCGTATTGTATCCTCGCTTTCGTAATTCCTCCTTGATATTTCGCAAGTTCTCCGCCTCTTTGAGCGAAGGCGCGGTGATTCGAATCAGCTGACATCCCGAATCAATCATCCGAATACACTGCTCCACAGAGCCTTGCGTATCCATTGTGTCAACCGTAGTCATGGACTGCACAACGATGGGATTGTCCCCACCAATGATCACATCACCTACCCGTACCGGAATAGTTACTCTCCGTGAATACTGGGTTAAACTGTTGCAATAACCACCTTCAAAAGGCTTCAATTGAGATTCCATAGCTTAAATATCTCCTAGTTGGGGACGAATAATTAGTTCTTCAACAACAGCACCCGGGGAAAGGTTATACGCTCCCCAAACTGAATCTGCCACATCCTGTGCACTTACAAATCGCTCTACAGGCAAATCCACTCCTGCCCATGCATCCGTCAGGGTAGCTCCCGGTAATATCGAGGTCACTTTGACTTGATGCGGTTTGAATTCCTCACGAAAACATTTGGTCATGCCCAACATTGCCCACTTGGACACGGAGTAGCTCCCGCCATTGGCATAAGCAGTGATGCCTGCAATGGATCCAATACTAAAAATATGCCCAGATCTACGCTGTATTAGTTCTTTGGCAAATGCTCGAGTCAGGTAATACGCGGAATAAAGGTTGGTATCCATCAGAAACTCCAAGTTTCCATCTGGCTCCTCATGAAGAGATCCCGGCAAGAAAATTCCAGTATTGTGAACGATTACATCCGGAATGCCTTTGGCTTTTACCGCTTCCGCAAAGGATAAAACTTCCTCTTTCTTGGAAAGATCTGCCGCATAGGTGCTTACAGCAATTCCAGGGTAGACTTGCTCCAAGGCCTGCTTCATCGCAAGTAAATCTTGTCCACTTCGAGAACAGGTAAAAATATCAAAACCTTCCTTAGCAAATCGTTCTACAATTGCTCTTCCGATTCCTTTTGTACCTCCACTCACTAAGATACTTTTCTTCATTTGTTTCGTTTCTTAATAGTTAGTGTAACAACTATTTACTTCAGACAAAGTTACATTTTTTTATGAATTGATTTAATCTGAAATAACGAATGACTTGTACAGGATTTTTCTTTGAGCAGCACCAATGCGCTTCACTACTTCCTACTCTCCATTAGCTTTGGCCAAAGGAAAGGTCAGGAAAAAAGTAGTTCCCTTACCCACTTCAGTTTCATACCAGATTTTACCTCCAGCAGTTTCCACTCCACTTTTTGCAATGGCAAGACCGAGTCCAGAACCCTGACTCTTGGTACTAAAGTTGGGAATAAAGATTTTGTCCCGAAGTTCTAGAGGAATCCCCTTCCCATTATCTGAAATCTCCAAAAATACAGCACGGTCTGTTAGCCACAGCCAAATCCGAATATGCGGCTTTTTCCCTGGCTCTACTGCCTGCATGCCATTGATGATCAAGTTGGAGATTACTCGACCAAAAAGTTTATCGTCACCCAAAATTGAGATTTGATCGGTAAAGGAATCGTCTTGGAATTCCAACTCCATCCGTTTATCGGTTTTAAATAGCTCCAGGACCTTGGACAACACCTCCTTAAAGTTCATCAATTCATTATTAGGAAGCGGCATCTTTGCAAAAGTGGAAAATGAAGAGGCAATTCCACTCAAGGCATCCACCTGATGAATCAAGGTTTCGAGCGACTTTTTCAGTTTATCCGCATCCTCCAATTTTCCTTCCCGCTCCAAGCGAAGTAAATGTTGCAAGGTAAGCTTCATAGGTGTAAGTGGATTCTTGATCTCGTGGGCCACCTGCTTCGCCATCTCCCTCCAAGCTGATTCCTTTTCAGTTGAGGCTAGCACCTTTTTACTTGCTTCCAACTTGGAGAGCATCTGGTTGTACTCATTCACCAATAACCCAATTTCATCCTTGGAGGACCAGTACATCGGCTCGTTATTTTCAAGATTTGTCACCTTGAGCTTCTGGGTAAGCAAGCGAAAGGGTAGCGTCAAGTTTTTGGTGACCAAAAAGGAGATGATCAAAAACAGAATAAAAATCACCACAAAAGCATTGAAAACATTACCCAAAACATCAGAGGTGAGTGAATTGAGTTCTTCTTCAGACTCGAAAAAAGGTATCGCCAACACCGCATTGATGGAGGCGTTGGACTGGGAAGGAATTGCCAAATACACGGTTTGGTACCTGAGCTTTCCAACCTGTTCTTCCAAAAGGGCCTCCACACCTTTGCCTTCCACCAATGCGGCCATCGCTCCAGGATGCATGCGGTTGGATAAAAGCTTCTTTTCGAAAATGGTAATTCTACTTGAAGTCACTAAGGATCCTTCCTTTCCATACAAGTGGATATCTGTGCCCACGGTGGTTGCAAGTGCATTTATTTCCTCACTAAGCGCATCACGATCTACTTCTTCTAAGGATTGACCTCCAAAAAATCGGACTAGATTTCCCTTAATTAAGGTGGCTTTTTGGAGGTACTGCCCATTTAGGTCCTCCTTGTAACTTTGAGAAAGTAAGCCGGTGGTAATGATTGAAATGATTAGAATTGGAAAGAAAAAGGCAAAATTCAGGTAGAGTTGAAGCTTTGTGGAGTAGTTGAATTCAAACTTTCGGTATCCCTGCATCAGCACACTTCCCAGAATGGAAAGAAACGTGAGAAAAACAAAGACCACAAAAAACAGCGAAAGGGTCCCAAAAAACTGTTTCACCGAAATGACCGGAGAAGACAAAACCCAGAGCTCTTCCCCATTTTTTATCCCCAGATGCTGGTAGCCCAAGGACTCCACTCCCCCATCTAGCAAGGCAGGATTTTGCAACATCAATCCAATCTCTTCCTGCTGGTAGTTAAAGCTGCCCGAACTTCGGATCAGCTCTCCTTCTTTAAATACCCCATAATCAAAAGGATCGGTCTTCAATTTTTCAGCATACTGCTCATCCAAAAGCAAACTTGGATAGGCGTTGCCAGATTGAATGCGTAGTTGATCAAACTCTAAATAAAGTGTTCCTAATCCAAGTCCAGCCTTGTTCATCGGAACAAAAGCTACAAACTTACTTTCCCTTCCACCCGCTGAGTCTTGTACATAATATAAATTAGGTACCTGAGTCGCGTAGTCGCTCTTGACAAACTCTTGCTGCAATTCCTGCAAGGACTCCCCCTCCAAACGTCCTCCAATTTGCTTGGCCGAAGGCGAAAAAATACGGATCACTACTTCGAATTGATCGAAATAATTGTCCAAGTAAATTTTTCGGATTTTACTCACTACAGGATCCTTGGAGAGCAGAGGGTCTGCCAATCGATTTTGAATAAAAAGATCGTTTTTGAGCCTGGAAAAAATATCTTCTAAAATCAAGGCTGTTCGTCCTTCGGAGGCCAACAGCTGCTGATTGGCAAAAACAACTTTGGACTGTGCGAGTCGATCCGCAGAAGATTGGTAGCTACTTGCCGCCACTATGCTTGCAGCAATAAGGCTAGCATAAAAAAGCGTCAAGAAGGTTTCTAAACCTAAACGGTACACATTGGCAACTAGGTCAAACCTAATTATAGAAAATAGAAACAGGAAGTGGACCAAACCTGCTACCCCAAACCAACTATTCCAAAAAAAGAAAATTAGCGTGCAAACCCCTGCCACCACAAGTAAGGTTCGGTACACTAAACGCTTACTTGAGCCCCCACGGATAAATAAATTGAGTAAGGTAAAACTCAGAAATACATAAGCTGCTGCCCAGAGGAAAACAATCAAAAAACTGCTCCCCACCAGTTGATCAAAGCTTGGGATTGATGAGATATCCAAACTCCACGATGCGCGTAGCACTAAATTCCGGACAATTGACCAGAGGCCCCAAAAAAACAAAGTAGAAATCGCAAAAGCCAAAAGAAGTAATCCTTCCTCTCGAATCCGAAGCCGCCAATTGGCAAATTTTTCCAAGATGGATTTGGAGGAAAGTTGGTTAACTAATAAACCTATAATCAGCACGCTGCAACCCGTATGCAGCAACAGATCCCCTAGACTAGGCACCAACCAGGAAGAGCTGTATGCACTTGGATCAAAAAGCAATAGATCTAAGTAGTCTTGCGGAAATCTGAAAACTAGCATGCCAGCTCGAATCACCAAAAGAATAAAAAAGCCATAGCCTATAGCCTGCCATACTTGGCCTTTTCTCCATTTTTTTCTCAAAAAAATAAAACTGAGAAATGCATAGAGCAAAAAGATAGAAAAACTGAAAATCAACAAGGGAGTGGTCCATGTTTTCCCCACAGAAACAAACCCTACTTGGAAGTCAATGCCAAATAATGGTTGGCCGCTAGAGGATTTGACCTGAAAGGCTCCTTCGGTTGCATTGGGGTAAAGCGTAAATAACGAATTCCCAAATACCTCGGGGTTAGGCCCCATCACCACATATTCATTTTTAATATCCCCAGACCATACCAAGCGAAAAGCTTGAACAAAAAAACCGGCCCCCTCTTTAGGCGATATCTTTTGAAGCTTTAGTAAAAAAGTGCCTGATGGGGACTCATGAACTTGAAATTCCCGCGCGAAATCCACAGTGGAAAAATCCAAGCTGAAATCATTGGTAGACCAATACTGAAGCTCTTTTTGAGGGTTAACAATAAAAAAAGGATAGCTGTAGGCCTCGCTACTTACGCGCTCAAAACTCAAAGAGTCCTGACCAGTACCCAGGCGTTGGAAAAGTTCGAAATCTAGGTTAAATGCTACTTCTACCGCATGAACTCTCTTTTCAATCGCCTGAATGTAGGTCTCCTCTTGACTTTTTTGATAAACAAAAAAATTCAAAGTGAGGACTACAGGCAGAAGAAGTACACTTCCAAAAAGAAGAATACTGCGGATAGAAAGCTTCATGAAGACTAAAAATAAA
>CAZPKI010000010.1:10962-27974 GCA_964587015.1 uncultured Limnohabitans sp.
AAAAATAAAAAAGCAAAGTCTGGTATCAAACTTTGCCGAATAGTATTAGCGTGGTTGGAGTTTTGCTTTCTTCTTTTTAGAAGATCTGTACCAAAGGTAACCTATGATTCCTGCCATTAAATACGGCATCACTACGAGATATAATATCCCATTGTTGAGTCCGGCACCAATCGAGGCATCCCCGTTGCTCACGTTGTTTTCAACGGATGCCCTACACATGGCACACTGTGCAGACGCCGCAAGGGTACTAAAGAAACTGGCTGCAAGTAGAATTAAGATTTTGAATTTCATGTATTCTCCTGTATTTGAAAGGGTATTCCAGATTTTAGAAAGTCTGGGTATAATACGGCGCGATCATAAGGTAAACAATCACGCCTGTAATGGATACGTACAACCAAATGGGATAGGCATACTTGACCACTTTGCGGTGTTTGTCTCGCTGATTGGTATATCCATAGTAATAGGCAAACAAAATGGGGAATAATGCCACCGCAGCAAAGAGGATATGGGTAATCAACAAGAAATAGTAAACGATGCGAATCGCCCCTTCACCGCCAAAAGGAGTACTCTCTGCGGCTCCATGGTAGATCACATAGGATACTAGAAATATGGCTCCCAAAACAAAAGCTACCGTCATCGTCGCCCCATGCAAATTGTACTTCTTCTGCTTGATAAATACCAAGGCTAAAATCAAGGCCACAGAAGCAGCAGAATTAATAATTGCATTCAGGTGAGGCAGAAAATAGACCCATCCACCTAGGGAGGTGATTTTGGTAGGCATAAATAAAAGAACAGCCACTGCCAGAGGAATGGCAATCGAGATGCCGATAATCCAATTTTTGACCTTTGCCTCCTGCGGAGCCAAATTCGCTGTATTAGTCTTTCCCATAAAGTAAAATTTTCGTTTCTAACATCAATAGATCCACTTCTTCTCGTGTAGTGCCACTGTAATAGCCACGGATTCGACCTTCGCCGTCAATTAATATAAATTTATCACTGTGTACGAAATCGTCTGGTACTCCATTGCCATCCAAAGCAGGCAGCACGAATCCACAACGTGCCAATTGGAAAGTTTCCTCCTTTGAACCTGTCAGGAAGTTCCATTTCCCAGGAATGGCATGATGTTCCTCCGCATAGTCCTTTAGAATTTGTGGAGTATCGTAGGTTGGGTCCAAGCTAATGGACATGATTTGCACCTGTGATTCATCTCGGAAATGGTCATTTACGCGCTCCATCTCCTTAGACATCACTGGACAAATGCTTGGGCAGGAAGTGAAAAAGAAATCCACGATCGTGATTTTTCCTTGCATTTGCGCCCTTCCCATCGGCTTCCCATCCTGATTAGTGAAGGAAAATTCCGGAATGTAATGCTGTGTACTATCCGTTACTGGACATTCCTGAAACGGATTATCCACCCCAGTTTGAAAGAAGATAGGTAGCTCATACTCGTTTTTCCCAAAGCCCTTCAAAAACAAGAAGATCAACACTGGAATCAACAAAATACAGACCAAGACAAAGCCCTGAAGAATTCGTAAACTTCGCATAGTAAGTGTATAACAAAAAAGAAGGTTGAAGTGATTCACTCCAACCTATTTTTTTTTAAGAATTAATTTTCTACCAGCGCATCATAAAGATGTCCGACCCTTCCTTAATCAAGGTGATTACCAGCCAAACCAAAAAAATCAGCGGGACAATGATGGCATAAAACAGAGGCTTTGCTTCGTCACCTAAGTGCATAAAGGTCATCATGATGTATTTTGCCTTCCAAATGGTCAGGATAATAAATAGAGAATACAGTAAAATACCTCTATCCATGGTAAAAGCCATCACGAATTCTGCTAAAGTAATCGCTAAAAGAATACCTGCTGTTTTCCAGATTTTTTTTATTTTTTCCTCGTTTCTAGGAGTTACCTGAAGCGTAGATTTAGTGTCTTGAACTTCCATATTGCGCGAATTGAATTGCTTAGATCAAATAAAATAAGGTAAATACAAATACCCATACCAAGTCTACGAAGTGCCAGTAGAGACCGATTTTCTCTACCATCTCGTAATGGCCTCTCTTGTCGTAAATTCCTACTGCAGCTTGGTAAAAGCAAAGGAACAACAAGAAAACTCCAATCGTTACGTGGAAACCGTGGAATCCAGTAATGAAGAAAAATAGCTGAGCAAAAGACGCAGGACCATATTCGTTGACCATCAAGTTGGCACCAAAAACAGTCTCTGTAACATTCTGTCCCAAACCATTTACAAAGGTGAGGAGTGAACCATTGTCAGTACCATGAATGAAGTGAGACCACTCCCACGCTTGGCAACCTAAGAAAGTAATTCCTCCCAGTAAGGTCCAAAGCATCCATTTTACCACATCATTTCTATCATTTCGGTGACCAGCCTCTACAGCCAATACCATGGTTACGGAACTAGCAATCAAGATAAAGGTCATAATCCCCACAAAAATTAGCGGAGCATGCACTCCATGTAGGAATGGAAGCGCCTCAAATACCAATTCAGGAACTGGCCAGTACTCGTTGGAACCTGTAAAGGTTTCCGCAGCACCCGCATAGGCAGGATAGCTGACACGGATAGCCAGGTAGGTAATTAGAAAAGCAGCAAAGGTGAAGATGTCAGAGAGTAGGAAAAACCACATCATGAGTTTTCCATAACTAGCCTTCAGGGGTTCATTTCCTCCTCCCCAAACGCCTCTTTTCGAACTTACTTCAATAGCAGTAGAATGCGCAGACATAGGTAATTTTTTGTGCTGGGTTAACTTTAATGATTCAAAAGCAAAAATAGAAATAAATACAACCACAAACCTCCTAAAAAATGCCAATAAGTTGTTGCCATTTCTAGGGTATTCATTGCTTGTGAATGCACCTTATATCTAAAGGTCGAAATTAATACAATAATCAGAAAAATCACACCACTGATCAAATGAACCGCGTGCAATCCGGTGAAAACATATAAAAAAGATCCTGCTGGATTCCCTACAAAAAATACTTCCCGATCCACCAGTGCTACCCAACTGTACCATTGGCCCACCAGAAAAGCAATACCCAACAACACTGTCAATACCATCCAAATCCGAAGACCAAGAAAATTATCCTTTTTAGCTGCAAAATAAGCTGCTTGAACACATATTGAACTGAGCACAACAATTCCAGAGGTAATCCAAAAGATCTCTGGCAACTCGTACTCCAGCCAATTGCCCTCAGCCTGACGTACAATATATGCACTTGTAAGTGCTGCAAACACCATCAATACAGTCACCAAAAATAGCCAAAGCGCAAACTTCTTTGGATGCATGCTGATGGGCTGCTCGACAATATCTATGTATTTTAATTCACTCTCCATGACTTAAGGCATTTTATCTAACAAATATGCAATCTGCACTACTGGCAAATAAATAAAGGATCCGAACATGATTTTTAAAGCTGACTTTCGAGAACAATCCCGCATCAGCGAAAAGGTTTGAGCCAAAAATAGAACCCCACATACCGTGGCAACAATTCCTGAATTCAATCCCACCAAACCAAAATAGCTTGGCAATAGTCCCAATGGCAATAAGAATAGGGTGTAGATCATAATCTGAATTGCAGTGTTCAAATCCTGCCCTCCCCCACTTGGAAGCAACTTAAATCCAGCACGCTTGTAGTCTTCGTCACTCACCCAAGCAATCGCCCAGAAATGAGGAAACTGCCAAACGAACTGTATACCGAAAATAATCAACGCCTCATAGGTGATCGATCCCGTGGCAGCGGTCCATCCCAGCAAAGGAGGCATCGCACCAGGAATAGCTCCTACAAAAACAGCAATCGGACCCACACGCTTAAGTGGTGTATAAGCAAATACATAAAGCAGCATGCTCAAGACGCCCAAGCCAGTAGTCAATGGATTGGTGAAAATCCAAAGCAAACTAATTCCTAAAAGCGCTATAAATCCAGTAAACCAATAAGCCTCCTGCAATGAAATAAGTTGCAAGGGAAGCGGTCGATTCTGGGTCCGCTTCATCAACTTATCCAAATCGCGCTCCATGATCTCATTGGCAGCACCAGAAGCTCCTGAAATAAAGAAGCCCCCTAAAATCAACCCGATAAAACCAGGCCAACCGAAAACACCACGGTCTCCAAGTATATAGCCGAAGACAGCAGAAAAAGTTACCAAAGCAGAAAGCCGAAACTTGATTAAATCAGAATAGGCCGCAAGCCTACCTCGAATTAAAAATAACAAGCTGCTTGATGTCACATCAACTGAGCTCATAGCTGCTGAATAAGTTTAGAGTTAGATTGATCCTTCAATTGAAGCATTAGAATAAATTGAACTCCCAAAATCATGGAGCCGAAAAGCAAATGAATAGGCTGTAAGTAGGCAGGTATACCAAAATACGCCATCCCCATGCCGGAAATGATCTCAAGTACTAAAAGCAACAAAAGCGCCTGATTCCAGTAGGTTAAAGAGCTGTGGCGAGTTGAAAATTTAAATGCCCACACAAAATACAGTACATGCAAAGCCAACAGCACTAAAGAGAAAGAGCGATGCACTAAGAATACCAAGCCCACCTTTCCAACCCATTCCTCACGAAGCATATTTCCCATAGCAAATGAAACGCGATCAATTCCTTCTCTAACTTGTGTACCCAGAACTACCTGAATCAACATCAATATACTTGCGGCTAAAAGCAAGCCAAAGATTTTTTTCGGCATTGGACTCGTAATTTGATTCGTTGCAAGCAAGCGAGCAGCTCTGCGATGACTATACAAAAGCACCGCAACCAAAGCCAAAGCTAGAAGCATGTGCACCGTAATCATCCAAGCCAATAAATTAGTGGAAACCACGATAGAACCAATCCAACCGGTGAAGGCAACTAGAACCAGGGATATAAACGCCGTAATCGTAATCCATTTATCCTGTGACCACAGTGAAACTGATTTTACCAAAGTCGCTAGAATTAAAAGTCCAATTACTACTCCAATAAGCCGGTTGATGTATTCAATCCAGGTTTTGGTTGCATTGAACTCTTCTTCAATTTGAATAGACTTATCATTGGCTAGTTGATTGGCAGTTTCTTTAAAGCCCAACTTGGATAAAGTCGCTACAAAACGTTCGTTTTTTGCAAGCCTTTTTTCGAGGTAAATCTCCTGGTAATTTTTTGGAAGCTGCTCCACAGCTGTGGGAGGGATGACTGATCCAAAGCACTTTGGCCAGTCGGGACAACCCATACCTGAACCCGTACTTCTAACAATGCCTCCTACCAGAATTAGAAAATAAACAGCTACCACAGTGATGCCTGATAGGCGGCGGTAGCTGTTTACTTTATTTTTAGTGCTTTGAGCCATTCGCTACTAAGAGCTCTGCCTCTTCCTTCATGATTTCCAACTCTATTTTCACCTGCTCTTCCTCATGAGGAAGATTGGATTCAGGCGTCTGCGACAATGGAATGTGCTGAGGTATAAAATCTTCAGCTGCACCCGGCTTAGAATAGTCGTAAGGCCAACGGTATACAGTAGGTATTTCTCCAGGCCAGTTACCATGTCCAGGATGCAAAGGAGTAGTCCACTCCAAAGTAGTAGAATTCCAAGGATTGAGCGTTGCCTTTCTTCCTCTGTACATGCTGTAGAAGAAGTTGAACAAGAAAATCGCTTGCGCAGCAAAAGTGATAATTGCAGCTACCGATACAAACATGTTCAAATCAGTATACAAATTGGTAAATTCAAAGTTGGTCCAAGAATAGTATCTTCTTGGGAAACCAGCTATACCAATGTAGTGCATTGGGAAGAACACCATGTACACTCCTACGAATGTCAACCAGAAGTGGATGTATCCAAGTTTAGCATCCATCATTCGGCCAAACATTTTAGGGAACCAGTGGTAAACCCCAGCCATCAAACCAAAGAAAGAGGCAGAACCCATCACCAAGTGGAAGTGAGCAACCACAAAGTAGGTGTCGTGTAATTGAATATCAATCGCTGAGTTGCCCAAGAATACACCTGTCAAACCTCCAGAAATAAAGAAGGATACGAGACCGATAGAAAATAACATGGCAGGCGTAAAGATCAAATTACCTCCCCAAAGTGTAGCGAGGTAATTAAATACTTTGACCGCAGAAGGAACCGCAATGATTAAGGTCAAGAACATGAAGATCGAACCAAGGAATGGATTCATTCCCGAAACAAACATGTGGTGTGCCCAAACAATAAAGGATAGAACGGTTATACCCAAAAGAGAAACAACCATAGCCTTGTATCCAAAAATCGGCTTACGAGAGTTAGTTGCAATTACTTCAGAAGTAATCCCCAAAGCAGGCAACAAGACAATATACACTTCAGGGTGTCCTAGGAACCAGAACAAGTGTTGGTAAAGAACTGGGCTACCTCCTGTATTTGGCAGTGCTTCTCCAGCCACATAGATATCAGAGAGGTAGAAGGACGTTCCGAAGCTGCGATCAAAAACAAGCAATAAAGCTGCAGCGAACAACACTGGGAACGAAAGAATACCGATTACAGCAGTTAAAAAGAAAGCCCATATCGTCAAAGGAAGTCTTGAGAAAGACATACCCTTGGTTCTAAGGTTGATGACAGTAGTCACATAATTGATACCCCCCAACAAAGAAGATGCAATGAAAAAGGTCATCGAAATCAACCAAAGTGTCATTCCCATTCCAGAACCCGGTATCGCTTGCTCCAATGCAGACAAAGGCGGGTAGACTACCCATCCTCCACCAGCAGGTCCAGTCTTCAAGAAAAGGGATATAAACATAATCACCCCAGACAAGAAGAAAAACCAGTAAGAAAGCATGTTCATAAAGCCAGAAGCCATATCTCTCGCACCAATCTGAAGTGGAATCAGGAAGTTAGAGAAGGTACCACTCAAGCCGGCAGTCAATACAAAGAAAACCATGATGGTACCGTGCATCGTCACCAATGCCAAATAGAAAGTGGGGTCAAGCTTACCTGCTTCGTCAATCCAACCGCCCAACAAAGGACGAAGGAATTCCAAATTCATATCCGGAAAACCCAACTGCAATCGAAACAAGGTGGAAAGAAATCCACCAATGATCGCCCAGAAAATTCCTGTTACCAAGAACTGCTTGGCGATCATTTTATGATCCGTTGTGAAAATGTATTTCGTTATAAAATTGTCATGATGCTCGTGTTCGTGATGCTCGTGTCCGTGATGCTCATGAACTGCGCTGTCCTGATTTGCAACTGTTGCTGTAGCCATAACTTTAAATTTTATTTATTTCTTTCGCTTTTTTCAATACCTGCAAGCTCTTTTGTATTTGGCTTCAGTCCTTCCGCTAAAGAAGGATTCTGCTGCACAAAAGACTTTTGCTCTGCCATCCACTTCTGGTATTCAGCAGGCTCTACCACTTCAATCACTTTCTTCATAGAAAAGTGCCCACGCCCACAGATTTCTGTACAAGCGATTTCGTACTCAAATTCAGGATCTTTCAATTCTGCCCGCATCTCGGCAGTAGTCTTGGTAGGAATAAACCAAAAACGAGTAGGCATTCCCGGTACTGCATCCATTTTCAAACGCATGTGCGGAGCAAAGACAGAGTGCAATACATCTCGAGCTCTGATCTTGAATAACACAGGCTCACCCTTAGGAATAACTACCTTTGGAGAAGGAAAATCATCCATCGAATTCTTATCTGTGAAATCAATACCATGAGAATTAGATGCGTTGATAAGACGGTAATCGTAATCACCTAAGACATTGTCCTTTCCAGGATAACGAACATCCCAAGCAAACTGATAGCCCATAATCTCAACTACGTGCGCTTTTTCAGGAGCAGGTGCTGTAATGTCAGACCAGGCCATCCAGCCTGAAATCACCAAACCAGCCAATACCACACCAGGTACCGCAGTCCAAATGATTTCCAACTTGTGATTGTCTGGATAAAAAACAGCTTTTCTATTTTCCTTGTACTGATATACATAAGGAAAAACAAAAAGCAACACGTGCGTGATCAAAAATACGACGCCCGTAACTGCCATAGAAATCCAGAACAACTCGTCTGTGATAACTCCATGTTCAGAAGCTACTGGCAACTGGTAGTTATCGAATTCTTTGATAGAATACCAAGTCATCAAAGCCCCAGTTCCTATCAAAAAAACGATGAATAAGAAAGCATTTACCTTGTTGCTGGTGGTTTCAAGTTTTCTATCCGACCCTTTAACAACCGATACTAGGGTTTGTATCCGATATACCATCCAAATGACAGATAGTAATAAAAGAACCCCTACTCCAATAAGAAACCCGTACATAACTTACTTTTTTGGATGAATAATTAAATATGATGATTGTAACTCTCTTCTAGCATTGGGTGATTCTTCGCAATTAAATTCCGCTTTGCTAAAGCTCCTAGCACGACGAAAGCAAAAGAAGAACCATAAACCAATAGCATTCCTAACTCCATAAAACCAATACCACCATTGTGACCTAATGTGCCTGGCTGAACCATCAAGGTGAAATCAATCCAATGACCAACCAAAAGAATAGAACAAACTAATTTAAGGAACACACCATGTCTCTTAGCATCTCTAGTCATCAAAACTAAAAATGGAAGGAAGAAGTTCAAACCTAAATTAACAAAAACAAAAGGTCCATAAACATCACTTTCTAGACGCTCAACGAAATACACCGTCTCCTCAGGGATGTTTGCATAGTAGATCAACAAAAACTGAGAAAACCAGAGGTAAGTCCAGAAAATAGAGAAACCAAATACAAATTTACCTAGGTCATGCACGTGGTTTTCATTCACCATCTCGAGGTAACCCTTGCCTTTTAAGAAGAGTACAATCAAGGTAATTACAGAAAGGCCAGATACAAACCAAGAAGCGAATACATACCAGCCAAATAGCGTAGAGAACCAGTGCGTGTCGATGGACATCACCCAATCCCAAGCGGAAATAGAAGAAGAGACTGCGAAGAATATAAGGAAGAAAGCAGACCAACTTCTCATCTTGTACCAGTGGCTTGAACCACCCAACTGATCTTCTTGCTCTGAAATCTGCTTAAACTTATTGAAGAAAAACACCCAAAATCCAAAGAAGATTACCATTCTAGCGATGTAGAACACCGGGAAGGTACCCTTCTCCATAGGCCAAAAGAAAAATGCTCCTTTGCCGTCGATGATTTTATCGTATTGAGGATCGTTTTTATCAAAAAGGTAGGAATGCGTCCAGTGAAACAAATCATGATTGGCCACAAAGAATGTGGCAAGCATCAATACACCCGCAATTGGCAACCAACTGCCTAGGGAAAGCATGACTCTTAAAATAGGTGCAGACCAGCCTGCTTGAGCAGCAAATTGGATCGCGAAGAAAAAAACTCCAATGATCGCTATCCCCGAAAAGAATACGTTATTGACCCAAATGCTTGCATACAATCTTTCATACCAGTGGAAAGCATGCGTTCCAGCCTCAGCACCTTCTTCATGATGCCCGCCAGTCATCGCCATGACCACCCCGATTCCTAGTAAAACTGCACCCAAGACCAGGACGGTCAAGATTGATTTTTTGATGGAAGCAGTGAAATCAAATCGCTGATCCAAATTATAGTGATGTTCGCCGTGATGAGCCATGATTACTTAGCTGGATTTACTGGTACTACCGCGGTAGAATCTGCTGCAGGAATTGAATCGGCAGCGACAGCCTGACCTTGGATAACTTGTTTAACATAGTGGACAATTTTCCATCTACTTTCGGCAGGGATTTGAGAGCCATGAGCTCCCATTCTTCCTTTTCCTTTGGTAATTACATGGAAAATATGGCCTTCTGGAAGATTCACGTAAGCGCCACCTTTCAGGTTGGCAACACCGCCGATTACTGCGCCAGCTAAACCATCTCCTTCTCCTCCCTTACCATGACAAGCATTGCAATACTGAAGGTAAAGTTTCTCCCCATCCTTAAGCACCTGCTCAGAGGCAGCAAAAGGACTAGGAATTAGTGCAGCCTTATCCAATTCAAACTGTTGCAATCGGTGCGGAAGGTACCCTTGCTTGTTTCTAGGAACCGTATTTGCTACAGGCTCTCTCATGTTCATGCCATGAGGATTGTTTACGTTGGAATTGAAGAATTCACCTTTCCCATCTTCACGAGTGGAAAGCCAAGAACCCTGTGCTTCATCTTTAATTTGAGATAGTGGTTCGTAACCAACAGCGTGATACATCTGAGGCGCATATTCTAGCCCCGGATTTTCACCTCCAGCTTTGCATCCAGCCAACAAGGAGAGGGCTAGTACAGAACCTGCGAATAGTGATGCGTTCGTAATTTTCATAGCTACGGTTATTCTATTCAAAACTTTTGTTATTCACTTCAGTAGCTCCAGATGCAGTCAAGATCTCTTTGATTTTTTCTTGCTCTAGGCTGCTGTTGTTTGCAATATCGATGGCCATGATGTGCTTGTCATCAGTGCTTCTCAAATCAAAGATTCGAGGTTGTGCCCAAGGCTTCAAATTGGAAGTGATCAAGAATACACCCACCATACCGAAAGCCGCCAACAAAACGGTCATTTCAAAAGATACTGGAACGAAGTCAGGGAAAGCAGCATAGTCTTTACCCCCGATGATCATCGGCCAGTCAAATTTCATCATGTAAAACTGCATGGTCAAGGCCAAGCTCGTACCCAACATGCCGAAAAGAAATGCGGCAATTGGAAGTTTGCTTCGCTTGTAACCCAACACGTGCTCCAACCCGTGAACTGGGTAAGGAGAATACACTTCGTGAATCTTCACTCCGCTACCTCTAACCTTTTCTACTGCATGGAGCAATACGTCCTCATCGTCGTAGACTCCTAAAATAAAATGAGTATCTCTTTCCATGATTATTTGTGTGCTTTTTCAGAGGATGACTTCAATACAGACTTCACCTCAGCCATGTTGATCACAGGGAAGAACTTGGCAAACAAGAAGAATAACGTAAAGAATAAACCAAAGGTGAATAGGTAAACCCCTACATCCGCCCAAGTTGGGTAGAACATCGCCCAAGAAGAAGGAAGGTAATCGCGGTGCAAGGAGGTCACGATAATTACAAATCGCTCAAACCACATCCCGATGTTCACTACAATCGACAAGGCAAAAGTTGCAACAATAGAAGTTCTGATCTTTTTTATCCAGAAAAGTTGTGGAGAGATCACATTACAAGTCATCATAGACCAGTAGGCCCACCAGTAAGGTCCGGTAGCTCTGTTGATAAATGCATATTGTTCTGCCTCTACTCCTGAATACCAAGCGATAAAGAATTCGGTGATGTATGCTATACCCACAATGGATCCCGTGATAATGATCACAATATTCATCAATTCAATGTGACCAATCGTGATGTAATCTTCGAGTTTGTACACCTTTCGGGTAATGATCATCAAGGTCAATACCATCGCAAAACCCGAGAAAATTGCCCCTGCAACGAAGTATGGAGGGAAAATCGTGGTATGCCATCCTGGAATCACCGAGGTAGCAAAGTCAAAGGATACAATGGTGTGTACAGAAAGTACAAGTGGCGTAGCAAGACCGGCAAGGATCAAGGATACAGATTCGTATCGCATCCAAGTCTTCGCTGCTCCATCCCATCCAAAAGAAAGTGCTCCATAGATTACTTTTCGCAATCCTGTCGCACGGTCACGGATAGTTGCAAAATCAGGAATCAAGCCAATGTACCAGAAAACAAGCGATACAGAAAAGTAGGTTGAAATTGCAAATACGTCCCACAACAAAGGAGAATTAAAGTTTACCCAAAGCGATCCAAAGGTATTTGGAAGTGGCAATGCCCAATATGCACCCAACCAAGGTCTACCCATGTGGATGACAGGGAACATGGCCGCGCAGATTACCGCGAAGATGGTCATCGCTTCTGCAGCACGGTTGATGGATGTTCTCCACTTCTGTCTAAATAGAAGCAATACAGCAGAAATAAGCGTTCCTGCGTGACCAATACCTACCCACCACACAAAGTTGGTGATGTCCCAAGCCCAACCTACGGTCTTGTTAAGGCCCCACATGCCTATCCCTTCCCAGAGGGTAGCCATTAGAGCTGTTGATCCTAAAGCCAATACTCCGACGGCAGTAAGGAAAGCCAAAAACCACAACTTGGATGGCTTACCTTCTACCTGACGAGACACATCGTGTGTCACATCGTGGTAGGTTTTACCTCCGGTAACTAAGGGCTGGCGTACGGATGAAGTAACCTGCATAGTTTCTTGTTATTATAATTACGCTTCGTTTTTCTCTTTGTTTCTGATCTTGGTGAAGTACCATACGTTTGGACTCACGTTGATCTCTTCCAATACGTGGTAGGCTCTCTCCTCACCCACTTCCTTGCTAGCAGCATCGGATTCCTCAATCTTCAAGAGCTTAGATACCTTGCTTGCAGGATCATTCATGTCACCAAATACAAGGGCATCTGTAGGACAGGCCACTGCACAAGCCACATTTACTTCTCCATCTACAAGTGTACGCTTCTCACGCTTGGCGGTAAGTTTACCAGCCTGAATACGCTGCACGCACATGGAGCATTTTTCCATGACACCACGTACACGTACAGTTACGTCTGGATTAAGGACCATCTTGCCTAAATCATCGTTTTGAGCGACGTTCACACCAGCAAAGTCCTTGTTATCGTGGTACTTAAACCAGTTGAATCGACGTACCTTATACGGACAGTTGTTGGCACAATATCTTGTACCAATACATCTGTTGTAAGTCATTTGGTTCAAACCTTCAGAAGAGTGCGTAGTGGCAGCCACTGGACACACGGTCTCGCATGGGGCATTGTTACACTGCTGACACATCATCGGCTGGAAGGTCACCTCAGGATTTTCTGCGGCCACTTCCAATCCACTCAAATCATCAGCTGCTGCATCCGAAGAATAATAGCGATCGATACGAATCCAGGCCATTTCTCGACGATTCAACACTTCTTGCTTTCCAACTACTGCCACGTTATTTTCTACCTGGCAAGCAATGGTACAAGCACCGCAACCAATACAAGAGTTCATGTCAATGGCAAGACCCCAGTGGTGTTGGCTGTACTTATGCCCACTCCAAAGTGAAATTTTGGATGGCTTTACAAACTCTCCGTCTTTGTAGATTTCAGGCTTGTATCTTCCAGCGGAAGCATCTTTTTTGTATTCAGCAAGAGTAGCTTCCTGGATTACGTTTTCACGTCCCATGAAAGTCTGATGCGTTTGCGTACGTGCAATTTTGTAGGTCTCTTCGGTGGCAACCACCTCAACCTTAGTAGTCAAGTCGAAATTGATAAAGCCTTTGCTCGTGTCTAGTAGGTCGTAGGCATTTACCCCTACTCCATCCGCAACGCGACCAGCTTTGGTGCGGCCATAGCCCAAGGCTAAACCGAAAGTACCGTTGGCCTGACCTGGTTGAACCAATATTGGAACAACAATCGACTTGCCATTTACGGTAAGCTTTGCCTTTTTGGTGTTTTCCTCCACCATGGATACTCCATTTTCTGAAGCCCACTTCTGGGATACAGTAAGGTAGTTGTCCCAAGTGGCTTTCGTGATTGGATCAGCCATTTCCTGAAGCCAAGGGTTGTTGGCGAATGTGCCAGATCCAATACCAATTTTGGAATACACCACCAATTCAGCTCCTGCGTTGGCTGCAGCGTAAGATTTTGATACTTCTGCAGCGGCAGCATCCACTTGCCCTACTGGAGCAACACTAGAGGATACAGTCGCCTCGCTTACTACTCCATTGTATAAAGCTCTATCCCAGAACTCCTGGAAAGTGACACCTGCACCTAGCGTAGCATAAAGGCTGCTGGTCCAGTTTGCTTGAAGGTAGTCGTAGTAAGAAACAGTGGAACCAGCCCAAGTCAAGAAAGAATCCTGTGCTTGACGGGTCTTGAATAGCGGAGAAATAGTTGGCTGAGCCAAGGAATACTGACCTTTCTTCGGTTGGAAGTCATTCCAAGATTCTAGGAAATGATGATCAGGAGCAATTACCTGTACCAAAGATGAAGTTTCATCCAAGGTTCCGTTGGTGGCAATACTCAATTTTGCTTTAGCGATGCCAGCAGCAAGATCGGCTCCTCTTGGATGGTCATACACTGGGTTACAGTTGTAGAAAATCACCGCTCCAACACTACCACCTTTCAATTCGGTGATAAATTGATTCATGCGGGAATCATTGCCCTTTCTGAAATATACTGGAGTTGAGAAATCAACGGTAGCTCCGTTATTTCCTAACAACTCGTTGATCGCGTGAATTACTACCTGTACGTTTGGATCGTTGGAACCAGATACTACTAGGGAAGCACCTTTAGTTGCCCAAAGTTCTTTGGCCGCTTTATCCAAATGTGCTACTTCTACTTTAGCTCCAGCTACAGGCGCTACACCTGCTTTCGCTGCAATCGCATTGTACAAGGCCAATACGGCAAGCCCTGATTGAGAAGCTTTGATTGGGGTACGGTAATCGGCGTTGGCTCCAGTCAAAGACAAGTTGGACTCAAACTGGAAGTGACGAGACATTTCTGCCTTGTCCTTGCTGATTTTACGTGTTTTGGCATAGGCACCTGCAAATTCAATTGGAGAGATCCAAGTTCCTAGGAAATCCGCTCCAAATGAAACGATGGTCTTTGCCTTGTCGAAGTGGTAGGAAGGAAGTATCGCCTGACCATAAAAAACCTCAGATGCTTTGGTGATGCCGTAGTTTGAAATCGAATCATACACCACTACTTCTGCTCCACCAAACGCAACACTAAATTCCTGAAGTGCTTTTTCAGTGGAAGGAGAAAGGATGGTGTTGGTTACAATCTTTACTGTTCCGGCTGCAGCCAATTTTGATTTCACATGTGCATCCACCTTCGCCCAATCCGATGCAGCACCGGCAAGCATAGGACCAGCAACCCGCTGCTTGTCGTATAGCGAAAGTACAGAGGCTTCTACAATGGCATTAACCTTACCTTTATTGATTGGGGAAAGCTCGTTTCCATCAATTTTAATAGGTCGACCTTCTCTAGTTTTCACCACAATCGATGCATAGTCCCCTCCAGAGGAGTAGGTCGATGCATAATAGTTGGGTATGGAAGGGTTGATATCAATCGGCTTATTTACGTAAGGGATTGCCTTTCGAACTGGAGTTTCGCAAGCTGCCAAAGAAGCTGCTGCCAAACTAAAGCCCATTAACTTGAGGAAATCTCTTCGAGTAGCGCTGCCATCCTCGTTTAGGGAACTAGGCAGTTCAGCAAACTCTCGGTCGGCATTTTTTACAAACTCCGGATCGTTGCTAAGTTGCTCGAGCCCTTTCCAGTAGGTTTTTTTAGTTTCCTTCATTTTATTTCTAGGAATGAATTTTCAAAAGGATAAGGAATTAATAGTGGCACTTAGCACACTCTAGACCACCGATGTCTTTTACTTTCAGTGCATCTTTAGAAGTAGAGTGAAGTTGAACCAATTTGTCGTAGTAGACATTGCCTTCAGTGGCAATCTCTGTTTGCCTGTGGCAATCAATACACCAGCCCATGGTCAAGGTACTGTGTTGACCAACAACTTCCATTTCTTGGATTGGGCCGTGGCAGGTTTGACATTCTACCCCACCTACTGCCACGTGCTGGGCATGGTTGAAGTATGCTAAGTCTGGAAGGTTGTGAACTCTCACCCACTCAATCGGCTGATTGTTGTCCACTGCATTGTAAATTTTCTGAATCTCAGGAGAGATCCCCTCCTTACCTCCAACATTTTGAATGTGGGTGTGGCAGTTCATACAAATGTTTGCAGAAGGAATATTGGCTGACTTTCCGATTTCAACGCCAGTATGGCAATACTGACAAGCGATTTCATATTGTCCTGCATGAAGTGCGTGGGAAAAAGCAATGGGCTGTGCTGGAGCATATCCTTGCTGAACACCAATCGAATACAAACCATCAATTGCTGTTTTGGCTGTGAAGGCAATCACCAAGGTGGTGACTAGAATAATGACTGCATCACTTTTAAAAATCTTGGAATAATCAGTCTTCTGAGAAACGAATTCTTTATCCTCTTCAGGAAGATCTTGCTTGTTGATGTATTTGGTCAAGACGGTAACAATCAAGCCCAATACGATCAAAATGAGTAGTAGAATAAATACCAAGACGCCAACGATGATGCTTAGGTATTCGTTGGGAATTCCGGATCCGGCGGCAGCGGCAGCTGGATCACCAGAGGTAGCACCTGGAGCAGCAGCAGCGGTGGCATCGGCCTTATCACCATGCTCGATATAGGATAGTAAGTTGTCTAGGTCACCATCGCTCAAGAACTCATGCGAAGGCATCACTGTGTTGCTGTATTCTTTGTACAAAGCATTGGCGTAGGCATCGCCGGAGGCAATTACTGCCTGAGAATTCTTGATAAAGCTCTTTGCCCAAGCGATAGACTGTCGATCAGAGATCCCCCTAAGGGCTGGACCCACATTTTTTTGATCGAGCTTGTGACATTGTTTGCAATTGGCATTAAATACGGTTTTACCTGCTGCAATTGCTTCATCACTGCTTGCCACGGCTGGGTCTGCAGCATAAGCCGATACCCCTACCAACATGAAAAACAGCACTGCCAGTGATTGGAAATTCAGTCGAATCCCTACTAACGAGCGTTTGGATAACATATTATTGCTATTATATAGTTTAAACGGTTCTCAGTAACCCCTGCAAAGGTAGTACGGAGGCTTAATTTTTCAAACAAGAATGTGGGATTATAGTACAAGATTAGGAAGTGAAAATAGACAAACTACCTTGCTGTAATTCAGTTAATTACAGGGTGATTTTAGCCTAGTTATTTATTTAGAATGATTATAAATAATAGATTTTATTTGGTTTGACTTATACTGAATTCAGTTTTTTATTTTTGGACCTCCAGCGCGGGTTAACCAGAAGAATGAAAACTGACCTGATTTCCAAAAGAAATACCCATGAAAACTCTTGGTTCTCGTTTGTAGAAGCGAAGATTTTACGTAAATTCGCATTCCAAATATTGGTCGCGTGGCCGAGTGGCTAGGCAGAGGTCTGCAAAACCTCGTACAGCGG
>CAZPKI010000011.1:0-17717 GCA_964587015.1 uncultured Limnohabitans sp.
AAATAAATCCGGGAGATAAAATCACCATTACCTCTGATCCAGTGATCGGCACAGCGTCCTTGGTTAGCACCGTTTATAAGAATCTCCCTCAGGATGTGAAAGAAGGCGAGCACATATTAATCGACGATGGAAACCTGGAGCTGGTAGTCAATAGTACCAATGGAAAAGATGTGAATTGTACAGTTATCCATGGCGGCGTATTGAAATCTAGAAAGGGAATCAACCTACCGAATACAAAAGTTTCTGCCCCATCGCTGACTGAAAAGGATCTGGAAGATCTAGAGTTTGGATTGGCAAATGATGTCGATTGGATTGCGTTGTCTTTTGTGCGTTCCGCTGAGGATATCACGGATTTGCGTGAGCGAATCAAAAAGGCTGGAAAGGATTGTAAAATCGTTGCCAAAATTGAAAAGCCAGAAGCGCTTGAAAACATTGATGCCATCATAGAAGCTACCGATGCAATCATGGTTGCCCGCGGCGATCTAGGAGTAGAAGTTCCTATGGAAATTGTACCACTTTGGCAAAAGAAGATGGTGGAAAAATGCAAGTTGGCCTGCAAGCCAGTAATCATTGCTACACAAATGATGGAAAGCATGATCCAAAACCCTCGCCCTACTCGTGCCGAAACGAACGATGTGGCGAACGCGGTACTGGATGGAGCTGATGCGGTGATGCTTTCTGCAGAAACGGCCTCTGGAAAGTATCCCATTCATGCAGTGAAGGCGATGACCAGCATCATTACCTATTTGGAAGAAAATGCGGAGGTGTACCACAACCTTTATAAAATACCAGAGGAGGATCCTACGTTTTTGAGCAATAACCTGATTCTAATGGCAGCTAGACTTTCTAGAAATGTGAATGCAAAAGCCATTGTAGGTCTTACTTCTTCAGGGTTTACCGGATTCCGATTGGCTTCTCACCGTCCGCACTCCAATATTTTTGTGTTTACGAGAAATAAGAAACTCTTGACCCAATTATCCCTCGTTTGGGGGGTTCGAGTGTATTACTACGAAGGACAGGCCTCTACTGATGGGGTGTTTGCGGATATTGAGGCCATCTTGAAGCGAGATGGACATGTGCACGCCGGAGAAGTGATTGTGAATACGGGGAGCATGCCACTAAGCGAAAAGGGAAAAACAAACATGTTGAAATTACATGTGGTCAGTTAATCTCTCTTCGTTTGTTGAGATGAATAAAAAAAGGAGAAACATCAGTTTCTCCTTTTTTTATGAATGAATTCCAGAATTTGGATATTAATAGTTCTGATTAGCTGCTTTTTCACCACTAACCAAATAAATTAGGTTTGAAGTTCAATTACCTGAGCTGTGGACAGTTGACAGTGGTCTGTTAGCGATTATCCGCACTTGTCAGCTCTCCATTTGAGCCACTGGTATCATTGCGGATAATCAAATATTATTATTTCTTGATTACCGAAAAATCGAAAGTTTCAAGGAACTTGGTCGTGAAGTTACCTGCCTTAAATTCTTCGTTTTCCAACAAGGCGATATGGAAGGGAATGGTGGTTTTGATGCCATCAATTACAAACTCTTCCAAGGCGCGCTTCATCCGAACAATTACTTCTTCTCTTGTTTGACCGCTCACGATCAGCTTGGCGATCATGGAATCGTAATTGGGAGGGATAACATATCCTGCGTAAACGTGCGAATCTACCCGTACACCACGGCCTCCAGGGATATGCAAATTCAAGATTTTTCCTGGGCTTGGTCGGAAACCATTTGCTGGATCCTCCGCATTGATTCGGCATTCCATGGCAAACAACTTCGGGTAGTAATTTCTACCTGAAATGGTCTCGCCTGCGGCTACTTTTATTTGTTCTTTGATGAGGTCAAAGTCGGTTACTTCCTCAGTGATGGGATGCTCTACCTGAATTCGGGTATTCATCTCCATAAAATAGAAGTTGCGGTTTTTATCGACCAAAAATTCGATGGTACCTGCTCCTTCATAGCCAATGGCTTCAGCTCCTTTGATGGCAGCTTTGCCCATTGCATCCCGAAGTTCATCCGTGATAAATGGAGAGGGAGTTTCTTCTACAAGCTTCTGGTGTCTTCGTTGGATAGAGCAGTCACGCTCCGATAAGTGACAGGCTTTACCTGTTCTATCGCCTACAATCTGAATTTCAATGTGTCGAGGTTCTTCGACAAACTTTTCCAAATACAGTCCATCGTTGCCAAAAGAAGCGCCAGATTCCATTTTGGCATCATCCCAAGCTTTCTTGAATTCGCTGTCTTCTCGAACGATGCGCATCCCTTTGCCTCCTCCACCAGCCGTGGCTTTTAGAATCACGGGATAACCCATCTCCTTGGCAATGACTAAACCCTCTTCGATGGAGTCAAGCAAGCCTTCAGAACCTGGAATGGTAGGAACTCCTGCCGCTCTCATGGTAGCCTTTGCAGTTGCTTTGTCCCCCATTTTTGCAATCATGTCTGGGGAGGCCCCGATAAACTTGATACCGTATTCTTCACAGACTCTTGAAAATTCTTCATTTTCAGACAGGAAACCATAGCCTGGATGGATGGCGTCCGCATTGGTAATTTCTGCAGCAGCAATAATCCGCGTGATATTCAAGTAGGACTCACGGCTTGGCGCAGGTCCAATACAAACTGCTTCATCTGCAAATCGAACGTGAAGGCTGTCCTTGTCCGCTGTAGAATAGACTGCTACAGTTTTGATTCCCATCTCCTTGCAGGTACGAATTACCCGAAGGGCAATTTCGCCTCGGTTGGCAATTAATATTTTCTTAAACACGTTTGTTTTGTTTTAGTGCAAAAATCAACCTGCTGGATCTACTAAGAAAAGAGGCTGGTCGTATTCTACTGGGCTTGCATTAGCCACAAGAATTTTGACAATTTTGCCAGAGACTTCGGATTCAATTTCATTGAATAGCTTCATCGCTTCGATGATGCAGACTGTTTTTCCAGCGCTGATTGATCCTCCTTCTGTAACAAAAGGAGCCGAATCAGGATTTGCAGTTAGGTAAAAAGTACCAATCATTGGAGACTTAATCTCTACTAAATTTGAACTAGCTGCTGGGCTTGGCGCAGCAGGAGCAGCTGCCGCTGGGGCAGGTGCTGGCACTGCAGCCGGAGCTGCGATGTATTGAGGTGCAGGTGCTGCAGGTGCACCATCTGCATATTTTTTTACGGAAAGTTCAAACTCCTCAGTCTTGATTTTTACTTCTGCAAGGCCGGTATTGGAGATATAGTCAATTAAATCTTGAATTTCTTTAGGTTTCATAGTGTTCTTTTTTTGTTCCATGAAATGGAGCATTTAGGGGTTTAACTATTTCAAAAAGGAATGGTAATTTACTATAAATCGAGAGATTTAAACTACTTATTTCACTCTTTCTGAGTAAGATCCATCTCGGGTATCTACCTTAATCATCGTATCCTGTTCCACAAAAAGTGGTACCATGATTACCGCACCTGTTTCTACAGTGGCCTGCTTAAGCGCATTCGTGGCGGTATCTCCTTTAATTCCAGGTTCGGTGTAGGTGATCATCAATTCTACGAAGGGAGGAAGTTCCACTGAAAGTGGAGTTTCATGTTCGGCATGTACTAGAATATCCACAAGTTGACCATCTTTCAGCAGGTTGGGGCGTTCAATTAAACGCTCTTCCAAGGATATTTGCTCATAGTTACTCGTATCCATGAAGTTGTACCCAAGATCATCTTTGTAGAGAAACTGATGGCCTCTTTTTTCAACGCGTGCAGTGGTCACTTTTTCCCCAGCATTGAAGGTTTTTTCTAGGGTCTTTCCACTTCGTAAGCTCTTCAACTTAGTGCGCACAAAGGCAGCACCTTTTCCAGGTTTAACATGTTGAAATTCGACAATCGTGAAGATGTCGTTGTTCATTTCGAGACAAAGCCCATTTTTAAAATCTGCAGTACTTGCCATATTTCTAGTTAGTCAAATAAATTATTTTGGATCCAAGGCCCATTTCATGTAGATGGCGCCCCAGGTAAATCCTCCACCAAAGGCAGCAAGAATAAGGTTATCTCCCTTTTTCAATTGGCTCTCGTATTCCCAGAGGCAAAGAGGTATAGTCGCTGCTGTGGTATTGCCATAGCGCTCAATGTTCATCATTACTTTTTCAGGTCCTACGCCCATTCGATTGGCCGTGGCATCGATGATGCGCTTGTTGGCCTGGTGAGGCACCAGCCAAGCAATGTCTTCTCCAGTAAGCCCGTTTCTTTCCATTACCTCTGCGCTTACATCCGCCATGTTGGTTACCGCAAATTTGAAGACACTAGTACCTTCTTGGTAGGCGAAATGCTCCCGGTTTGTAACAGTTTCCAAGGTCGCTGGCTTGCGGCTACCTCCCGCTTTCATGTGAAGGAAGTTTTCTCCAGATCCATCTGCTTTCAAAATGGCATCTACAATTCCTAAATTTTCAGAAGTAGGCTCCAGAAGAACAGCGCCAGCGCCATCCCCAAATAGGATGCAGGTAGTACGGTCTTGGTAATCCACAATAGATGACATTTTATCAGCACCAACCACCACGATTTTTTTGTGGGTTCCGGCCTGGATAAATTGCGCCCCGAGCTGTAGCGCATACAAAAAGCCTGAACAGGCGGCTCCAATATCGAAGGAAAAGGAATTTTTTGCACCTACTTTATCCGCAATAATGTTCGCAGTGGCAGGGAAGGGCATGTCCGGAGTTACGGTGGCGCAGATGATGAGCTCAACATCCATTGGATCGGTTCCTGTTTTTTCCAGCAAACCTTTGACTGCTTCAATGCCTAGTACTGAGGTTCCTTGGTTTTCGCCTTTTAGGATTCTTCGCTCTTTGATGCCCGTTCTGGACATGATCCACTCGTCATTGGTATCCACTAGAGATTCCAATTCTTTGTTGGTAAGCCGGTATTCAGGAACGTATCCGTGAATGCCAGTAACCATTGCTCTTAATTTATCCATCGTATCGGATTCAGTTCTTTTTACTTTCTATTCAAGTCCTAGAAATAGTCAAGGGGTATTGAAAGATAGCGAGTTCAAAAATAACACAATGCCTTCTTAACGCCAAAGCCTTCTGTTTCTGCAGAATTAAGACCCTGTTAATCAGCTTACTTGTGTTTTATAAAAATGAAAATTCCACTCCTTTTGGGAGTGGAATCAGTAATAGATTGAGGGAAATTAAGCCTTCATCTCTTTTTCGATGATTACTTGTCCCTTGTAGTAGAGTTTGCCATCCAACCAGAATGCTCTGTGAGGTAGGTGCATTTCGCCAGTGGTTGGACATTTTGCTAATCCAGGAGCCTCCAGCTTGTAATGCGTTCTTCTTTTATCTCTTCTGGTTTTCGAAATTTTGCGTTTAGGATGTGCCATTTTATGCGTGATTTATGGTTATTCTTTATTTTTTAGTTTTCCAAGTTTCTCCCAACGGGGATCAACAGGTGTGGTTGACTCTTTTTCTTCTGCTGAATCTTCGGTAAATGCTTCGTCCAAATACACGAAGCCGCCTTCCAATTCATTGTCCTCTTCATCCAATTCATTCCTGTAATCAGGATGAATTTTTTTTAAGGGTAAGGCCAGTAAAATAAATTCGTAGATGAGTTGCGCTACATTGATGGAAGGGGTGTCCCTTGTAATCATCATGACGCTTTCGTCTATTTCTTTTACTTCTGACCCAAACTTGTAGATCATCTTTTCAGTGAAATCCAAGGGATGTTCAAATGTTTCTAGACTTCTATCACAAACCAACTCCACCTTTCCAACGATGTGAAAAGTAAGTTCAATCAAGTTTGCTCCTTTGTCTACCTTAACCCATGCGGTTAAGTTTCCTTTTTCCAAAAGTTCGTTTCCCTCTACCTGCTTAAAGAAAGCATCTCCAATAGGGAAGTCTACTTCGTGTAGTCCTTCCTTAAATTTAATGACTTCAATATCAAAGGTTTTCCAAAACTTCACGTTACTTCCTTTCGAATTAAGTCCGCAAATTTAGGTAATAATTTATCATCAGTGAAACAGAAATTGAAATATAATTCGGCATCATCGATCTTTTTTACTTTTTGACGCTATTCTGTGGTTGGTGAATGCCGTTCCACAATATCAGATGCAAGGAATAATGCGGCTCTCATGGAAGAACAATCCGCAACATTTTTTCCGGCAATCGCATAGGCTGTCCCATGATCTGGAGAAGTTCGCACCACTGAAAGTCCTGCGGTAAAGTTGACTCCGCTACTGAATGCAATGGATTTGAAAGGGATTAATCCCTGGTCGTGGTAAAGTGCGAGAACCCCATCAAACTTTTGTTGATGCATCATGCCAAAAAAGCCATCGGCGGGGTATGGGCCAAAAACGTAATGCTTGGCATCTTTCAATTCTTGAATGGCGGGCTTGAGGATAGTTTCTTCCTCTGAACCCAGTAACCCATCTTCCCCTGCATGTGGGTTTAAACCTAAGATCGCAATTTTTGGTTTATTGATGCCAAAATCCTGCTCCAGACTCTTGATGAAAATCTTAGTTTTCTCGATTACTTTTTCTTTGGTTACTGCAGCGGCAACTTGCGCCAAGGGAATATGGCCTGTAACTAAGCCTACCCGTAGGTCTTCACCTACCAGCATCATCAAGCCTGACTTGCTCCCAGTTGCCTCAATTAAGTATTCGGTATGCCCCACAAAAGGGACTGCCTCAGTGTTGATATTGCTTTTAGAAAGGGGAGCCGTCACCAATGCCTGAATTTTTCCAGACTTTAAATCCTCAACTGCAGCAGCAAATGAGGCAAGTGCAAGTTTTCCTGCTTCCTGCGTCTCTACCCCTGGAATGACTTCAGGACATTCCTCTAGGCAGTTGATCACATTCACTTTTCGGTGTTGGATTTCCTCGTGGTTTCGAACCTGGGTAAAGTAAAATTCTTCGAGGTTCAATAACTTTTTATAGTGCGACAAGGCTTTGCCATGCCCATAAATCAAAGGAGTAAAATTGCTGAAAACGCGTGAATCAGCAAGTGATTTGAGGATTACCTCTGGTCCAATCCCATTGATATCTCCGATACTAATTCCAAGGATGGGTTTATGTTTCTTTTGTTGCATGGCGTTAAGTAGTGCAGAGGCCCGAAACAAATTTCCGTGCCATCTGGGAATAATCCCTTAATTTTGAGTCGGCAATTTACAAAAAAAAACCAGAGGGTTACGATGGAAAAGGTCAAACCTAAAAAGCATCTTGGTCAACATTTTTTGATTGATTTGAGCATCGCAGCACGAATTGCTGAGGCGGTAGATGGCCATATGGGCGTAACTCAGGTGCTGGAAATAGGGCCAGGGATGGGGGTGCTGACTGATTTTTTGGTAAAGGGCAATTTGGAAGTTCACCTCATCGAGATTGATCGGGAGAGTATTGCCTACTTGCATCAGAAGTATCCAGACTTACAAGACCGGATTTTAGAAGGCGATTTTTTAAAGTTTGATTTGTCAACTGCTTTTCAAGCTCCCATAGCGGTAGCAGGCAATTTTCCGTACAATATTTCCTCTCAAATTTTCTTCAAAGTTTTAGAGCACAAAAACCAGGTAACAGAGGTAGTTTGCATGCTCCAAAAAGAAGTAGCGCGACGAATTGCCTCGCCAAAAGGAAGTAAAGAATATGGCATTCTTTCGGTTTTACTTCAGGCTTGGTACGACATTGAATACCTATTTTCGGTTCCTCCAGGAGTGTTTAATCCTCCCCCGAAGGTAAATTCTGGAGTTATTCGTCTCAAAAGAAATCAAGTACAGCAGCTGGATTGCAATGAGAAACTTTTCTTTCAAGTGGTAAAGGGAGGATTCGGAAATCGGCGTAAAACACTTCGAAATTCCCTAAAATCATTCCAACTTACAGAAGAGTTTAAGGCTAATCCGATTTTAGATAAGCGTGCAGAGCAATTGGATGTGGAGGATTTTGTATTTTTGACTCAACAAATTGAAAAAGGCCGTGGAGCAAATTAAAAAATTTGAGCTTTCCAAAGAGTACCTGGAGCGTCTCCAATCGGGGATTGAGTCTCAGGAAACGGCCTACATCCTCGATTCTTTAGCGGGGGTGAATGTGGCGGATATTGCCGCTATTTTAGATGAACTAGATACTGTTGAATCCATCTATGTACTGCGACTTGTGGAAGGTCAACTTGCCGCTGATATTATAATTGAACTCTACGATAATACCCTTGAAAAAGTTCTACAGCAGGTAGAAACCAAGGAAATCGCGTCTTGGATTCAGCTGATGGACTCCGATGATGGTGCCGATATTATCAGTTTCTTTTCGGATAAGGAACGGGAAGAAATAATTGCAGAAATAGACGATCGAATCAAGCTGGAGCAAATCTTGGAATTGCTTCGTTATGAAGAAGATACGGCTGGGGGTATCATGGCCAAGGAATTTATACGAGCCAACAAAAATTGGAACGTGGTTCAGACCATCAATGAAATCCGTAGACAGGCAGAAAATGTGGATAAATTCTATTCCATTTATGTAGTCAATAACAAACAACAACTGCTGGGTCGGGTATCGCTCAAAAAAATTATTCTTTCTGCCTCAGAAACTACCATTGAAAGCATCATGGAGGATGAGGTAATCTCAGTACCGGTGTATATGGACCAAGAGGAAGTAGCGTCCCTGATGCGAAAGTATGACTTGGAATCTGTACCGGTTGTGAACGCCAAAAATAAGTTGGTAGGCCGAATCACAGTAGATGATATTTTGGACGTTGTGCAAGAGGAAGCTGAGGAAGACATCCAAGCCATGGCCGGGGTTTCGGCTGATATTGAAGAATCGGATTCGGTATTCACCATTTCAAAAGCTCGATTGCCCTGGCTTTTGATTGGCGTTATTGGCGGGTTAATGGGTGCCAAACTGATTGGGTTTTTTGAAGGAGGACTTTCTAAATACTTGGCCTTGGCCTCCTTTATTCCTTTGGTCGCTGCAACGGGTGGCAATGTGGGAATTCAAGCATCCTCGCTTATTGTGCAGTCCCTCGCTTCGAAGTCTGCTTTTGACGATACACCAGGGCAACGATTTTTCAAAGGTTTTTTGGTAGCCTTACTCAATGGGTTTGTGCTCGGAGTTTTTGTCTTCCTTGTGGTTGCCTATTTGTATGGATTCGAACCTGTGTTTGGTGTTACAGTAGGTGTAGCGCTATTTTGTGTGGTGCTTTTGTCTTCGTTTATGGGTACGGTTACCCCTTTGGTTTTGCATCATTTTGGAATCAATCCAGCCATTGCATCCGGCCCATTTATCACCACAACCAATGACTTACTTGGTTTGGCGGTGTATTTTGGTGTAGCCATGTTGTTGTTAAATCTTTAAGCATGAAGGTACTGATTGTGGACCTGATGCATGAGAGTATCCTTGGGCTTCTGGGAAAGTATGGATTCGAGGTCACCTATGCACCGAAGATTACGCGCGAAGAGATACTTGAACAAATCGCTTCCTACGAAGGAATAATTATTCGATCCAAGACGCCTTTGGATCGCTCACTTCTTGAGCGAGCTACTCGACTTCAATTTATCGGAAGGGCAGGAGCGGGTTTAGATCAATTGGATCTTGATTATTTAGAAGAACGGGGAGTTGCACTTTTTCATGCGGCCAAAGGTAATCGAGATGCTGTAGCCGAGCATGCAATCGGAGGAATATTGGCGCTATTCAATCACTTAAATCAAGCAGATACTCAGGTAAGAAAAGGGATTTGGGATAGAGAAGGAAATCGTGGGGTTGAATTGAAAGGAAAAACAGTGGGTATTTTCGGCTTTGGAAATATGGGTAAAGCATTTTCCAAGCGATTGAAAGGGTTTGGAGTCAATGTCCTTGCCTACGATAAATACAAGAAAGATTTTGGTAAAAAAGGAGTTCAGGAAGTGTCTTGGGAGATGCTAAAAAAGGAGACAGATGTCCTGAGTATCCATGTGCCTTTGACCGCTGAAACCCGAGATTTTTTTACACTTGAGGAATTGAAAAGTTTTGCGAAACCCTTCTGGATGATCAATACTGCAAGGGGAGAGGTGATCCGTATGGAAACCCTCAACCAAGCGCTAGATCTGGGAATTTTGAAAGGGCTGGTCTTGGATGTATTGGAGAATGAAAAGTTTGAGCGCTTCAGTCCTGATCAAAAGCTTCAATTTGAACTGCTTGCCAAACGAGAAAATGTACTTTTTACGCCTCATGTGGCGGGCTGGACGGTAGAATCTTATCAAAAGATAAATGAAGTTCTTGTGAAGCAAATTCTTCAAACCTTCGGCAAGCAACTCAAAAATTTCATCAATTAAGGAAGAAAGTAAGGTACTTGCTTTGTGAAAATGCTTTCCTATCTTTGTAAGGTATTTAAAGGCAAAAGGAAGTAACGGTCTCCAAAAAGTGACCGTTACTTTGTTTTTTGAGCCTTTTGAAAATTAATTAGCTATGTCAAAAGTACAGTATTACACCGAAGAGGGACTTAAGAAATTGAAAGATGAGCTTCATGCGTTGAAGACCAAGGGGAGAATAGATATTGCGCATCAGATTGCAGAAGCACGCGATAAAGGGGATTTGAGTGAAAATGCCGAATACGATGCTGCAAAAGATGCTCAAGGACTTTTGGAGCTTAAAATCGCAAAGTTGGAAGAAGTTGTGGGGAATGCGCGCGTGTTTGACAACAGTAAAATGGACGCCTCTAAAGTTGGAATCCTGTGTACGGTGAAAATTAAGAATGTCAAGAATGGCATGACGGTTTCCTACACCCTCGTATCTGAGGAAGAGGCGGATTTAAAGGCTGGAAAAATATCCCTAGCATCTCCTTTTGGAAAGGGCTTGGCTGGTAAAGCAGTTGGTGACATCGCTGAAATCAATGCGCCAGCAGGAAAGCTTCAATTTGAAATCTTAGAAATTTCTTTTTAATCTGAGTCCCGAATTAAGGTTCACAAGTTTCTTTATTCTTAACCTATGGCTAGTTTATTTTCAAGAATCATTGCCCGAGAACTTCCAGCTGAAATTATAGCAGAAGACGAGCAGTTTATTGCTTTTTTAGACATCATGCCCTTGGTCAAGGGACATGTGCTGGTAGTTCCCAAACGCGAGGTATCCTATATTTTTGATCTCGAGCCGGGTGAATTATCCGGCCTTCATTTGTTTGCACAGCAGGTTGCTAAGGCCATGGACAAGACCTTGACTTGCACACGTATTGGTATGGCAGTGATTGGCTTGGAGGTACCTCACGTACACATTCACCTAGTTCCGCTTCGAACAGTGGATGACATCAATTTCACCCGTCCCAAGTTGAAGCTGACCCAAGAAGAGCTTGCGGATACGGCTACCTTAATTCGTCAAGGATTTTAAAAAGGGTTGATCAGGCCTAATCCAAGGGCTTAATCCAAATGTTTCGGTAAAGTACATCATGGCCTTCGGCTTGGAGTTTTAGTCCTCCTGGTCGGTCGGTGATGCCTTTTCCTCCCTCATTTCCACCATCGATACCTGAATTTGGTCCACCCCAAACTTGCTGGATGGATACTTGATCATGGACCTTAACTCCATTAAAATACAGCGTTACTTTTGCTTTTTCCACCAATTTACCGGCGCTAAAGCGTGCTGCTGTAAAGTGGATGTCGTAGGCATTCCAAGTGCCAATACCGGTGTAAACTTGCTTGGTAGGTAGGGTTTCATTGATGACTGCTGCCATGCCATGCAAGCCGTAATCGCCATCCAAAACTTGTATTTCATAGCGATTTTGTAAGTACACGCCGCTATTGCCGCCTTCTTTTAGAATGAGAAACTCCACATGGGCCTCAAAATCTCGGAATTCATCCTTAGTTACAATATCAGCCGCACCATATTTGCCCCCAGCACCTGCGGGATCGTTGCTGGAAATCGCTTTTTTACCATCTACTGGATCCGTCATTTCTGGCCATTTGATGGGTGGAGTTGCCGCCAATCGTGGGCCATTCCAATAGGTCCAATTTTGTTGCAAGGAGGCATTGCTTCCATCCAAATAGAGCTTGGCTCCAGGAGGTGGGGGAGTTCCTAAATAGGATTTTTGTTGGCCAAAACTACTGGCACAGCTAAGAATTAGCAGCAATAGCACTACGGTAGATTGTAACTGGGCTTTCATCAGTATTTCAGGTATGATGGGTTTGGTGTCAATTGAATGAATAAGTTCGGGAATTTTAAGTCAATTCAAAGCTATTTTTTTGGAATTCCATCCGCTTTAAAACCATCCTAGGGCTGCACCAAAACTTTTTATCCCTAGAATCAGGGTAATTACCCAAATAAAGGATCCTAAAATAATTCCTTTGCTGCCAAGTGCGTGACTACCTAAAAGCTTTTTGCTGCGGCTAATCCAAAGCAGCCATCCGCTAATTAAGGGAAGTAGAATTCCATTTGCCAATTGGGCTAGGGTGATCAGCGTCACAGGTTTGATCCCGAAGGATGAAAACAGTATTCCCAGTATTAAAATTGCTCCCATACTTGTACGCATGGAGGTGGATTGGATATTTTGGTTCCAACCCAAAATCCCACAAATCACCAGGCCAGCAGCGAGGGGTGCGGTTAAGGAAGATGTGAGCCCAGCAGCCATTAATCCAAAGCCCATGAGGTAAGTACCAAACACTCCAAAAACCCCAGTTAGACCTCTGGCAATATCCTGAGCTGTTTCTAGGTTGGAGGATGGGTTGGCAACTCCTGCGACTAAAATTGCACCTGAAACAAGCCCACCTAAAACAATAGAAATCCAAAGATCGCGTCGCATGGATGGGAGCTCCGCTGCTGTGGTCCATTGTTTTTGAACCAAGCTGGCGTATAGAAATAGGTTGTAGGGAACTACAGTGGTGCCAATTAGCGCCACTAGGGTTGGGAGCTTCTCGGAAGAGAAGGTAGGGACAAATCCCTTCAGGATGGCGGAAATGTCTGGTTTTGTCAATGCAGCTGAAATGATAAATGCGAAGGACATGAAGATGACTAGTCCCACCAAAACACGTTCAAGCCGTTTGTAATTTCCAGTCCAAAGTAATCCAGCTGCAAGAAGGCCGACTCCTAAATTCCCGAGTTTAAGGGAAAGCTGTCCGAATTGCCAGGTGGGTACCTCAATAAAAATTCCAAGACCTAGGGAAGTCCCTGTAATATTTCCTCCCTGGTAGGCGGCATTCCCTATACCGATAGCTAGAAGAATAAGGGTCATGATGGAATATCTCTTCCACTTGCTTCCTGTTTCAGCTCGAACAAGTTGGCTAAGGTCCATACGAGTTAGAATCCCCAGTCTACCAGAAAGCTCTTGCAAAAAAACCGTGGCCACGACGCTGAGAACTAGTGCCCAGATGAGGGTGTAATCGTACCGGATTCCTGCCAATGTACAAACAGTAACTGTTCCTGGACCAATAAAGGCTGCTGTAATGAGTGGCCCTGGTCCAATGGAATCGCTTAATTTTTTAAAGTTCACTTGGGAATTTTTCTGAAAATAGGTAATTGAACAGAATTTTTGTAGGTTTTGAAGCATACTTTAAAAAAAATAAATGATTTGGATCAAAAGAATTGGAAAGGGTTTAGGGGTTTTACTGCTCTTAGTGGTGCTTTTTCTTGCTTCCCTGTATCGCCCGGATTTTTCTGCAGAGGAGGTTAATGCCAAATACCTTACCCAGGAATCTCAATTTATAGAGGTAGGAGGTATTCGTGTTCATGTGAGAATTATGGGTGAAGGGGAACCCATTTTTTTACTCCATGGTAGCTTTGCATCCTTACATACTTGGGAGCCTTGGCAACAGGAATTGAGTCCCTACTACCAAACCATTTCCTTGGATTTTCCAGGACATGGACTTACAGGTCCTGATTCTTTAAAGCGCTATAGCACAAAAGATTACAGTCAGTTAGTTTATGAATTGGCTCAGAGATTAAATCTACCGAAATACCACTTGGCCGGCAATTCCATGGGTGGAGGAGTCGCTTTGCAATTGGCTTCAGATCACCCAGAACAGGTACTCTCGCTCAATCTGATAGATGCAGCGGGTGCAACAGCACCTGAACGGAAAACGGCAGATTCCACAGCTCAAAAGAAAACAAGTTCTGGAGGGGCATGGATTTTTCGGGTCGCCAGGCATCCACTATTTTCCAAATTGCTGCTTTCCTGTACCCCCAAATTTCTTTTTGAACTCAACATGAAACAGGTGTATGGAGATGATACCAAAGTCACAGACGAAGTAACTACCCGGTACTACGAACTGTTGTTGCGCGAAGGCAATCGACGAGCGACCTTGGATCGCCTGAGCATGCCAAGAAAAGGCAATTCCATACAGTTTGAACGACTGACCATGCCTACACTCATTCTTTGGGGTGCTTTGGATACTTGGATTCCCTTGTCTCAGGGGCAGCGGCTGCAGCAATTGATTCCGGGAGCAAACCTGGTTATTTTTGATACGGCAGGACATGTGCCAATGGAAGAAATACCGACGGAGACTGTCGCAGAATACCTTAGTTTTCTCGGTGTGGAGGTTCGAAAGACCTACCTTCAGCCGTCGAAACAAGTAGCCTATGCCAATTGATACTTTAGTTTACCTGCTATTAGCGGCCTCAATGGGCGCATTGGGTGTCTTACTTTTTGGAAGGAGAAAACAAGCGGTTGATTCGGAGCTGCGTGAGGAGCTTCGAGCCTTGAGTAGAACCTTAGATCAGAATTTGTCGGATGCACGAAAAGAAGCTTCAGAAAACCTCCATAGGCAGTTTCAGTTGGTATTTGATCATCAGCGTCTTGCAGGAAAGGAGCAGAATGAAGCCTTACAGCAGTTTGGCGAACGGGTGCGGCAGGCCTTGAGTGACTTGAGTGCTGTCCAACGGGAGAAACTTACTGAGCTGAGTCGCCGGCAGGATGAGCTTTTGAAAAACACGGAGCAGCGTCTCGAAAAAATCAGGGAAACCGTCGATGAGAAGCTTCAGAAGACCCTAGAAACTCGGTTGGGGCAGTCTTTTGACTTGGTGAGCACCCAGCTGCAGGCGGTTCAAAAAGGACTGGGCGAAATGCAAAGTCTCGCCAACGGGGTGGGAGATCTCAAGCGCGTACTCACGAATGTCAAAAGCAGGGGGCTACTCGGTGAGTATCAATTGCAGGCCATCCTAGAGAATGTGCTCAGTCCGGATCAGTATGTAGTCAATACGGCGGTCACAGGAACACGGGAGCGGGTAGAGTTTGCCATCAAGATGCCTGGGCAATCTGAAGAAATTTACTTGCCCATTGATTCAAAATTTCCTCAAGAGGCCTATTTAAGATTGGTAGATGCGCTAGAAATTGCAGATAAGGCATTGGCAGACCAATACCGACTGGAATTGATCAAGGCGGTGAAAAAATCTGCTGCAGATATCTCAATTAAATACATCCATCCTCCACAGACGACAGACTTTGCGATACTTTTCCTACCGATGGAGAGTTTGTATGCAGAGGTGCTTCGGGAACCTGGACTTGCACAATACTTGCAGCAGGAGTACAAAGTAATTGTAACTGGTCCGACCACTCTTTCTGCCATCCTGAATTCCCTGCAGATGGGCTTTCGTACCCTCGCCATTCAAAAGCGTAGTTCAGAGGTCTGGCAGGTTTTGGGAGCCATCAAAACTGAATTTGGCAAGTTTGGAGTCCTATTGGAACGCACTCAAAAGAAAATTAGCGAGGCTAATTCTGAATTGGATAAGTTAGTCGGCGTGCGTACGCGAATCATCCAACGCAAACTCAAAGAGGTGCAGGAATTGCCAGAAGGGGAGAGCAATCGGCATTTGGAAGAGTAATCCTCTGGAGTAGATTTTTTAAACCCTAGTCAAGAATCCAGGACCATCTGTGCTAGTATTTTGGCAATTTTATCTTCCACTGACTCGGAGGATAGGCTGGTTCGGCTCAATCGATCTACTAAGATGGGGAAGGAGAAGGGGGTAAATTGGCTCGGGTAGCGAACTTGTATGGATTGACCGTTGATTTTCCGTACGGCTTCCACAAACATTTCTTGTTCCATCTGTTGGTTTAGCGCTTCAGCTCGTGCTTGCTTAAGTAATAGGTTTTCAGGATCATATTCTTCAAACACCTGAAAAAGGAGACCTGAATTGGCTTGAATGTGTTTGAAACTAGTGGGCTTACCCGGATATCCTTGAAATACGAGCCCTGCGATACTGGCGATTTCCCGAAACTTGCGCTTGGAGAGCTCGCTTTCATTGATGCAGTGTACTATATCCTCTTCCAAGTGAGCTAGGCTGAATAAGTCTTCTTCAAGCAATTCCTCGATATCCACGCGAACATCTGAAAATAATTCGAAGCCATAGTCATTCATGGCCATGCTGAAGGATATTGGAAATCGCTGCGCAATCCGATAAGCTAGCAAGGCGCTGAGCAGTTCATGCACCATTCTACCTTCAAAGGGGTAGAAAAAAAGGTGGTATCCTTCCCGGGTTTGCAGGGACTCAATCAAGAAGGTATGGTTATCGGGAACCAAGGATAGCTGCTGCTGCAGGTCTAAAATGGGTAATACACGCCTCACCTCTTCGGAATGAATGATGCCCTGATTGTAAGATTTGAAGATTTCCCGGATTTGGTGTGCAAGTTTGGAGGATAGAGACATGCGCGCTCCCATCCAGCTCACCACCTGGTTGGCTTTCTTCGTGGTCACCTGTACCACGGCATCCAAGCCTTTGACATAGAGCAACTCTAGATTTCTGCCTGCAAAATAAAAGCGATCTCCCACTTTTAGTTTTGCAATGAAGTATTCCTCCACTGAGCCCAAGTAGGCCCCGTTTTTGAATTTCACCTTCATGGACACATCGCTCACGATGGTACCCATGCTGAGTCGGTGCTTCATGGCTATTTTCTTGTTTTTTACTCGGTATATCCCATCTTCCTCTACCACTACTTTTAAGAATTCATCGTAGTTCCCTAGCGAACTTCCGCCTTTGGTGATGAATTCAAGTATCCATTGGTACTCTTCCGGGCTTAGTTGCTCGAATGACTTTGTTTTTCGGACAATTTGAAAAAGAGCTTGGGGTTCAAATCCTTCGCCTACCGCTAGCGTAACTAGAAATTGAATCAATACGTCATAAGGAAGAGCTGGTGGATATTGAGATTCCAAATCTTCTGCTTCGATGGCAGTTCGCAAGGCAGCAGCTTCAAGGAGTTCCAAGGCATTCGTGGGCACAAAAAATACCACAGAAGGAAGGCCGGGTTGGTGGCCGGCTCTGCCTGCACGCTGCACAAATCGGGATACTCCCTTTGGGCTTCCAATCTGAATGACCCGGTCTACCGGCCGAAAATCTACCCCTAAATCCAAACTGGAGGTACAAACCACCACCTTTAAGATACCCTCATGTAGTGCATTTTCTACCCAGTTGCGGATGCTGCTATCCAAGGAGCCGTGGTGCATGGCCATCCATCCCGCCCAATCAGGTCTGATTTCAAGAATTTTCTGGTACCACATCTCTGTTTGTGAGCGGGTATTTGTAAAAAGTAAAATGGATCTACCCCCTTCAATGGTCTCGATGACCTGATCCACTAATCGAAGCCCTAAATGCCCAGACCAGGGGTATTTTTCTATTTCTTCTGGGAAGATAGACTGAAGTCGAATTTCTTTTTGAAGGTTTGCTTTGATGATATGCAAGGGGAGCTCATGCCCCAGCAAGGTGCTGGCAGCCTCTTGCAAGTTGCCAAGCGTGGCAGATATCGCCCAGCGCATAAAGGGATGGTTGCATTTTGCTTGTAGGTAGGCAAGTGCCAATTGGATTTGAACCCCTCGTTTGTTGCCCACCAGTTCATGCCA
>CAZPKI010000011.1:17817-27056 GCA_964587015.1 uncultured Limnohabitans sp.
GCCCTGAGGGGAGTTACCCAAATGAGTTGAATCCCATTTTTTTTGGGTGTTTTCCAATCGCTCGGATTATTTTGAATGTAGTTCAATAGTACTCCAAACCAGAGGGCATAGGTTTTTCCAGAGCCTGTGGGAGCGTTTAGTAAGCCCGACTTACCATCCAGGTAATCTTTCCATGCTTGAATTTGGAATGGAAATGGAGTCCATCCTTTTTGCTTGAAATAGGCTAGTCCTGGGGTTAACTGTGGATCTTCCATATCAGGGCAGTAAGGCTTTCAGATCCGCCAGGCTGTTTGCTTGGTCTATAGTCTTGTCTTGGCGCCAGCGTGCGATTCGTGGAAAGCGTAATGCAATGCCGCTTTTGTGTCGTGGGCTGGCTTGGATGCCCTCAAAGGCGATTTCAAAAACTAGTCCAGGAGTAACGGTCCGAACAGGGCCAAATTTTTCCTTGGTATTTTTCTTTACATAGGCATCCACCTCACGAATCTCCTTATCCGTCAATCCAGAATAGGCTTTGGCGAAGGAAACCAGCACTTCTCCATCCCAAACCCCAAAGGTGTAATCTGTAAATAGATCGGCACGACGCCCGTGTCCTTTTTGTGCATAAATCAAGACCCCGTCAATGTGCAAGGGATCTAACTTCCATTTCCACCAACTCCCGCGTTTTCGACCTGTTTCGTAGTTGGAGTCCTTCTTTTTGAGCATCAGGCCTTCGGTTTGAAGTTCTCTGGCATTTTCTCGGACTTGAGCGAGTTCCTCCCAAGAAGTGAAGGTGATGGTCTCTGAAAATTTAAGTTTCAGGTGGTTTACGGAATTCACTAACTCTTCCAACAGCACTTTTCGGCAGCTTAACGGTTCATTTCGAAGGTCTTTTCCTTCCCATTCCAAGAGGTCGAAAGCGATAAAACTTACTGGAGCCTCAAGTAGAACTTTCTTGGATAGGGTTTTTCGTGTGATACGCGTCTGTAGGACTGAAAATGGAAGGGGAACACCTTCTTGGAATGCCAGCAATTCCCCATCGAGAACCGTACCGTCGGGGATTAGGTCTAGGAAATCTAGGATTTCAGGGAACTTATCATTGACCAATTCTTCGCCTCTACTCCAGATAAAGGATTGCTGATCTCTTCGGATCAGTTGGCCGCGGATACCGTCCCACTTCCATTCGGCTATCCAATCTGAACTTGAAAAGCTTTCTTGGAAACTGATTTCAATTGGATGTGCCAAAAAAAAAGGGTAGGGTTTGGAGTAATCTACCCCTTGATTATCTAGGTGAAGGAGCTCCTGAAGGCTTATTTTTTCTGGATTCCAGTTGCCCATCAAGCGATGCGCAACCTGAGCTTGCGAAAGCTCTGCAAACTTGGATAGGGCTTGAATAAGCAGATTTTGGCTGACGCCAATCCGGAATCCTCCTGTGATCAATTTATTGAATACAAATCGCTCTAAGCTAGTGAATTGATTCCAGGCAGTTAAAATTTTTGTTTTCTTCACATCTTCAGAATCCTTTGCCAAATTCTGAAGCCAGTCTATCCATTCAGTTAGCGTAAGTTTATGAGTTCCAGTGGTGGAAGGAAGGAGCAAAGCGATTGTTTCTGCTAGGTCGCCTACCGCTTGATAAGACTCTTCAAAAAGCCAATCGGGGATTCCTGCCTTTTCTTGACACCAGGTTCTCAATTGTTTCGTACTCACTTGACGCTTGGGCCTCCGGTGGGAAAAAATAGCAATCACCCAGACCGAATCCGAATCTGAAGCATGCTTAAAAAACCAAGCCAATGCCTCGAGCTTATCTCCAGTTTTGGTGGATTGATCGAGTCTATGGATTAGTTCTGCAAAAATTTGCATTGAAATAAAGATCTAGAAGGTGATTTTTGCAGTAAGAAAGTAGACTAGCCAAAACGAATGCCTAAATTAGAGTTTGATTTGAACCACTTTTTAAGAATTGCGTTTAACAAGAAAACCTACTTCCTATGAAAAAGTTATTGCTTCTTCTTTCGCTAGCGATCTGCATGGGATCTTGTAAAGATGCCGATGAAAATCAATATTCTGGAAGAAGTATGGAAGTTGACCTTTTTCAAGCCAGTACCTATGCCTATAAAGGTAAGGTGGAATTTAGAGAATTGGTAGACGGCAATCTGGAATTAGTATTGCGAATGAATGGAGCAAAATCCTACACGGATGATACTTTTCCTGCCCATTTACATTTTGGCAGTTACAACCAAGCCAATGCGCCGATTGCACAGGTGCTGAACCCGGTATCCTCCAGCAAGTTGGAATCCACTACCCTGTTGGGATCACTTTCGGATGGGAGAAACTTAAAATTTGATGATTTAACTGCCTTTGATGGGCATATCAAAATTCATTTAGCGAATGAAGGGCCTGACTACTCGGTTATTTTGGTGGCCGGAAATTTAGGTCCGAAATCCAAGGCGGATTTTGATCCGAATCTAGTGGCCGTATGCGGGAAGACATTTTAACAAAAAAGGGGCTAATTCAGAGAATTAGCCCCTTTTTTTATACAACTCCAGTTCTTAGTTTAAAATCACTGGGAAGGTGATGTCCAAGTCGGTTTCTCCACCTGCTTGTGCGAAGTTGGCAAAATTAGGATTGCTGGCTCCAGCGAAGTTTTTGTTTAGGTCGTGACGAAGGACCACGCGCATACTGCTGTTGTTGGTGCCTGTAGAAGAGGATACGGTAACGATGGTTTTGAGTCCTAAGGCTATGCCTCCGGCGTCGGCATATTGAATACTGAAGAAGCTGCTTTCGAAAACTTGGCCCAAAAAGAAAAATTGGTGCTCAGCAGCCTCTTCCAAAATTTCTTTGGTGATGTCTTCATTTTCAATCGCGTTAGTTACCTCAATAGTCATTTGGTATTTTTTACCTTTTGCCAAACTGATTGGCTGTATAGTAGGAGTCTTGCCTACTTCAATGCCTTGTGGATCGCTGGCTTTGAAACTTAAAACAGAGCCTACTAATGCGTTTGAAGCATTCAATTCTTGAAACTTCAAGGTTACGTCGGTGATTACTTCACCTTCATTTTCTTTTTCTGGATCTTCACTCTCGCAAGAAGCGAAACCAAATGCCAACACGGCTAGGAGGTACAGGGATACTTTTTTGAGGTTTTTCATAATAGTAAAATTTAGAATTGGTAATTGAGTTTTAGTTGAAAATTTCTACCCATATCGGAAGTGAAATACCGAAAGCGGTTCATGTATTCTTTGAATTCAGTATTCAACAGGTTGTTCACCTGGACACTTACACTGAAATCATGTTGGAAAAGCTGTAATTTTTTGGAAAAGCCCAAGTTCAATAAGGTGTAGCCTGGAGGGGCGGGGGCGAGGTCAAAGTCTGGTTCTCGAGTTTGTTGGGCCACTAAAACCTGGCTTAAGGTCAGACGGTTTTGTCTTTCTGAATCTTTCCCAAATTCATAAGAAAGACCCCAATCCATTCGATCGGAGGGGATAAATGGGAAGAAGCTGTTGGTTTCGGTATTTTTTGCTCGAATGATTGAACCTTTTGCATAGCCATTGAAGTGATCCGTAAATTGATAGGTTCCTGATAGATCAACTCCATAAAAGAAGGCATCCGCTTGGAGGTATTCGTAGACATTGAAGGTTCCTCGTAAGCTGACGAAAGTTTGTCCAGTAGGATTCAGAAAGATGTAATCTTGAATCTGATTAGTATATCCAGTCAGTTCTAGGCTTACACGCTTACCTTCATATTCCAATGAATTGACCCATTTGAGCGACTTTTCGGTTGACAAGTCAGCATCTCCAATTTCTACTGCAGCAGCGCCATGGTGAAGGCCTTGGCTGAAGAGTTCATTTACATTTGGGGGTCTCCAAGCGGTACCTAGGTTGGAAGTAAATGTTAAATTGGAATTGAGCTGGTACATTCCTCCAAGAAAAGCCGAGCCATTTTGATAGTTAAGATTGGCTTCCTGAAGGTCATTGGCGATGTATCTAGCAGCTGAAAGCCTCCGGTAATCGTATCGTAGACCTGCTTCCAATTCCAAAGGGCCTTTCAGGTATTTTTCCATCAAGTAAACGCCCGCATTGAACAGGTCATAATTTGGAATTAATGGAGTAACTCCCGTCCCTGGCAGGTTGCTGTTGGCTTGCTGTATCAGATGAAAGCCCATGGATCCTGTCCAATGGGACTTTAAATTGTGTTCTAAAAATAACTCTGCAGTATTGGTAAACAGTTCCAAATCCAAGCTCGGTCGCGCATTCAATTCTCCTCTTCGCCGGTCAAACTCTTGGCGGTTGTTTTGTTGGAAACCGTATTGAAAATTGAGTTTCCAAGAGGGATTCAAGTGGTAATGTGCCTTGATTTTGGCCAAGTGATGCGTGACCACCTGCTTGGGATTGCTGATGGTATAAGTAAAGTCCGCTTGGGTAAAAGGGGCTCCATTTTCGATGATTTCAAGTAAGTCAGATAGGTTTCCAGTATGTGAATCGCGGAGAATGCCCAATTCAGTGGTGAAAAAGCTGTAGTAGACTTCAGTACCCAGTTTGGAGGAACTGTAGCCCAAAGCAGCAGAGCCACTTCCCTCAGCCATTCCTGTGTTGCCTTGGAAATAATCAGGAGTTCGAACATTTCCTGCGCGCCTTGCTGCTCCTTGAATTCGGTAGCCAAGGCCTTTTATCATGCCAGAACCACCAGAATGGGATATAGCCATATTTCCTGCTCTTCCATTGCTGTGGCCTACTAGGTTGATTTCTGTTTTTGATGTATCTGTTGTCGGCAGAGCAGGAGGGTTGACCAATATCACTCCTCCCATCGCTTCTGGTCCATAACGAACCGTCTCTGCACCTTTGACCACCGTAAGTTCATCCGCTAAGAAAGGATCAATTTCTGGTGCATGTTCCGCTCCCCACTGCTGTCCTTCCAGTCGGATTCCATTGTTGAGAATTAAGATTCGGTTGCTATGAAGTCCATGGATAACAGGTTTGGATATGGTATTTCCAGTGGAGAAGGTGGTTACGCCTGCTACTCGCTTGAGGCTTTCGCCCAAACTTTCCCCTCGAGATTGAAGGAGGGCTTCACCATAGAGGGTGGATACTGCGGTAGTTGTTTGCACTGCTTCTCGATGGCCATGTACATCTACACTTCCTAAAGCTACTGCTTCTTCCTCCATTTTGAAGGTCAAATTACTGTTCCCGGCACTCAGTACGATGGATTGTTTGATTTCCTTATGCCCAATAAAGGTGATCTGTATCGTTTGCTGTCCTGGGCATAGATTTTTAAGAGCAAAATTACCGTTGACGTCTGTAGCTACTCCACTAGCTGATTCCGCAAGCCAAACATAGGCTGCTTCAATGGGTTCGTTATTCTCCAAATGAAGTACCCTTCCTCGTAGGACGAGGTCGCATTGTTGTGCATTTAGGGTACCCAGAGAAACTACCATAGCCAGACAAAGCAAAATTGCTTTTTGAATCATAGTTGCAAAAGTAAAATTTCATTTAATACTACCCAATCTTTTTGTAACAAAGTTGCAAATGATGACCAAAGGTAAAATTTATAGATGTAAACGACTATCGTGGTGCTTATTATTCACGTGAAAACAAAAAATCCAGCATCAACTGCTGGATTTTAAATTTCAAATGGCTGAAGAAGATCAGTTGCCTAGCCAGTTGGCCCAAGGGATGCGGCTTAAGATCAGGACTAAACCTACGGCATACAGCATGTAGATGCTTCTAAATTTGGCGGTGGAACTTTCCAATTTCTTTGCGCGGATGAAGCCTACAGAAACCAATACGATCGCTAGAATGTTGATTAATGGGTGTTCCAAGGCGGTTAATCTAGCGGTAGCATCTGCCATGGCTCCACCACCTGCCAGCAAGGAATAGCCCAATGGGCTCACGAAGTAGAGAATCAAACCTACTAAAAGTTGGATGTGGCAAAGGATAAATGCAATCAAGGCAATTTTTCGGTCTTTCTCTTGAAACTCTCTGCCAGAGAGTGCGCCAACCAAGGCCCAAATAATGACAAGAACCAAGGCAAGTAATGCTAAATAAGCCAAGCCTGAGTGGGTGTGTTGAAGTCCAGTATACATGGATAGGGTGTTTAGGAGATGAATTATGGAAAACTAGTTTATTCCGGAAGGCAATATCTTTGAAAACTATTCGACATACAAGACTAGGCCCTTCAAATATTCAGTTTCTGGATGAAAGCAATTGATTGGATGGTCTGCTGGCTGAGCGAGTTGATGGAGAATCCGTACATTCCGATTGCTCTCTAGAGCTGCTGCGGTGATCGTATTTGCAAAAAGCCGTTTATCCACCACCTGGCTACAGGAGAAGGTAAACAGAATGCCTCCCGGTTTGATTTTCCGAAGTGCCTCTGCATTGAGCCGCTTGTAGGCCTGCACCGCATTGTGTCGAGCCTTGAGGCTTTTGGCAAAGGCTGGCGGGTCCAAAATGATGAGGTCAAAATCCTCTCCAATCTCGCGAATGTATTTGACCACATCTGCTACAATGGATTGGTGCTTTCCTTTGAAACCTGCATTCAAGGCCACATTTTCATCCGTTAGTTCAATGGCCTTTTGGGAAATGTCTACCGAATGTACTTCGCTGGCACCTTCCTGCAGGGCTAGTACTGAAAACCCTCCCGAGTAGCAAAAAGTGTTCAGTACCTTTTTTCCTTTGGAATAGCTGGCTACCAACTTTCTGTTTTCACGCTGGTCAATAAAAAAACCTGTTTTCTGACCTTTTTCCCAATCAATCTTGTAGGTAGCGCCGTATTCTTTGACCAAGTCGGTTTCTGCTTTTCCCCATACCCATTCGTTTCCGAGCGCGCTATCTGTCTTGGGTAAGGTTTCGGAACTTTTATCAAATACGCTCTTCAGCTTCTTCCCATAAACAACCTTCAGTCCTTCGGCTATTTCGGCCACGTGCTGATGCATGCCTAGGTTATGCGCTTGAATCACCGCCGTTCCTTGGTAATAATCAATGATTAATCCAGGCAAGCCATCACCCTCACCATGTACTAGTCGGTAGACGGTGGTATCTTTTTGGTCGGTAAGCTGCAAGGCTGTTCGAACGGCATAGGCTGCAGTCAACTTTTCTATCCAAAAAGCAAGGTCTATGGCCCGCTCCTCGAAGGAAATAATGCGTACCATGATGGATCCTTGGGAAAAATGGCCAATGCCCAAGAAATCATTTTTGGAAGAATAAACAGCTACTAAATCCCCATTCTTCAGCCCCTCTGTTCCCTTGGCAATTGCCCCAGAAAATACCCAATGGTGTTTCCGAAGGAGAGATACCTCCTTACCTTTTTGCAATACAATCTTAGGATAGTTCATTGGGAGTTAATGTTTTGGATGGAAAAATAAGGCTACCTATACCCATGGCTAGTCCACTTGCGAAAAGCCCAATAAGATGCGTTTCTTGATCGGGTAGTACCATTTCTGCAGCAAGATAGGCGGCCATTCCCACAAACAAAGCAAGAAAGGCTCCTCCTGCTGTGGCTTTTTTCCAATACAAGCCAGCGGTAAGTGGAACAAAGAGGGATACCAGCATCAAAATAGATGCTCCAGCTACAAGCTCGTAAATATCTGATTTCCAAGAGGCCATCGCTAAAGCTATGCCGGCTACCAGCACTACATTTCCTCTAAGTATCCATAGAAAATGACTGTCTTTCATTCTTTTTCCAAAGTAGGGGCGAATCAAATTCTCAGAAATAATCGCAGCCGGTGCCAATAATCCTGAACTGGTGGTGCTCATAATGGCAGAGATCAAGGCTCCAAAAAAGAGCACTTGAATTGGAAGGTTGCTGTGCTGCAAGACCATGGTCGGCAATAGCATTTGTTTGTCTGCTAAATACAGCTCTGGGTAAAGGATTTTAGCTCCTAAGGCAATAAAAAGTGGCAACAATCCAAAAGTAAGGTAGAATATCCCTGCAAGGTAGGTGGACTGAACGGCTACTTTCTCTGATTTTGAGGACATCACACGCTGGTAGATATCCTGGGAAGGAATGCTACCCAAGCCCAAAATGATCCAGGCCCCAAAGTAAGTAGTCCAAGCTGAGAAGTTGGGTTCGGGAAAAAACTGGAAACTTTCAGGGGGAGCTTTTTCAAAAATCACACGAACACCTCCCGCTTGGTCTGCTACCAAGTAGGCTACTGCAAGTAAGCCCACAACGATTAGTGTAGTCTGCATAAAATCGGTGATGGATATGGCCCACATGCCTCCCAAGAAGGTATAAATGACAACGATTCCCGCTGAAAGGACCATTCCTTCCATCAGGCTGAGTTCAGTTACCGCTCCTAAAACCAGGCTTAAGGCAATCAGCTGAGCAGCTACATAGCCAAAGTAGGCAGGAATCATGAAGATGGAGGCAAATAAGGCCAGACGTTCCCCAAAGATTTTCTTAAACACATCCCCAATGGTCAGCACATTCATGCGGTACATGGGGCGGAGGAAAAAAAGCCCAAATAAAATCAGGCATAATGCACCACCAAAAGGATCTTCAATCACTCCTAATAGGCCTTCTTCTAAGTAGACAGCCGAAGCGCCAAAGATCGTTTCTGAGCCAAACCAGGTGGCAAAAAGTGCCGATGCCGACAAAAAGAGTGGTAGCGATCGACCAGCAAGCACAAAGTCATTCGAATTTTTAACTAACCGGGAAGACCACGCTCCAATCGCGAGGGTAATGGTTAAGTAAATAAGAATTGCAGTAAGCAGCACGGTCCTTATTCTTGGCTTTAAACTTTACCACCATACATTTTTTCCCGCAAGGCCTTGATTTCTGGGTTCATCAGGTAATCGTCATAAGGCATGCGTCTATCGATGGTTCCGGTAGGGGTAAACTCTACAATTCGATTACAAGATGACTGTACAAACGTATGGTCATAAGAAGACATCAAAACCGTACCGTTGAATTCGATGATTGCATTGTTGAAAGCGGTGATGGATTCCAAATCGAGGTGGTTGGTAGGTTCGTCCATGACCAATAAGTTGGGATTCTGCAGCATCATTTTCGATACCATGCAACGGACTTTTTCCCCTCCTGAGAGAACAGAACACTTCTTAAGTGTTTCTTCTCCTGTAAAAAGCATTCTACCCAAAAAGGTACGCACATAAGCCTCTTCCTGGTTGGTAGAGTATTGACGCAACCAGTCAATTAAGTTCAGATCTGACTTAAAAAACTCAGAGTTGTCGTTTGGCAAATAGGCCTTGTTGATCGTAATTCCCCACTTCAGGCTTCCCTTGGTTGGCGCTGATTCTTCAACAATGGTTTGGAAA
>CAZPKI010000012.1:0-26513 GCA_964587015.1 uncultured Limnohabitans sp.
CGCAAACCGATCAAACCTCTGGAAGGGATTTTAAACTCCAAGTGCTGCAAGTCGCCTTTTGGTTCCATGATCAGCAATTCGCCTTTACGTTGGGTAGCCAATTCGATTACTTTACCAGCAGTTTCCTGTGGAACATCCACCACAAGAGTTTCAATAGGCTCACACTTTATGCCATCGATATCCTTGAAGATTACCTGAGGTTGACCTACTTGAAGTTCGTAGCCTTCTCTTCGCATGGTCTCGATCAATACGGACAAGTGAAGGATGCCTCGACCATACACCAAGAATCGGTCTTCTGAATCTGTAGATTCTACACGAAGCGCCAAGTTCTTTTCAGTTTCCTTCATCAAACGATCTCTCAAGTGGCGAGAAGTCACAAATTTACCTTCTTTGCCAAAGAATGGAGAGTTGTTGATCGTGAAGAGCATGTTCATCGTAGGCTCATCGATGGAGATACGCTTGAGTGGCTCTGGATTGTCTACATCCGCAATGGTGTCTCCAATTTCAAAATCTTCGATACCGGTTACGGCGCAAATATCACCTGCTGTTACCGTTTGAACTTTATTTTTTCCAAGACCCTCGAAGGTGTGCAATTCTTTGACACGCATTTTCTTGATGGATCCATCCGCCTTGCAAAGTGCAATCTGCTGGTTTTCAGAGATGGTTCCTCGAGCGATACGTCCGATAGCAATACGGCCCACAAAGTTGGAATAGTCCAAGGAAGTGATTTGCATTTGCAAGGTTCCTTCTTCAATTTTTGGAGCGGGGATGTGGTCGATGATCGCATCCAACAAAGGAAGGATGGAGTCGGTTGGGTTTTTCCAATCTGGGCCCATCCAATTCTGCTTGGCAGAACCGTAAAGCGTTTGGAATTCAAGTTGCTCTTCGGTGGCATCGAGGTTGAACATCAGTTCAAACACGGATTCATATACCTCATCAGGTCTACAATTTTCTTTGTCGACCTTGTTGACTACCACAATAGGAGTCAGGCCAAGGGCCAAGGCTTTGCCTAATACAAAGCGCGTTTGTGGCATGGGTCCTTCAAAGGCATCGACAAGGAGGATTACTCCATCGGCCATTTTCAATACACGTTCTACTTCACCTCCAAAGTCGGCGTGACCTGGGGTATCGATGATGTTGATTTTATGATCCTTGTAACGAACAGATACGTTCTTGGAAAGGATGGTGATCCCGCGCTCACGCTCAAGATCATTGTTATCTAGAATGAGATCTTCAAATTGTTGGTTTTCTCTGAAGATTTTGGAAACGTGGATGATTTTATCCACAAGGGTTGTTTTACCGTGGTCAACGTGTGCGATGATCGCGATATTCCGAATTTGTTGCATGGTTTGCCTAATTGAAGCCGCAAAAGTACGAATATTATTTGGGAATAAGGTTATTAGTATGTGAAGATTAAAGGAGATTCACCATTCAAGTAAACTTTTGCTTTCTCATCACAAAAAAAATCCTAAAAGTGGATAATTAGTTGATTCTTAAAGAAATGTAAATTATCTTTTGTCAATAGCAAATAATTCAGTACAAATAGCTGCTAATGTGAAAAAAAAGGCTGATATCCATGGATTCGTCAATAGGACCGTTCTTATTGCTCTTGGGATAAGATGTCAAAGATTTCACTTTAGTTTCCTTCCTGCTGGTATGAATTCAAATTTTAAGCTACTGTAATTGTATTAAACCCTTGGCGAAACACTTATCCATTAAAGATGTAACTGCTTCTTCCCAATTTCGGGAGGATGTTTTGCTATGGGATAGTTTACGTAAGGGGAATGATATTGCTTTTTCTACCCTTTACAAAAAGTATGTGCAATCTCTTTTTAACTATGGAATGCATATTCATCCTAATCGTGATTTAATTAAGGATTGCATTCAAGAGTTGTTTGTTAAAATTTGGGAAAAAAGAGCATCCTTAGGTTCTATTGAAAAAGTAAGTTTTTATCTTTTTCGTTCCTTTAAAAATTTACTATTCCAAAAAATTGAAACTTCCTCGAAGAAGTCCACATTGACACAAGATTTGATGGATCAAATGGCGTCTGAGCTTCCTGTGGAGAATTTGTATATTAATTCAGAGATGGTGGATCAACGAATAATTCGATTGAAAAAGGCTGTTTTACTTTTGACAGATAGACAAAGGGAAGTGATTTTGCTGAAATTTTTTCAAGGTTTTGAAGTAAAAGAGATAGCTGAAATAATGAATTTATCCATACCTGGCGTCCATAACCTTGTTTCATTGACAATAAAGTCGCTAAGGGGAAAAATCAAATGGAATGACCTCATGCTTTAGAAGGTTCATCCTGATTTTTATATGTTACCAAAGAAAGCAAAAGTTGAAGTTCAATAAAGTGAGCTGGATCCCGTAAACTTCGGTCTGAGAGTGATTATCCAATTTGGCAAAAAAACCCTATCGGACCAATGCAAGGATAGCTGAAATCATAATTTTTTATTCCGTCCTTTTTCATTTTTTATTGATTTTATTTTGAGAAACCACCTACAGGTAATATTGGTGACGAATTTTTTTTGAAAAAAAGATTAAAATTTTGGTGAGTATTTTCTTTTCACTCACTCTTTAAGTCAAATTCCTTTTTGTGAAAAATTCTTTTGTCGATTATCGTGAGTTCAGTGTTGAACAATTTATGGAAGATTCATTCTTCCAAGAGTGGGTGTTGATGCCTGACGTAGATTCGGATCAATTCTGGATCAATTGGCTTTCCCAAAACCCAGATAAATCAGAGATCCTAAATGAGGCCAAAAATTTATTGAAGGAATTAAGGATTCCAGAATATGCTCTTTCAGCCAAAGAAATTGAAGGAGGTCTTGAAAATATTAGAAAACAAATTAAATCTGAAAAAAACCTAACGGTAATTCCTATAAATAAAAGAAGCCTTTGGAAGCAATTCCTGGCAGGGGGAATTGCCGCTTGTTTGGTATTGGGAATTCTATGGAATGTAAACTGGGAAAATAAGGTAGAACTCAAAACTGCATTTGGGGAAACACTTCCCTATACCTTACCTGATGGTTCCAAGGTAGTATTAAACGCCAATTCAAAACTGACTTTTTCAGAAAATTGGAGAAAAAAAGATTTAAGGGAAATATGGCTAGAAGGGGAGGCGTTTTTTGATGTTGTGCACCTTGAATCTCATCAGCCATTCTTGGTCTACACCTCTAATGGTGTGGAAGTAGAAGTTTTGGGCACCTCTTTTTCGGTATATGATAGAAATAAAAAATCTCAGATCGTACTAGAGGAAGGAAATGTTTCACTTTCATTAGCCAACTCGGATCAACCGAGAGAAAAAATTCTCATGAAGCCTGGTGATTTAGTGGCGATTAAGAATGATATAGTCGAAAAAAGAAAAGTGAAAGCAAAAAATTATACCTCGTGGACTCAAAATTTATTGATCCTCGACCAAACAAGCTTGGAAGAAATCATTCGAATAGCTAAGGAAAATTTTGGTTTAGTAATCGAAGTGGATCCCAATGTATCACTTAGTCAGACAGCTTCAGGATCGATGTTATTAGAAGATTCGGAGCAATTTATGGAGCTCACCTCCAAAGTCTTCAATATTTCAATACAAAAGAAAGAATCTACATATGTATTTACTCCTAATTATTAATAAACCCTAAAACCAAAACCATCAAATATGAAAAAGTATTTACTACTCTTTTTCCTGCTCTTGTGCGGTCAACAGTTGGCATTTGCTCAATTCAGGGAAATGTTAGCTACAACTAGTTCCTATCCAACAAGTGGAACTAAACAAAGTCAAGCCCTAAGCTTGATTGATGGACTCAATTCCCTTGAGGAAACCTTTGAAGTTTCGATTGCTTTCAAAGATGAACTCGTAATTGGGAAATTAGCACCTTCCAAACTGAAGCAATACCCTTCAGTGGAACATGGTTTAAAAGAATTGCTTAGTGGAACTGATCTTGATTTTGAAAAGGCTGGGAAGAAGTCTTATGTCATTTTTAAGAAAAAAATCCTAAAGCAAAAGAATAGGTCGAACGACCTAATGCCTGTTCAATTTGTCTCCACTAGATCTACAGAAAGTTTACTTCTGCCCAGATCAAGCCAATCTTTCAAATCCTTTTCTTCTTTGGATGAAATGGCACAAGTCTCTGGTAGAGTAGTGGATGAAAATGGAAATGGCTTTCCTGGAGTGAATATTTTGGTAAAAGGAACTTCTATTGGTGCAGTAACTGATATCAATGGAAATTACACGATTGCTGTTCCAGATAATGGAACCATCCTTGTTTTTTCATTTGTAGGGTATTCTACCCAAGAAATTTCAGTTGGTAACCAAACTGTGGTCAACTTGACTCTTTTACCCGATGAAAGTGATCTCCAAGAAGTAATTGTGACTGCTTTAGGTATTGAAAAGCCAGCAAAAAGTTTGGGTTATGCTACCTCCAATGTGAAGTCTGATGAATTGACCATCAATCGAACCCCAAATTTAATGAATTCCCTTGTCGGTAAAATTGCTGGGGTCAGCGTAGCTCCTTTAGGCACAGGTCCGGGAGGCACTTCCAAAATTCGAATTCGAGGTCAATCCTCTATTTCTGGGCAAAACAACCCTTTAATTGTAATCAATGGAGTGCCAATTGACAATACCAACTTTGGAACTAATCCAGGCAACAGTTCAGCTGATGGATCAATTGGAGTTAGAGGAGGTGGAAATACCTCTGATGGAGGTGATGGACTTTCGAGCGTCAACCCTGATGATATCGAAAACATGACCATCCTCAAAGGTGCTGCAGCCTCTGCGCTATATGGTTCTAGAGCAAAAGATGGAGTAATAATGATTACCACCAAATCCAAAGGAACTTCCAAAGGGATAGGGATCACTTACAACATGAACTATACCAATGAGACACCCTTGGATTTTACAGACTACCAATATGAGTATGGTCAAGGAGAACAAGGTATTAGACCTACGACACCTAATCCTACCTCTGGTCAATGGTCTTTTGGAGAAAAATTTAAGCCAGGAATGTCACAAGTCTTGTTTGGGGGTGTGAATGTTCCCTATGAACCTGTAAGGGGAATAATAAATGATTTTTTCAGAAATGGTCAAAACTTAACCAATACCATATCCTTATCCACCTCTGGAGATAAGGGCGGGATGACTTTCTCTGCTTCAGACATGAGTAGCAAAGGGATTGTTCCCAATAACTCATTCAATAGAAAGACTTTCTATTTCGGGTTTAACTACGATCTACACCCTAAGTTGAATTTCAGAGGGAATTTCAACTACTCTATCGAGGACAATAAAAACCCTCCAAATGTGGGTCAGCAGGACAATACTATCCCAGTGGCGCTATACAATATGGCCAACTCGATGCCTTTGAATGTTTTAGAGGAAAATTATTTGGATGCCAATGGCAATGAAGCTGTATATTCTAGATTTAGAAACAGAACCAATCCCTATTTCACACTCTATGAGCAGTTTCAAAACATCAAAAGAGACAGGATTTTTGGAAATATCTCAATGAAATACAACTTCCTTCCTTGGCTCTTTATCCAAGGAAGATTGGGTCAAGATTATTGGTCTAGGGATCAAGATTACAACAACTTCCCTCATGGACATGCTTCAAGACCTGCAGCTCCGGCTGGGTTTGTGGATGGATTGTATACGCAAGAATCCCGTAGATTCAGAGAGATTAATGCAGATGTTCTAATCAGTGCCACTAAATCCTTTGGAGATTTTGACGTCACCTTAAATGGTGGAGGAAACCATATGTATCGAACTTCCGAACTCAATAGTGTTCAGGTAACTGATTTTGTCATTAGGGATTTATATACAGTTCAAAATGGAAGGGTTAAAGATCCTATCTATTCATTTTCTGAGCGAGCTGTAAACTCCCTGTTTGGATTTGGAGAAATTTCTTATAAGAAATTTTTATACCTGAATTCAACAGTGAGAAATGATTGGTTTTCAACTTTATCCAAAGAAAACCGAAGTATAATTTATCCTTCGGTTTCAACTAGTTATGTCTTTACAGAACACCTTGGAACTACCAGTTGGCTAAGTTTTGGTAAGCTTCGATTGGCATATGCTGAGGTGGGTAGTGACTCTGATGTTGCGCCGTATTCCAATGTTTTATTTTATGGAATAAATAATAACCTTTTCAGTGGACAGCCAGTAGGAGGTCCATTAGGAAGTACACTACCCAATCCAAATTTGAGACCGATGCGCGTTGAAGAAGCAGAAGTCGGATTGGAACTCAACATGTTTCAAGGAAAGATTAATTTGGATATAGCGGCTTATGATAAGATTACGACAGATCAGATTGTAAGTGCTCAGATTTCAGATGCTTCCGGTTTTGTTAATACATCTATCAATAGTGGCCAAAGCCGAAATAGAGGTGTTGAAGCGCTATTAAGCATAGTAGCAGTAGAAAACGATAATTTCACTTGGGAGACTTCATTTAATACTGCTTACAATAAAACTAAGGTACTTAGCTTATTGACAGAAACTCCGGGGGAGCGAATCACAGTAGGTACTCACGTTTTCAATGGTGAATTGAGACAAATAGTGGGAGAAGAAATGGGTCAGGTAGCGGGCTTTGGCTACAGAAGAGACGATCAAAACCGAATAGTTTTTGGCGCTAACGGTCTTCCACTTCGCTCCTTAGACTTGATTAATTTTGGAAGCGCCCTTCCACGGTGGATTGGTGGTATTAACAACTCGTTAAATTATAAGGGTCTGGCTTTATCTTTCTTGATTGATTACCGAATAGGAGGTAAAATGCTTTCAGGCACCAACTTTAACGCGGTGAGACATGGTCTTCACAAGATGACACTCCAAGGTAGAGAAGGAGGGGTAGTAGGAGAAGGTGTCAATCAAAAAGGTGAGGTAAATGCAGTCTCAGCTCCAGTTCAAGCCTATTGGGAAATCGTTAGATCTCAGGGTTTGGTAGAGCCGGTAGTGTATGATGCAGGGTTTTGGAAATTGAGACAAATCTCTTTGGGATATGATTTCACTAAATTTCTTCCTGAAAAATCTCCAATTCGCGGAGTCAAGTTCAACGTTGTAGCAAACAACGTGTTGATGCTGAAAAAGTGGGTGGATAATATTGACCCAGAGTCCTTCGGATATAGCTCAGATAACCTAGTGGGTATGGAATCAACCGGCCTTCCTACTACCAGAAGTTTAGGTTTTAACCTCAATGTCAAATTCTAAACAGTAAAACCATGAAAAAGCTAATAAATTATATTTTCATACTATTCCTTTTGACATACGCTAGTTCCTGTGATCAAAATTTTGATGAATGGAACACGAATAGAGTCAATGCTACCTCTGTTGATCCAGTATTTCAGTTCAACTTAGCCGTATCCAATTCCACAGCCTCCTCTTTTGGTACCTTGGTATATGAAATGGGAATTGTGCAACATATCATTTCACCCAATTCTGGGGTTTTGACTGGGGCAAACTTTAATCAAGACAATAGAGCATCTACCCAAACCAATTGGCAGAACTATTACCGAAATGTGATTAAAAACACAAAAGATGTGATCTCCCGAGTTAAAGATGATGCCTCTAGGAATAACCTGTATCAAATGACCCGTATAATACAAGCATCAGCTTTTATGCTGTTGACTGATACCTATGGTGCTATTCCTTACACTGAGGGTGGGGCAGGGGTAACTGACCAAATATTTTTTCCAAAATATGATACTCAGGAATTTATTTACAATGATCTAATTAAAGAGTTGACAGAAGCTTCTGCTGCATTAAATCCAAGTGGAAAAATAGAAACTGCAGATATTTTGTATGCTGGGAATATTGCTAAATGGAAGAGGTTTGCCAATTCAATGCTTTTGAGAGCTGGAATGAGATTAAGCCGAGTTGACCAAAACAAAGCAAAACAAGTGGTATCCACTGCATTTGCTGGTGGTGTAATTCTTCTTAATACTGACAATGCAGTTATTCTACACGATAATAACTATCAAAACCCTGTTGGAAATACGTTAAACTCAACAGAGGCAGCCAACTTTTACATGACGGAGCCTTTTGTGAATTTTCTAAAAAGTACCAAAGACCCAAGATTGGGAGCAATTGCAGTTAGATATGTCGGTGCTAAGTCAGGCCCAGAACAAACTGTGGCTAGGCAATCCTTTGACCCTGCAGTTCAAATTGGAATGCCCATGGGTAATGACAATGCAGGTGCAGTGAAGGTTGCGGCATCATTGAGTTTGGCTAGCTTCTATGACTTTAGCCAGATTGATCGCAGAAGGATTGCAAAGTTAACTGCACCGAATTTTATCGTAACTGCCTCGCAAAACAATCTCCTTCTTGCCGAAGCAAGAGAAAGAGGCTGGATTACCTCAGGAACTACTGCTGAGTATTTCACAAATGGGGTACGATTGCACATGCAGCAAATGGCAAGCTATGATGCTGCCTCAGCGATTTCGGCTGATGCAATTAATACCTATTTAGCTGCTAATCCTCTTAACAATGCCACGGCATTAAAGCAAATTAACGAGCAGTATTGGGTTTCAAGCTTAATGAATGGTCCTGAAGCATTTGCTAATTTTCGAAGAAGTGGTTTTCCAGCTTTGGTTGCAAATCCGTTCTCTGGAAGAGAGGTTCCATTCATCAATAGACTTACTTATCCAAACTCTGAGATATCTGTAAATAAAGATAATGTGGGAGCTGCTATCAGTGCTCAGGGTGCTGATGATTTGGCGACTAAAGTTTGGTGGCATAAATAAAATAAAAATTAGAAATACAGGTTTGGGCAATCTCAAACCTGTATTTTTTTCTAATTAAAACTTAAATACAATAACCCATGGTAAGCCCTAATTTAAAAATCCGTCTACTATCGTTTGTTCTAAGCATGTTCTTAGGTTGCGCTTCGCTGGAAGCGCAACAGATTTCCAGGGAGGAGATGCTTTTTCTAACCCAGCAATGGAAAGGAGAGCGATTTGCAGACGGTAGGCCCAAAGTTTCTGATGATCTACTGACTAGAATGCGTCTAGTTACGCATGATGAAGCATGGGCTGTCATGAAGAATGCGGGTTACTTGTATCAATATACCGATGGTTGGGAAGTTATCAACCCAGATAGCATATTGATTGGAAGGGCAGTTACTGCAACCTTTATACCTGGTCGTCCAGATATCCATGATGCGATTGATGAACGTGGTAAAAAGGAGGGTAAGCGAGGCCAAAACTCCTGGCCAGTAGATCTTTTAGTTCCCAAAGATGTCTATGTCGCTGACCAATTTGGGATCCAAATCAATGGTCCTACCATCGGAGATAATGTTGGAAATGACATTTTTGCCAAAACTGGTAACGGCATTGTCTATCATGGTGCCATTCGGGATATCGCCGGTTTGAAGGAAATGGGAGGATTCACTTCTTACTTCAGTTCCTATCACCCTTCACATCACAACCAACCAGGGAACCTCAATACCATGTTGGTTGGAATCAACCAGCCCACTCGGATCAAACAGGCAACCGTGATGGCAGGAGATGTGGTATTAGGTAGAGATGGAGGAGTTTCCTTTATCCCTGCGCACTTGGCAGAAAAAGTAGTTGTAACCTCTGAAATCGTCAGACTTCGAGACATGTTTGGTCATGAGCGATTGAGAGAAGGGAAATATACGGCAGGTCAAATTGACACAAGATGGTCTGACGATATCGAACGCGATTTTTCACAATGGCTAAATGCACACATTGATGAACTTCCAGTTCCAAAGTCACAAATTCAGGAACTTCTTAAAAATCGTACTTGGTAAAATCAACCTAAAAAAGAGATGGATAAATTAAAAGAAAGTAGAAGAGCCTTTTTTGCGAAAGGACTTGGATTGGCCGGAGCTGGCTTTTTAAGCACCTTCGGTCAAGGCCTTGAGGCTGCTGTGGAAAGAACCCCCTCCGCTTCAAATCCTTCCGATTTGAAAATAACGGATGTAAAATGTGGATATGTCCGAGGTGCTGTATACGTGAAAGTGTATACCAACCAGGATGTTTGGGGTTGTGGAGAAGCCGTAGATGCGATTCAGGGCACTTACCACCTTGTAAAAAGGCTTGGAGAACAAATTAAAGGGCAAAGTCCACTCAATCCAAATAGAATAGCGGAGCAACTTAGAAAAGCAGCTTTTTTTGGGGGAGCACAAAGCGGGGTGTTTATAGCTGTACTTACTGCTATAGAGACTGCACTTTGGGATTTAACAGGAAAAGTATTTGGAGTACCTGTTTACCAATTATTGGGTGGTAAATTCAGAGATAAAATTCGGGTTTATTGCGATACTGCCCTATATACCTCAACTAATCCCAAACCCTCAGATTATGCGCTGGCTGCTCGAAATGCTGTTAATCGAGGTTATAATGCAGTCAAATTTGATGTGGATGATGCGCGCGATCCAAATAAATACGACCGCTTCAATTGGACAGCTAATCCAATGGAAATCGATCGAATGTACAATGCCATTGCGGCCGTACGCCAGGAGGTAGGGCCAAACGTAGATATCTGCGTCGATATGCATGGTCGATACGATGCAATAACGGGTTTGAAGATGGCCAAAATGTATGAGGATTTAAACCTCATGTGGCTTGAGGAGCCTGTTCCTGCAGACAATATCGAAGTCTATAAGAAAATATCCCAGGAGACCTCCACCCCCATCTGTACAGGGGAGAATGTGTACCTCGCCTATGGCTTTACAAGGCTACTCTCTGAAAATGCAGTCGATATCATCATGCCAGACATTCAAAAAGCAGGTGGATTGGGAGAAGCTCAACGTATAGCCAATCTAGCCAACCTGTATTACGTGCCTTTTTCCCCACACATGGTTGCCTCGTTTCTTGGAGCCATGGCAGCCTGTCATGTCTGTGCTTCAGTACCTAATTTCCAAATTATGGAATGGCAAATCTACATGGACACAGATCCGCTTTGGCAGGATATCGTGACCTATGATGGCCCTCGAACCCAAAACAGTTTCATCACCCTATCTGAGAAGCCAGGGATCGGTGTGGAAATCAATGAGGAAGGAATGAAAAAATATGCCGTTAAAGGCGTTCCTTTTTTTGAATAATATTCAAAACCCAATCTACTATGTCTAACTATTTAAAAATCAATTTAAAACGCATTTGCTTCCTAATTCTTGGTTTTGGGTTGCTTTCCACTGTGGGAATTGCACAGCATGTAGGGGCCACACCGGAGCAAATCCGTTTACTGACCTCAGAATGGACTGGTGAGCGATTCCCAGACGGAAGACCTAGAGTTTCTGATCAAATTTTGGAGCGCCTCAAGAATATCTCGATTGAAGAAGCTTGGGGAGTACTTCGAAATAAGGGCTACAACAATCAATACGAAGGGGATTGGCAAATTATCTGGCCCGATTCAGTGATGACTGGAAGGGTAGTTACTGCTCAATACATGCCCTTGAGACCTGATTTTGATAAATTTATCAAAACTACTGGAGTGGAAAAAGAAGGCAGATCTCCCAAAGGAGGGACAAATTCTTGGCCGATTGATGTGCTGACCAATGGCGATGTCTATGTGGCGGATAGCTATGGTAAAATGGCCGATGGAACCTTGATTGGCGATAACTTGGGCAATTCAATCTACACCAGATCAAAGCGAGGGGTTATTTTTTATGGTTCGGTAAGGGATCAAGAGGGCCTTTCTGAAATCCAAGGCTTTAATGCCTGGATTAAAGGACAAGATCCATCCTATATCCGAGAAATGATGCTCACTTCCATCAATGCACCTATCCGTATTGGCCGTGCTACGGTCCTTCCAGGAGATGTAGTATTGGCTAAAAAGTACGGTATCATTTTTATTCCAGCGCACCTGGTGGAGGATTTGGTCCTTACTTCAGAGGTTACCGGCCTTCGTGATCAATTTGGTCATCAGAGACTTAGAGAAAAAAAATACCTTGCAGGACAGATTGATTCGGAATGGACTGAGGACATCAAAAAAGATTTTCTCAACTGGCTAGCTAACTATCCAGGGAAACTTCCGATGACAAAGGCGGAGCTTGATGATTATTTTAAAGAAAGAAATTGGTAAACCTTATTTAATCAACTAACAAAACCCATGAAAAGCACCTTACAAAAACTAATCTCCGACCATAAAGTGGCGGAGAGAGCCTATGCCCAGCAGCGGCAGGCAGAAATTGACAATCCGTTAACAGGATCCAATCGAAGAGATTTTTTAAAGAAAACAGCACTGGGAGGTTTTAGCCTTGCCGCTCTCACGGGACTAGGTATTGAAGACACGCTTGCTGAAACTACCCGATCTGTACAAAGAGCTTCTGCTCCATCGGATCTCAAAATTACCGATCTAAGATATGCCCATACAGCAGTAATGGGAGGCACAGCCATTTTGCGCATTGACACCAACCAGGGAATTGTGGGTTGGGGAGAAGTGAGAGATGGTGCTGATCCTCGATATGCTTTGATGCTGAAAAGTAGAATTCTTGGTGAAAATCCATGCAACGTGGAGAAAATCTTCAAAATCATCCGTCAGTTTGGAGGACAATCTAGACAAGCTGGTGGAGTTTGTGGCGTAGAAATGGCACTTTGGGATCTTTGTGGAAAGGCTTACAACGTTCCTGCTTGGCAGCTCCTCGGTGGACGTTACCGTGACTCTGTCCGTCTCTATGCAGATACGCCAGAGGGAAAAGATCCTGCAGAGCAAAAAGAAAGAATTCGTTACCGTATTCAAGATCAAGGGTACAATTGGCTGAAAATGGATGTTTCTATCGGTGAAATCATGGATATTCCAGGCTGTATTGTGAATCCCGAAATTTTGAAAGGGAATCGCTCTCAATGGTCAGGAGGATACATGTCTTACTCCAATACTGCACATCCATTTACAGGAATCCAGATCACCGAAAAAGGACTTGATGAACTTGCAAAAATTGTTCACAATATCCGAGAGATGGTCGGTTACGATATTCCAATTTCAACCGATCACTATGGGCATTTTGATTTGAATAATTGCATTCGCTTGGGTAAAGCATTGGAACCTTATAGATTGGCTTGGCTAGAGGACATGGTGCCTTGGCAAATGACTCAGCAGCACAAAACCATCACCCAGGCTTTGGAAACACCAACTACCACGGGAGAAGACATTTACCTGCTCAATTATTTCAAGCCTTTGATTGATGAGCACGCTGTGGACATTATCCATCCTGACCTGGCCTCGTCGGGAGGTCTTTTGGAAACCAAAAGAATCGGCGATTATGCAGAGGAAAAAGGCATTTCCATGGCCATGCACCAGGCTGGTACACCAGTGTCGTTTATGGCAAATGTTCACTGTGCGGCAGCAACTCAAAATTTCCTTTCCCTTGAGCACCATTCCGTGGATGTTCCTTGGTGGGAATCCATGTTTACCAAGGTAGATGGGGTAAAGATGATTGATAAAGGGTATGCACCAGTACCTTTGACAGCCCCGGGATTAGGAATTGAAATCAATGAGGAGGTGGTTAAAGCCCATTTACACAAGTCAGATTCCAGTTATTTCGCTCCTACCGATCAGTGGAACGAAAAACGATCCCACGATAGAATATACAGCTAATTAAAGCTATTGATCTCCCTACCATTTTTTAGGTAGGGAGATTTTTGTTTAGTTTCACTTTCCTAATAATACCATACCATCTTGAAATCCAATTCACGAATCTTTCTCTACCTGGCTTTAGCGCTTTTGCTTGGCTTGATTTACACTATTCCAGCTGGCCTTCAGATAGGGACAGGCTTAATTGCCGTTGGTTTTTTTGTTTTCCTTGGCCTTTTTTTTCGCGGAAATGCGCACTTGAAAGGCTTTTCTTTTTCTGTTGTCATATTTACAGTGGTAGCCTTGGCAATGTTTTTTCCTTCATATTTCCAGGAAATTGATGGATTTAAACTAACTCAATTGATTAATCCTCTGATTCAAATGATCATGTTTGGGATGGGTGCAACATTAAGCTGGAAGGATTTTGCAGCAGTTGCCCAAAGCCCCAAGTCAGTCGCTATTGGAATTTTCGCACAATTTGCCATCATGCCCTTGGTAGGCTTTGGACTGGCGAATTTAAGTGGCCTTCAACCAGAAGTTGCTGCTGGAATAATACTAGTTGGTTGTGCTCCTGGAGGAACAGCATCTAATGTAATTGCTTTTTTGGCCCGTGCCAATGTGGCTTTATCGGTGACACTGACCACTATTTCAACCCTTCTTGCTCCCTTTATGATGCCTGTCTTGATGAAATTATTGGCGGGGCAATTTATTGAGATTGACCTTCTCAAGATGATGTGGGATATTTTTAAAATCATCTTGTTACCAGTAGGAGCTGGTTTACTCGTACATCAGCTGCTTGGTAAAAATTCGGGATGGATTGAGAAACTCCTTCCACTTGTTTCCATGCTTGGTATTGCATTGATTATTTTGGTGATTACTGCAGCTGGAAGAGATAGTCTTTTGGCTATGGGGCCAATTTTAATTTTAATCGTGTTCCTACATAATGTAATGGGATATAGCTTAGGCTATGGATTAGCCCGATTGATTGGTCTCAGTGAACAGGACGCCCGAACTATTTCCATTGAGGTTGGAATGCAAAATGCTGGATTAGCTTCAGGACTTTCAAGTATCATGGGGAAAATCACTACGCTAGGATTGGCTTCTGCGGTGTTTGGACCCATGCAAAATATTACTGGATCGATTGTAGCAACTTTCTGGAGTAAAAGAAAAAAAGGAATTGACCCTAGTTGAAATAGGATTTAAAAATACCATTCCATAGGACATACCCATCTGCATTTAAATGAAGCTGGTCCTTGATGTAGAGTTCTGGTCTTGCATTTCCCACTGAATCTGTCAAGGTTGCCCAAGTATCAATAAAGCTTACACCCTCTTTTTCTTGACTGTATTTTTCCAATTGCTGGTTGAAAAACTGATATACATCTTTCTTGGACCAGCGAGAAGGGCTGGGTTTGGCACCAATAAGGTAAATTTCCGTATTGGGAGCAGCAAGTTGAATTCTCGTGACAATCCGATCTAAACTAGCCAAGATCTCTTCGGGTTCTACGCCTGCCCAGAGGTCGTTATCTCCTTCATAAATAAATACGCGCTTGGGGTCAAATTTTAAGACTAAGGGGAAAAGGTAACGCTCTAAATCTATCGCTTTTGAGCCTCCAAATCCAGTGTTGAGTACAACTTTCCCTTGCGTTATTTCTGTAAGGCTTCGCCATAATTTTATCGTTGAACTTCCCGTGAAAACAGTTTCACCACTACTCCAACCTATGCTGTCCAAGCGTTGACTGAGTTGCCTTACTTCCGCTTCGAAAGTGTGCTGTTGTCCAAAGCTTGCGGTAAATGTTAGAAAGAAAATAAGAAAAAGGGCGATCGATTTTTTCATGATTTCAAACCTACTAAAAAATAGTGAACCATTATCGACCAATCTACTGATCGAAACTGAACATGTGATTAAGCTGTGCCGAGCCAATGAAAAAACGGACAAACTAGAATTACTGCTCATTTTGCTGATTTAGGGCTATTTATTGTTGGCCAAGGAGATGGTTTTTCCTGCGTTTAATTTTTGGTAGCCTTTTCGCTCTAACCAAAATAGACCAAAAACCATCTCCTACATGCAGGCACTTATTCGATTTTTCTGGTTTTGCAGTGGTGCAAATTTCTCCATCCTCCAGAAAGTACCCACTGAGTCCAATAAATACCTTGGAATTGGTGGAACGGTGTTTTTTACTGCGGTGTTTGCTGCCCTAGCTGGATTTTATGCACTTTATACGGTTTTTCAATCCTGGGGGTTCTCGCTTTTATTTGCCTTGCTCTGGGGAGCGATGATCTTTAATTTGGATCGGTTTATCGTGTCCAGCATGCGCAAAAAGGAGCAAGGTTGGTCGGAGTGGAAGCTAGCCCTTCCTCGATTGGTCTTGGCCCTGCTTCTAGCGGTAGTGATTTCAAAACCCTTGGAGTTGAAACTATTTGAGCGGGAGATCAATCGCAAGTTGGATGAGCAAAAGATCGCATTCATCAAGCAGTCCAAGGATAGTTTGGCAAAGGGATTTCCAGAAATTCAGGCCTTGGAAACCGAAAGGGAAGCCTTAAAAGAAGAGGTGAGTCAAGCCCGTGCCTACCGAGATAAGTTGCAGCAGGAATACGATGCAGAGCGATTTGGAGAGAAAACGGCCAGTACGAGCGGGAAGGTTGGATTGGGAACGAATGCCAAGAAAAAAGAACAGCAGTTAGATGAGGGACAAGAGGACTTAAATACCCTTTCTTTCCGAAATCAGGCACGAATCCAGGAATTGGATGTCCAAATTGAAGCGTACCGAGCAAAGCGGGAAGCGGAGTTTGAGAAGCAGGTGCCTGGCATCAATGGTTTCGATGGGTTTGCAGCTCGAATGGAGGGGTTGGCTCAACTTACAGAGCAAAGTGAGGCCATGGCTACCGCGGAGCTGTTCTTGGTGTTGCTCTTTATTGCAATTGAAACCGCTCCGATATTTATCAAATTGATTTCTTCCCGTGGACCCTACGACGAGTTATTGGAGCTTCATGAGGATCGAATAAAACTCTACAAACAAGAAAAATGGCAGCGCTCGAGTGGGGAATCAGAAGCTCGCCTCAACTACTTTAAGGCTACACATTTCTACGCATCGGATTTGGCTGCTGCTTCCACCAATACGGAAAACGAGCATAAATTCGAATTGAATAAAAAAAGGTCTATTGGAAAGATGGGGAATCGCTAGTCTGTTAAATTAGATTCTCTGCTTTTTCACAACTCACTACTAAAAATAAGTTTTGAAATTATATTAGGTAATCTGTAGACCGTTGTCCGTCAGCCGTTGACTATTTTTCAATCACATAAAAAATTGCTCCAACACATCTCCTACAAAATAGGCCACTACTGCAGCCAATAGCCCCAAGAGAACGGTTTCTGATATTCCTCTAAGGGCTGAGGTTTGGTTGACCGCACTCTTGAGCCATCCTACTAAAAAGAAGGCAAGGCCGGTAAGTAAACTTGTCCAGAAAAAGAGGTTGATCGGGGTAGGGAAGAAAAAATTCCAGAGGTACACCGTTAGGGGAATTAGGCCTACAAGTAGAAAGGAAGCAAAGGTGGCTGTTCCAATCTTTAAAGGACTTTTATGATCACGCATCATGCCTAGCTCGTCCTTCATCATCTCATCTACCCATAATTTCTTGTTGGCGCAAATATGGTTCACTACTTGTTGAAGCAGCTCTCCTTTAAAACCCTTGGCTGCATAGATCTCCTCGATTTCGGCGCGTTCGATCTCTGGTAGGTTTTCAATTTCCCAGTATTCAATCTTTTCGTGTTTATCGTAAGTATCTCGTTCGCTTTTGGCGGCCAGATAGGCTCCCACAGACATGGAAAATCCATCTGCAAGAAGATTGGCAAAGCCTAAAATCAAAAGGATTCCCGTATCCAAATTGGCTCCAAATCCTCCGGCAACTACCGCAAAGGTGGTGACTGCCCCATCGATTCCGCCATACACAAACTCTTTGAGGTAATCTTGGAGTTTGCCGAATTTAGAATTTTCAAGATGGATTTCTGATTCCATGGGGTTTTTGTTCGAGTTTAAAATTAAAAATACAGATAAAGTTGAAAAGATTATCCGCAATCGTAATGGTGGTTCAAAATGAGTGCAAAATCTTACGAATAAATCATTTATTTAGGCATTATCATCTTTCTTTTACCTCACTTGATAACTTTGGGTAAAGGGTTGCCCATTCGGTGAAACACCCTCCAATACCAGGCGGCCGCTAAATTTTTCCAAATAAGGACCAAGTGCTTTTGGATCTTTGGCTGGCATTTCGTTAATGTGAGTAATTACAAATCCATCGCGGAATCCCAGGTCTCGGAGGTATCCGTTGGTCAATGAGGTAATCTTCACCCCAAAGCTAAGTTTAAGGCGATCCTTGTCGATGGCATTGATGGATTCGAGACGAGCACCGAGCACTTCCGAACTGTAAAACTCTCGTTTGCTGATTCCTGTGCCTCCTTCTAGATTTTGAAGCGTTAGGGATGCAACATCAAGTTTGCCCCCTCGCTGAAAGCCGACATTCACCTTGTCTCCAGGATAGTAATAGGATAAAGCTTCCTCAAAACTTCCTTTTCCAGTAATTTTCCAGTCCCCGATTTGCGTAATCAAATCTTTCATTTGTAGGCCAGCTTTCTCTGCCGCCCCACTTTTTAAGACGCGAGTGACTACCACTCCTTCCAAACTATTCAAAGCCATTTCTTTGGCTAATTCGGGGGTGATTTCGGATACTTCTATCCCGGGAAGGGCCTTTTGAACCTCTCCATGTTGGATCAAGTCATTCGCTACCTTCACCGCTACATCTACCGGTACCGCAAATCCATACCCGGTGTAGGAACCTGTACGAGAAAGGATGGCGGTGTTGATCCCCACTAGTTCACCACTCATATTTACCAATGCCCCTCCTGAGTTGCCCGGATTGATTGGCGCATCGGTCTGGATGAAACTTTCCAAGGGAAAATCACCACCTAGAATATTAATTTGTCGCTCCTTGGCGGAGACGATACCGGCAGTTACAGTGGAGGTGAGGTTGAACGGATTACCCACCGCGAGGACCCATTCCCCAATCTGTAGGTTTCGGCTAGAACCAAGCTTGATTTCAGGTAAGTTTTGCGCTTCAATTTTCAATACAGCTATGTCGGTATTTTTATCCAAGCCAACCAGCTTGGCTTGGTAGGTACGTTTTTGGTGCACCACCTCAAGTGTTTCTGCTCGCTCAATCACGTGGGCATTGGTGATGATATAGCCATCTTTTGACAAAATAACACCTGAGCCAGTACTCACTTGAGTGTTTGGTGTAGTGCCAAAGAAGTAGTCAAACATGCTGTAGCGTCGGTAGTCTGTGCCGCTGAAGTTTTTGATAAATACCACCGAACCCGTACTGCTTTGCGAGGCTTCGGTAAACGAATTGGGTGTTTGTATAAGGGTATTAGGCGTTGATAAGGCCGAAAACTGCGCAGGAAGGCTACGCGTAACAGGGCTGTTTAGTAGTCCTTTTTCCAAAGGCAAAAACAGACTGGTCCAAAGTGCTGCGCCAGCCAATCCGGCGACAAAGGGGATACCGATAGTTTTCAAGAGGTGCTGCATGGGCTGAGGTAGTGCTTGTTTAATAGGAAAACGGTTTTACCCGTATTTCTTCTCAATTTTTCAGAAAATTTCACAAAAAAAGTTATGTCAAAAATTAGCCCAAGCGCTAAAATCTGACGACATGTACCAAGAAATTCAGCCCAATTGGTAATTTTGTCAGTTATTCACACAACCTTCCTGCGCCAGGGGGGTTGTAGTGTATTCATTCTCACCTACATGACAGAAAATAAACGCGTAGCTATTTTGGGAAGTACAGGAAGTATCGGGACACAAACTCTCGATGTGATCCGTCAGCATCCCGACTGGTTTACCGTAGAAGTACTTACTGCACAGCACAATTGGGAACTCTTGGTGGCGCAAGCCTCGGAGTTTAAACCAAACGCAGTGGTCATCGGCAACGAGGACCATTATTCCAAAGTAAAGGAAGCCCTTTCAGGAGAGCCAATCAAGGTCTTTGCCGGCCAAAAAGCCATCGCTCATGTGGTGGAAATGGAAACAATCGATGTGGTGCTGACCGCATTGGTAGGATATTCCGGCTTGATTCCTACGGTACATGCCATCCGAGCGGGCAAGCAAATTGCCCTAGCCAACAAGGAAACTTTGGTGGTGGCAGGGGAGTTGATTACCGCACTTGCCAAGCAACATGGAGTCAATATATATCCCGTAGATTCCGAGCACTCCGCTATATTCCAATGCCTAGTAGGGGAGTTTCACAATCCCATCGAAAAAATAATTCTTACCGCTTCAGGAGGACCCTTCCGAGGAAAAGACACGAGCTATTTGTCCTCCGTCACTCGGGAGCAGGCCCTCAAGCATCCCAACTGGGATATGGGTGCAAAAATCACCATTGACTCCGCCTCCCTGATGAATAAAGGGCTCGAAGTCATCGAAGCCAAATGGCTTTTTGGGCTAAAAACAGAGCAGATTGAGGTGGTTGTTCACCCCCAAAGTATTGTGCACTCCCTGGTGCAATTTGAAGATGGATCGATTAAAGCGCAACTCGGCCTGCCTGATATGCGTATCCCTATTCAGTTTGCACTAAGCTACCCCGACCGATTGAAAAGTAATTTTGAGCGCTTCAACTTTGCGAATTACCCGCAGCTTACTTTTGAGCAGCCCGATGTAAAGACCTTTCGCAACTTGCAGTTGGCATACGATGCGCTTGCCGCAGGAGGCAATGCTCCATGTATCTTAAATGCAGCCAATGAAATTGCCGTTGCCGCTTTCCTCAATCGACAAATCGGCTTCTTAGAAATGTCTGACCTAATCGAAGAAACGCTCAACCAAGCTAACTTTCTTGCCCGTCCACAATTGGAAGATTACATTGAATCCGATCGGCAAGCCAGAGAACTAAGTGAAAATATACTAACCTCAAAACGATAAATGGAAACCTTAATTATGGTGGGCCAGCTGCTGCTAGGATTGTCAATCCTGGTGGGACTACATGAGCTGGGACACTTGCTTACCGCCAAGCTTTTTGGCATGCGCGTAGAAAAATTCTCCATCGGATTTCCTCCAAAAATCGCAGGATTTCAGTGGGGAGAGACCGAATATTCCATCGGTGCGATCCCGCTTGGGGGCTTTGTGAAGATTTCAGGGATGGTAGATGAATCCATGGATACCGCCCAGCTGGCCTCTGAACCACAGCCTTGGGAGTTTCGTGCCAAGCCAGCCTGGCAGCGCTTGATCGTCATGTTGGGTGGAGTGATCGTCAACGTGATTACAGGGATTATCATCTTCGTAACCCTCGTGTATTCCAATGGGGAGACCTACTTCTCTCGAGATCAGGTCATTGAAAATGGAATCGTGGCCTACGAATATGGGGAAGCTATAGGTTTTAAAACCGGAGACAAGATTCTTGATATCAATGGACAACCTTACCAAAGCATAAGCGAACTGAGCAGCGGTTCGGCCTTGCTCAGCGAAAACGGTTACTATACCGTTGAGCGTGCAGGTCAGCAAATGAAAGTGGAGATCCCTAGAGGATTCATCAATACCTTCAATTCGGAGGAGTCCTTCAGTAAATTTGTAGCGATACGTTTCCCATTTGAAGTTGGTGCAGTAGATTCAGGTAGTGGAGCTGAAGCTGCAGGCATTGGTAAAGGGGATCAAATCCTTGCTGTAAATGGTATCCCCATCACGTATTTTGATGAGATGCAGACGGCTTTGCTGCAGGTTAAAAATCAGACCATTTCCCTAGTTCGTAAAAAAGGCACCCAAGTAGATACATTAAGCGTAGCCGTAACAGATGAAGCAAGAATAGGAATCGCTGTCAACCCTTTGATTGAACCAGTAAAGAGAGACTATAGCCTTACCGAATCCTTTTCAAAAGGAACAAGCCGCGCATTTGGTGCAGTGATTGTCAATGCCAAGGCCTTGGGAAAAATGTTTACCGGCGAAGTATCTACCAAAAATGTCAGCGGACCAATTGGCATGGCCAAGATTTATGGGGATAGCTGGGATTGGGTCAAATTTTGGAGTATTACTGGTTTGATTTCCATGATTTTGGCCTTTATGAATCTACTTCCTATTCCTGCCTTGGATGGAGGTCATGTGGTATTCCTGCTCTATGAAATGGTCTCTGGACGAGCTCCTTCAGACAAATTCCTGGAAGTTGCACAGAAGGTGGGTATGGTCATTTTGCTTGGTTTGATGGTTTTTGCCATCGGAAATGATATCCTCAAACTCATTTTCTAGTCGGTCTGTCAATATGGCCAGCTAATGGTTTGGCATTTCAATTGAATCTTTTGGAAGAACTTGGATCTAGTCCAAGTTCTTCCTTTATTTTAGCTATATCCTGACAGCATGCTGTCAATCTGTCTATATGAGCCAATACGAAAACTCTTTATTCCATAATTTAATGAACGGTGAATTTGCCGCTGAAGGCGACTTGATTCAGTTAATTACTGATGAAGAGGATGACGCCAGCTCCAAGGAGGCTTATGGGGAAGAGGTTCCTATTCTGTCCGTGCGGAATACCGTACTTTTTCCTGGGGTAGTCATTCCCATTACCGTTGGACGTCAGCGCTCAATTCGCTTGGTGAAGAAGGCGCAAAAAGGCAATAAATACATTGGCGTCTGTGCACAGATTCAACCCAATCAAGACGATCCCAACTGGGAAGACCTGTATCAGGTGGGTACACTCGCCAAAATCATTAAAATGATTGTTTTGCCAGATGGCAATACTACGATTATCATTCAAGGAAAGAAGCGCTTTGCCATTCGAGAGCAGGTTACTGACGATCCCTATTTCATCGCCAAGGTGGATTACTTGGAGGAAAATTTTCCAAAGAATTCCAAGAAAATCAAGGCACTGGAGGAGTCGCTTAAGGATGCTGCCACCAAAATCCTTCACCTGAATCCAGAGATTCCCCGTGAAGCTCAGGTAGCGCTCGATAACATTGACAATACAGCCTTTCTAACTCATTTTCTTTCTTCCAACATCAATGCACCGGTAGAATCCAAGCAGCGATTATTAGAAATCAACGATGGGGTAGAGCGCGCCACCTTGTTGCTGGAGTTTATGATGAAAGACATCCAGATGCTGGAGCTGAAATCAGAAATCCATAAAAAAGTACATACCGACATCGATCAGCAGCAGCGGGACTATTTCTTGCGGCAGCAGATGCGGGTTCTTCAAACCGAACTTGGAGAGGAAGGCCCTGAAAAAGAAGTGGAGGACCTTCGCGCCAAAGGAGCACTGAAAGCCTGGCCGGCCGACGTGAAGAAGCATTTTGAGAAGGAGCTCGATAAAATATTACGCGTCAACCCTTCCGCTGCTGAGTATCCTATTGCGCTGAATTATGCGGAAACCTTGGTTGAATTGCCATGGAATGAGTTTACCCAAGACAACTTTGACCTGAAGCACGCTAGAGCAATTCTAGATGCAGACCACTTTGGGCTGGAAAAAGTAAAGGACAGAATCATTGAATACCTGGCCGTTTTGAAACTGAAGAATGACTTGAAAGGTCCAATTCTCTGTTTGTATGGCCCTCCAGGAGTGGGTAAAACCTCCCTAGGGAAATCCATCGCTTCTGCTTTGGGTAGAAAATACATCCGAATGTCCCTAGGAGGCTTGCACGATGAAGCCGAGATCCGTGGCCACCGCAAAACCTATGTGGGTGCCATGCCAGGCAAGGTGATCCAAAACATGAAAAAGGTCAAGATCTCCAATCCAGTATTTGTATTGGATGAGATTGACAAGCTTTCTTCTGACTTCAGAGGCGATCCTTCCTCCGCTTTCTTGGAGGTGTTGGATCCTGAGCAGAACAATGCCTTTTTGGACAATTACCTGGAGGTGGAATACGATTTGAGTAAGGTGCTATTTATCGCCACAGCCAACTCACTGGATTCCATACAGCCAGCACTTCGCGATCGGATGGAGATCATCGAGGTGACGGGCTACACGCAGGAGGAAAAATTGGAAATTGCCAAGCGCCACCTCGTTCCCAAGCAGCGTACCGAACACGGGCTTAAACCCAAGGAGATTACCTTTGAAAAGGCAGCGCTACAGAAATTGATTGAAGAATATACCCGTGAGTCGGGCGTGAGAAGTTTGGAGCGAGTCATCGGAAAGGTGGTTCGAAACATTGCCAAGTCCATAGCCATGGAGGAGGAGTATGTATCCAAAATCACCCCTGAAGCGGTTCGAAAGGTCTTAGGGGCTCCGATTTTTGATAAGGAGATCTACCAAGACAACAACATAGCTGGGGTAGTGACGGGCTTGGCCTGGACGAGTGTAGGTGGCGAAATCCTATTTATTGAATCCAGTTTGAGCAGGGGTAAAGGTAAGTTGACCCTATCCGGTCAGTTGGGCGACGTAATGAAGGAGTCTGCCATGACAGCCTTGTCTTACTTGAAGTCCAAAGCCGAGCAATTGGGCATCGATCACCGCATTTTTGAACAATACGATCTCCACATTCACGTGCCTGCTGGAGCGGTTCCCAAGGATGGCCCATCTGCAGGCATCACCATGCTTACTGCCATAGCCTCCGTATTTACGCAGCGAAAAGTAAAGGCAAAAGTAGCCATGACTGGAGAAATCAGTTTGATTGGTAAGGTGATGCCCGTAGGCGGAATAAAGGAGAAAATCTTGGCTGCCAAGCGTGCAGGCATCAAAGAGATCATTCTTTGTCACAAGAATAGACGGGACATCGAAGAGATTGATGCGCACTACTTGAAGGGTATCCAATTCCATTACGTAACCCAAGTGGATGAAGTGCTTGATCTAGCATTGACTGCAGTTCAAGTGGATCGTCCTTTAAAATTTAATTTGAGTCCAGAGTCTACACCTTCCGCCTAATTTGCGGTAGTGTGCTCTATTTTCGATTGTATTGATCCACCACCAACAGTTCAAGCAGATGCTTAATTCCCTTAACCTTACCCCCAGACAGATTGTCGCAGAGCTTGACAAGTACATTATTGGTCAGCAGGATGCCAAGCGAAATGTGGCCATTGCCTTGCGCAACCGCATTCGACGCATGGGGGTCACTTCGGATATTCAAAAAGACATTGTACCCAACAATATCTTGCTAATTGGGAGCACAGGTGTAGGGAAAACGGAGATCGCACGACGCTTGGCCAAGATTGCAAATGCACCCTTTACCAAGGTGGAAGCATCCAAGTTTACCGAAGTAGGCTATGTAGGCCGCGATGTGGAAAGCATGGTTCGTGACCTAGTGGAGCAGAGTGTTCACCTCGTCAGAGATGCCAAAAAGGAAGAAGTGAAGGTAAAGGCAGCCGAGGCTGTGGAGGAAGTTTTGTTGGATATTTTGATTCCTCCGGTCAAAGGAATGGGATTTACAAGTGGCAATTCCTATCCTACAGATGGCAGTTTGGCACCTAATTCCGATGAGGAACTCAACGAACGTACTCGTGACCGATTCCGAGAAAAACTCCGTCAAGGTGAATTAGAGGATCGAAAGATCGAAATTCAAGTCAAAGCATCAGCACCTATGGGAATAGGTATGGTGGGAAATGGAATGATGGATGATGCGAGCATGGCCGGTCTCCAGGACATGATTTCAGGCATGATGCCCAAGAAAACCAAAAAGCGGAAGCTTCCCATTTCCGAGGCTCGCAAAGTGCTTTTGGAAGAGGAGGTATCTAAGCTGATTGACTTTGATGAAGTAAAAGAGGAAGCGATTCGATTGGCAGAAAACAATGGAATCATTTTCATTGATGAGATCGATAAAATTGCTTCCAAGTCTGGAAAAGGAGGCGGAGGACCGGATGTGAGCAGGGAAGGAGTGCAGCGGGATTTACTTCCTATTGTGGAGGGTTCATCTGTGACCACCAAGTATGGAGTCATTCAAACCGACCACGTATTATTCATTGCTGCTGGAGCCTTTCATGTGAGCAAGCCTTCCGACCTGATTCCAGAATTACAGGGACGCTTTCCCATTCGTGTTGAACTTCAGGCTTTAACCAAGGAGGATTTTACCAGAATATTGAAGGAACCCAAAAATGCATTGACCAAGCAATACCAGGCTCTTTTTGAAGTGGAGGAAGTGTACCTGGATTTTTCGGATGATGCCATTGAAGAGATTGCTAGCCTTGCCTTTTTGATCAATCAGGAAGTGGAAAATATTGGAGCCCGTAGACTCCACACCGTGATGAGTCACCTGCTCAATGATTTTCTGTTTGAGGTTCCTGATTTTATAGGGCCCAATTCAAGGATTAGCATCACAAAGGAGATGGTGAAAGAACGCTTGAGTTCCTTGGTGAAAAATCGAGATCTATCGCAGTATATCCTGTAATTTGAAAAGCTGTTGCCTTCAAATGGAGGTAAAGCAAGATGGATTAGTTAGCAGCTCTTGGTTTTTTTGGACTATCCCACCAGTCAAACCTGCAATTGGAAGCACTCAAGTCCTTCCATTCTTCGCCCAATACCGTAAATGCAAACTGACCTGCGGTAGGAAGATTATCCAGATTTACACCCAAGCGTACGATTAATTCGGTTATCCCAGGATTGTGGCCTACCAATACTAGGGTATGGACTTGATTTGACTGCGACTGTATGAATTGGAGCAGATGACTTGCTGAAGCATGGTAAAGGGATTTTTCCCAGTGAATTTCTGCTTCCGGATACTCAAGCACGGCTGCGGTAATGCTGGCGGTTTGTTTGGCTCTTTGGGCAGTGGAGGAGCAGATGAGGTCTACGGTTATCCCGCGATTTTTAAGGGAAGTAGCCATTTGGGGTGCATCTTGCAACCCTCTGTCGGCTAGTGGGCGATCGTAATCTGGGAGTGAGGGATTGTCCCAGCCCGATTTGGCGTGTCGAATCAAAATTATTTTTTTCATTTTTAGATAAAAAAAACGATTATTTTGTTTTTTTTAATTGAATAGTTATTTTTAAGCCTCTTTTATTTCCAATTTATCACAATTTATTATGTTTACCGGGACAGTAAAATTTTACAATGAA
>CAZPKI010000013.1:0-22825 GCA_964587015.1 uncultured Limnohabitans sp.
CAACAGGAAGCCTGTCTCATTTCCGAACAGTATTTTTTCAGAATGGAACAAAAAAACTCCTGAAGAATTTCCTCAGGAGTTCATGAATGGTGTTTTAAGGATGAGTTTACTTCGCAGCAGCGTAGCGCTTGCTTACTTCCTCCCAGTTGACCAGGTTCCAGAACGCTGCGATGTAGTCTGGACGTCTATTTTGGTAGTGTAGGTAGTAGGCATGCTCCCACACATCCAGTCCTAGGATCGGGGTGCCAGGGCAATCTGACACGTCCATAAGTGGATTGTCTTGATTGGGTGAAGAGCACACGCAAAGTTCTTTTTTGGTGTCTACACAGAGCCAAGCCCAGCCTGAGCCAAATCGTGTAGCTCCTGCTTTGTTGAATGTCTCCTTAAAAGCATCAAAAGAGCCGAATTTTGCATCAATTGCAGCAGCCAATGCTCCAGTAGGAAGGCCTCCACCAGTTGGAGAAAGAATTTGCCAAAAAAGGCTATGGTTCCAATGTCCTCCGCCGTTGTTTCTTACTGCTGCATTTGATCCTGCCACCTTCATCAGCTCCTCCAAGGATTTGCCTTCTAGGTCGGTGCCGGCAATAGCAGCATTTAAGTTAGTCACGTAAGCATTGTGGTGCTTTCCATGGTGAATTTCCATGGTTCGTGCATCGATATGAGGCTCCAATGCATTCAGTGCATAAGGAAGTGAGGGTAGTTCAAAAGCCATGTGTATAGGGTTTTATGTGCGGTAAAGTTAAAAATTTTGTGCGCTTTTACATGTCTCCTAAACCAGACTTTTTCCCAAAAAGTTCTTGCCAATCAAAAAGTCTTTTTTCGCAAGTTTTTGAAAAATTCCAGCATAAGCTGCTCTGACTCCTTTGCCATCATTCCGGTAAATACCTTGGTTTTGGGATGGAGCATTTGGGAATTGCATTGGTGGTAACCTCGCTTGGGATCCGAGGCACCCACATGAAGTTCCCCAAGCTGTGCCCAGTAGAGTGCCCCTGCACACATGGGGCAAGGCTCCAGGGTCACGTATAGGCGGCATTCGTTGAGGTATTTGCCTCCCAAATAATTTGCAGCAGCAGTGATTGCCAACACCTCTGCATGCGCCGTGACATCATTCAATTTTTCGGTTTGGTTGTAGGCACGGGCAATTACCTTGTTTTTGGACACCACTACCGCACCAACGGGTACTTCGCCTTCTTCAAAAGCAATCTTTGCCTGCTTGAAGGCTTCATTCATAAAGTACTCGTGCGTGAAGATATCCAAAAAGGTTAGAAATTAAAGAGAGCGAAGATCTCTTGGCGAACTCCTTTGTTGATGACCATCGCCAAGATTAAGGAAACAATCAATCCGGCTAGGGCTTTGTACATGTCTTTTCTGGCCAAACGGAAAGCTCTTATCAACCAGGCGCTTCGCTTACTGGATTTTCCATGTTTACCTAAAGCAATGGCAAATTCCCTACCTGCCAACAATCCAATAAACACCCAGGTGGTACTCATTGGAACATTGCTGTATATTTTGAAATAAAACAAGATCACTGCATAAACCAAATCCACCAAGGTGGCGGCTCGCACATCGGTTACGTTGGTTTTTTCATTGATGATGTCTTGAATTTTATCTCCTTTTAGGAAAAAGATGAGTCCTAGCCCCAAGAATACAAAGCCCGTGTAAACAATAAATTCTAGGGTATTCAACTGCCTAGGAAGAAACACGGCAATGTTTGCAGCATCTTGCATGATCCATACTGCCCAAAGTGTCCCTGATGTAATCCATTGCAAGACCATCCAATAGGGGCGTGCCTCGCCTTTTAAGTAGTTTTTGACAAAGCGCTCGAGTAAAAACCAAACAAAAATAGCCAAGACAAAGGCCAAGACATAGCCTAAAAAACTCTTGGTCATTACCGAAACAATCGTGCCTGCCTTGTAGGTAAATACATTCAGCAACAAAAAAGTGGTAGACACTGGCCACCTCATCCGTGTCATTACCAAAAGGACTAGTGGGGCTGCAACTTGAAGAAAAACAAAATTTTCAGGAGCTTTTTCTAATCCTGGGGTACTCAATAATTTAAAGGTTACGTCCCCATCAAAGACCAGCCAACTGTAGGTGATGGTTGCCACCCAAATCAGTCCAATAAAAATCCACAACCAGTACCATTTTATCCTTTGGTTGGAAACAATAAAGGTTCCAATGGTCTGAATGCTATCATTGGCTATCGCAGAGTATGCCGCTAAAGCAAATCCAAACCACATGGCCACATAAGTGTAGGGAGTTATTAATCCTGCTGTAGCCGTGAGAATACAAATTGTAATTAAAAAAGGTCGCTCAGTTTTGGGAAAATCAAACATGAGATACGTTTTTTTGGAAAGCTTTTCTTGATTGATATTTTGATCAATGGGCTGTCTCTTGGCCATGATTGGTAGGCAATTTTTTTCTTCAAGTTCAAATTAAACAAGTTATTCGGTAACCTATGTTATTAAATTGTTATTTGGGTATAAATCATGCCCGAAGAAAAAATCGAAAAATTGTTTTCTCAGAAAAAAAATGAAATTTTGCAGTTCAAGATTGTGTAGGTAAATCAGGTTATTTGCATTTTCTCTCTGTTTACTTTTTTTGAATAAAAGGCCCTAAAAATGGACGGTTTAGAAGAGAAGAATTTAAGTTCGGGTAATCCATTTCTAAAATTTGGGCAGGTTTTTATTGCGCTCCTATTGTTTATTTTTTCCATTGACTTGCTTACCGTGGCAGTAGGAAATGTTAACAGTGGTTTAGCACTAGAATTTCTTCAAGCGACCAAAAACCCATTTATCAGCCTCTTCATTGGCTTATTGGTTACTGCCTTAATCCAAAGTAGCTCGACGGTCACCGCCAGCGTAGTTGCAATTGTGGCTTCAGGAAATCTTACCTTGCAGCAAGCAGTTCCAATTGTACTGGGAGCAAACATAGGCACTACGCTTACCTCCACCCTTGTGTCCTTGTCTTATTTGATGAATAAAAAGGAATTCCAACGGGCACTATCTGCGGGAATTTCCCATGACTTATTTAATATCCTTGCAGTTATTCTCCTCTTTCCGCTTGAGATTTACTTTGGCTTTCTTTCCAAAACCGCAAGCTATATCGCGGATTGGTTTGCCTCAGACAATTCCTTTGAAGGTCCTATTATCTACAACCGGATGTTTACCCGTACTTGGACCGAATGGTTGGTGACCCAGGTCAACCATCCTGTAGCATCTATGATTTTGTCGATTATTCTTGTGTTTTTAGCCATCAAAGTCTTGTCCACCGCTATGTACAAGTCGTTTGTAAAAAATACTTTTCAAGATATCAATAAGGTCATTTTCCAAAAAACGGGGCTTGCATTTTTTTATGGGCTTTTTTTCACAGCGGCTGTTCAGTCGAGTACAGTCACTACCTCGCTTGTGGTCCCCCTTGTGGCGAGCAAAAAAGTAACCTTGAGTAAAGCCTTCCCTTTTATTATTGGCGCAAACATTGGCACCACTATCACAGCAGTGATTGCCTCCATTTACAAGCCTGAAGCAGCCATTGCTTTGGCCCTAGTTCATGTATTATTCAATAGTTTTGGAGCCTTAATTTTTTTACCCTTCTCAAGTATTCGGAAATTTCCAGTTTGGATCTCAAACTATATGGGGAAAATGTCTGTAAAATACCGAGTGGTCGGATTAGCCTATATCCTGCTGACTTTCTTTATCATTCCTTTTCTGCTAATCTACTTTACCCAAGATTAAGGATTTTTTGTTTGCCATTCATCCATCAACGATTTGGCAGCGCTGGTACCCAGACGATCAGCCCCTGCCTGAATCAGTGCCAAAGCTTGTTCGAGCGTTTTTATTCCTCCACTTGCTTTAATCCCAATGGTGGAAGGCAATACCTCTCGCATTACCAATACATCCTCTACCCTTGCTCCAGATGGGGCATAGCCTGTGGAGGTCTTGACAAAATCTGCTCCTGCATCTTGGCAAATCAAACAGGCTTCTCGGATTTGTGTAGCACTCAAATAAGCCGTTTCAATAATCACTTTCAGGACCCGTTCTGATTCATGACATAGTTTGGCTAGTTGAGCTAATTCTATTTTGGGCCAGGACATGCCCGAATGAAAAGCCGTTTGAGACCATACCACATCCAACTCATCTGCACCAGCCTGAATCGCAGTTTTCGCTTCTGCCAGCTTTGTTTCGGATAGCTCATAGCCAAAGGGAAAGCCAATCACAGTGACCAGCTGTATGTCCTGTTCTTGCAGCTCGCGCTTTACCTTTTTTACCCAAAAAGGAGGCACACATACACCAATAAATTGGGCTGTAATAGCATCAGCTATCAAAAGATCTATTTCCCTTTCCGTGACAGTTGGTTTAAGTAAAGTGGATTCTAAGTATCGATTTAGTTTCATTCCAATTGATTAGGGGTTCTATTTTACGTAATCGCTCAGGTACATAAATTCCAAGGTCAAATCACCATCACGGGCAATTGTGGCCTTTTCCAATAGATCGGAGTTTTCTTTACCCAATTCAGGGGCGACCCATTCTCGAAGTTGTCTGGCAAACTCAGCCGAAGATTCTCGTGGAAGTTCGCAGGGCAAATTATCAATTGCCATCACGGAAATACTGTGCTGATTCGCAAAAGGAGGAAGCTCCTGCAGGGTATTTCGGTCTACATCATACACAGGATCTAATAAGGTAGAAGCTCGATGCGTAGTAGGAACGGATCCATCAAGATCACAGGTGATGTCAGCAATTACAGAAATTGAAAAATTTATGGATTGAATAGCCTCCAGCTCAAATAATCGCGGAGCTTTAGGATCCCAATACGCTGCAGCAATTAAAATTTCAGCAACTTCTGCAAAAGGCATAAATTGACTTTCATAGGCTTCTGGATGGGCATAAAAATGAGCTTGCTCATAGCCCTTATCAGAGATTCTCCGCACATAGTCGACAGTAGAAAGGCAAGTAAAAACTGGTTCTTGGAAGTCATCTCGAAGAAAGTCCTGAGATTCTACTTCTCGAACTCCCAAAATTTCTAAGATTTCTAAAACCCCTTTCCCTACTCTCCCTCTACCAGTTACCACAATTTTGATTGGAGGCAGCACCACCTTCTTCAATTCGACTTTCAAATCCTCCAAATCCCTACAGTCCAAGGCTCTTCGTATTTGATATAGACCCGTCTTCTTTCCATAGGTCCAAAAAGCATTGTATGCCCCCACCACACCTGCCCATCTCCCAAAAGCAACCACCCTTTCTCCTGCTGGATTTTTTAATAGCTCATAGTCTATCAAACGAATTGACTTGGCCAAGATGGCTTGCAGCATCGCTTTATTTCGAGGCTGCTTCTTGATCGTATGCGAAAAGAAAAAATAGGTCTTTTCGGGAATCAATCGGTCAATCGGGACTTCCTTCACGCCAAACAAAAAGTCTGCGTTGGATAGGTCACTAAGCACCTCAATCCCTTGCTCCTGGTACTCCGCATCGGTATAGCAACGGAACGAACTTGTTTCTACACAGATGGATAGGCTATCCCCAGCGGTTTTTTGAATGTCATGCAGGATCTCTGGGGTAAAAGGCGTGCGTCGATCCACAGGGATTTTCCCTTCTCGGATGATTCCAATTTTCATAAAAAATAAGTCATTTGGGTTAGTTGGTTCTGTCATGCTCGCCCGCATTCATTCCTTTAAAAACCACTTCCATCACTACGGGGCATTGCAGGGACAAGTTAGAAAGAATTTTGAAGCCAAAAGCCTCCTATCTCTTGAAAAAAGGATGGGCTATTCCCAAAAAAAAAGGGGCCAAAACCCCCTTTATCAATCGATTCCTAAGAAATCTACTTGAAAGATTAAGATCGAATTCTCTGGGATTTTGTCGTTGTTTTTCTGATTGCTGTAGCCATAAGGCGAAGGAATAATGATGGTCGCCTTTGAAGTCGGCCGGAGTCGTTTGAATCCAATATCCCAACCTGTAATTACGGTGGCGGTGCCAACAACAAAACTAAGTGGGGCGTAGACTCTACCCTCCACAAATAAGTTTTTGGCCCGAGCTATAGCCTCGTAGGAGGTGTCAAACACCGTTCCTGTTGCCATCACCTTTCCAATGTAGTCCGTGTAGACTACAGTATTATTTGTTGGGCGAGAACCCTTGCCTTCCTTCTGTACAATCACAACCACCCCGCTAGGATCATGAATGCGATAAATACTATCTATTTTGGCAGTATCTAGATAAGCCGCGATCTTCTTACGATCGTTGGCAAGGTTTCCTTCAAAATCATAGATAGGCCCCTGATTGAAAGGACTTGTAGTCTCGCAAGCACTGAGGCCAACTAAGGCAAAAAGGAAGAGTACGAAAAGATTACGCATCATGGATTTAAATTCGGGCCTTTTTTGATCTGTACAAGGTCAAGTTCAAATATAAGGGGAGAATTTGCTGGAATGCCTCCACTTGCCTGGGTTCCGTAGCCAAGACGAGAAGGGAAAATTACGGTTGCCTTTTCGCCTGCATGCATCATGGATATCGCAAATTCAAATCCAGTAATCGTAAATCCATAGCCAACTGCATAGCGAAGAGGCTGGTATTTCCTGCTAGCACTAAAAACGCCATTATCCCTGGCAACCTGCTCGATAGAGGTGTCGAAGATTTTTTTATCGAGCGTTTTGCCTACATAGTTGACCGTGACTGTATCACCCCGCGTTAAACTGTTTCGCTCTGGTTTGGTTGAAACCTGCCAGAACATATAAAATCCTTCAATCGGTTCACTGTATTCCTTCACACTCGAAATGGGATTGTCTTTGAGAAACTTTTCGATGGCTTCCTTATCCCGCTCCAAGATCACCTCTTGGGTTTGATCAGAATCCACACAGGAAAGCAAAGAAAGTGCTCCGATAAACAAAGCCAATGCGGAAAATAGTCTGGATTTCATAGGTTCTGGTTTTTTAATGTATAGAGTACGACTTATTTTTTCGAGTCGGTTACTTCTACGTCAAATACAAGGATAGAGTTGGCAGGAATCATTGCTCCAGCTCCACTCTCTCCATAACCAAGTGGAGAAGGTATAATTAATTTGGCTTTAGAGCCCTTCTTCAAGAGCATCAATCCCTCGTCCCATCCTGGGATAACTTGACCCAAGCCTACACTAACTGGTAGAGGCTCGTAAGGACGCTCCTCACTGAACATGTTGTTTGCTTTGGCAATTTCTGGCCAAGAAGTATCGAACAATGTACCTGAGATTAAGTAACCCGCATAGTTTACAGACAAGGTAGTTCCTGGAGTGGTAGCCTCACCAGTTCCTTCCTTTTCAATTACGTAGTACAGTCCACTTTCTGTTTTCTGTGCCTTCAAATTGTTCTTTGCAATGTAGGCTTCGATGGTTTTTGCTTCTTCTACCAAAAGCGTCTTGGCGCGCTCAGCTGCTTTTTCCTGCTCTTTCTGCATTGCCTCTTCATAAAAAGCCTGCATGTCTGCTTCCGACTTTACATCATAAGCGCCCAATCGAACTTTGATTAAGTCATCCTCCTTAATTGGAGCAGGTTGATTGCCACTGAAAATAATTTTTGCTTTGGCCTCAAAGGTGATTGAATCTCCTTTTCTAAGTGCCAAAAAGATTTCGTCCATACCATTTTGAGCCTTGATGGTATCATTTGCCATCAAATAGCCTGGGAACGGCTGAGTTAAAGTACTGTAGATGACGGAGTCAGTCTGGGTCAAAATTTCTAAATTATACAATAGAAATTCACCATTTGCAGGCTTCTCCTTACCTTCCTCGATGTAGGTAAATTCGATGGCATCCTTCTCAGTAACCTTAGTTTTTTGGCACGAAGAAAGCGTACTTACCCCAGTGATAAGGGCGAATAGGAGAACAAGGGATTTGTAATTTTTCATAAAAGGATAGGTGAATTTCAAATTTTTTAAGTTTGGGGTTATAGGGTAGGTACTTCTTTGGAATCAAAAAGGTCTTCTTGGAACTCTTGAACAAGGGACTCAAATCGTGCAATGGTTTTTTTCAGGCTAGAGGAAGATTTGCCTCCAGCTGCATTTTTATGCCCTCCACCACCAAAATGGGCAGCAGCAAATTTATTTACGGCAACATCTACACTGGAACGAAAGGATATTTTAACACCATCTTCTCGTTCAGAAAATAAGGCTGCTAACTTCACTCCGTCCAAAGATAAGGCATAATTCACCAAACCTTCTGTGTCTCCAGTCTGACTTTGATATTTTTTAAGATCTTTTTTACTAATTACAAAGTAGGCCAAATGTAAATCTTCTCGCACTACCAACCGCTTTGTGATGGCAAAACCAATGAATTTGAGCCTATTTAAGGAATTTGAATCGTAAATCAGGTTTGCAATCTCTGTTGCATTTGCTCCCGCTTCTAGCAACTCAGCAACTACCAAATGCACATTCTTAGTAGTATTGGGATGACGGAATCCTCCTGTGTCTGTCAAAATTCCCGCATACAGACAAGCCGCAATGTGCTTATCAATCAGCTCTTTGTCGCCAAGAGAGACTATCAACTCATAGACGAGTTCGCAGGTGGCTGCCGCCTGGGTACTCCAAAGTCTGTGGTGTGCAAAATCCTCAGGATCTTGATGGTGGTCAATATTTACGATGTAGGCATTGGATTGACGAATCAGTTCTCCCAATTCGTTTACTCGACTTAAAACCGAAAAATCAAGACAGAAGATCATTTCGGCCTTTTCCAACTTCCCTAAGGCTTTCTTGTGATCTGATTCCTTGGAAAAATCCAAGACTCGATCATTGCCCTTCATCCAAGTCAAAAAGTAAGGATAGTCGGAGGGGCTGATCACCGTTACCTCATGCCCTTTCTTAATTAGGTAATTTGATAGGCCCAATGAGGACCCCAAGGCATCTGCATCAGGCTTCACATGAGTGGTAATGACGATTTTCCTAGGGGAGGAAAGTTTTTGAATAAGCGTACCTAAAGCTTCCATTAATTTGATTCAGCTGCACTTTTGGCTCCGGAGCGAGCAAAGGTCAGTAAATTTTAGACAATTCCCAAAGCATGAAATTTACTGATACTGAAGCTACTACATTAGAATTCTATTCCACCCATTTAATTATGAATCAAAAAGCGCTAATTTTGCAGCCGAAATAAACCAATGAAACTCCAAATCCCATGGCAGGAACAAGAACATTCACCATGATTAAGCCAGATGCTTTCGAAGCAGGCAACGCAGGTGCAATCTTAAAAATGATTGAAGCAGCAGGTTTTAAAATCGTTGCTCTAAAAGCTACTCGACTCAGCCCAGCATTGGCTGGAAAGTTTTATGAGGTACATAGCGAAAGACCTTTCTACAAGGACCTTTGCAACTACATGTCTTCAGGAGCAATTATTGCTGCTATTCTAGAAAAAAATAACGCAGTAGAAGATTTCCGTACCCTAATCGGAGCTACCAACCCTGCCAATGCAGCTGAGGGAACCATCCGTAAAATCTTCGCTAAATCCATTGAAGCCAATGCCGTTCACGGTTCTGACTCGGATGAAAATGCAGCCATTGAAGGAAACTTCTTCTTCAACCAATACGAGCGAGTGCTTTAATACTCCCTTCTAATTATTTAAAAAGCGGCCTGTTGGAATGGGCCGCTTTTTTTGTTTTTGGTCAGGGCTTACTTTTTAAGATCTGGAATGTCCTCGGACATAATTTTTGCAGAGAGCAATGCCAAAGGAATCCCTCCCCCCGGATGCACAGATCCTCCACAGAAGTATAAACTCTTCAGTTGGCTCGAAAAGTTAGGATGTCGCAAAAACGCAGCAAATCGGGTGTTCGAACTATTCCCGTACAAGGCGCCCTGTGCAGATGAGGTTTTGAATTCAATACTCCTCGGGTCTAAAATTTCCTCGAAGTCGATCAAGTGTTCAATATCGGCATGCAAGAGACGACTCAGCTTCGCAAGGATATCCTTCCTTGCCTTTGCAATCAGCTGATCCCAATCTTGACCTTGGTTATTCGGAACATTGATCATCGTAAACCAATTCATGGTGCCAACCGGTGCATCGTCTGGCTTACAGATTGAGGTGCAGTTGATGTACACTGTCGGATCCTCATAAATCGTCCCTTTACGAAATAGGTGCTCAAACTCCTGCTCGTAATCCTCCGAAAAAAAGATATTGTGCATGCCTATTTCTTCAAAAACTTGGGAAATGCCCCAGTAAAAGATCAGCGCAGAGCTTGACTTTGGCTGCTCCAACAGCTTTTTGGGCTGCACCTGCTTTTTGAGAATCGTCTTGTAGGCATTGACCATATCCATGTTGTTCACCACAAGGTCTCCGCTGACTACGTTACCCTGCACTCGAAGTCCGCAGGCCCGTTGATTCTCCACGAGAATTTCTTCTACAGGTGCATTGAAGTGGTAGCGAACGCCCAAGGACAGGGCCAACTTGTACAAGCTCATGCTGATGTCGTGCATGCCTTGCTTCGGGAAATAGGCCCCTAGATTAAACTCCAGGTGGGGAATGATGGTCAAGGTTGCCGGTGTCTGGTAGGGGTCCGAACCGTTGTAGGTGGCATACCTATTGAAAAGCTGCACCAATTTGGGGTCCTTCAAGTGTTGGGTATTGAAGGCATTCATGGTAGAGAAAAGACCCAGTTTCCCTAAATTTAAGTAGGCCTTCCTTGCCTGTGGACCGATCCAAGTGCTCAACTTGTGTAAGGAGCGGTGCATAAACAAAGGAGAAAGGTGCTCGTAAATAAATGCAGATCGCTTCAGCACCTCTTTGATTCCTTGTTCCGACACCCCTAGTTCCGAGGCTACTTCAGCCGCAAAGCGCTCTGGGTCAGCCCAGGCTTTGACTTTCTTGCCGTCCTCCCAAAAATAATGGCACACCACTTCTAGGCGATCGTATTCAAAGTGCTCTTTTGAGTTTTGGCCAGCTAGCTGAAACAATTCTTCTACCTGTTCAGGCAAGGTAAATAAGGAGGGACCCGCATCAAAACGATATCCCTTCCCCTCAATCGCCGTAAGCTTTCCTCCAGGATAGGCATTGGCTTCAAATACCTCTACCTGATACCCTTTCACCGCCAAACGGATGGAGGCGGCAATGCCGGCAATGCCCGAACCAACTACTAGCGCTTTTTTCATGGAGTTAAGAAGATGGATATAAATCAGTTTATCAAGGCAAATTGTTTTATCTGACCTGAAAATAGTGAGCTAGGTAGATTCTTTCTTTGCTATTGACTGGAGATTCTCTGAATTACCTCCAAAAATTAAAGGGGACACCGCTTTCCATCGGCCTTCCACTTTTTTCAATAGATAGACCTGCTCGACCAAAAATTCACCATGGTCTGCATTTTTGCGGGCAAAGGATAGCACCTCCTCAAAATGGGTAGGCTTCAAATCCTTGTAAGCCAAAGTCACATGTGGCTGAAAGTTGCGGTCACTTAGTTCTTCGACCAGGTGCAAGGATCTTTTGCAAAAGCTCCGCAAAGTCGTTTGGAGCTGCACCAAGGATTCGGAGGGAGTCACTTGTTGGTGGATATTTCTCCTACCAAAATGCCCAATACCGACAAGTTGGAGATGAAATGGCACCTGTGTTTCCAATAAAGTGGTGAGTCGCAGTCCCAATTCTCTTTCTTTCGCCTCTTTGTACCGAAATGGCATCTTCAGGGTAAGGTGGGCAGGAGATTGAAGGGCGTATTTTACTTGAAATTGGGCCGCAATGCCCTGTTTAAGCTTGGTGAACTGGGACTCGAATGCAGGCGGAAGAAGCAGTCCTATAAAGTACTTGCCCGTTCCTTTCATGCCTCAGCTTTTTTTCCAGGCTTGATACAAAAGAAACAGGCCTGGTCTCCAACACCTTCCTGATTGTATTGAATGGCCTTTTGCTCCCATTCCGCCAGCTGCTTTTCAGAGAAATAGGTCCTAATTTTTCCAATGTCCAACTTCTCTCCCTGCTCATAGAGTGCTGTACCCCAAAACTGGAAGGAGGTAGAATCAAAAACAATTTCCTGAATCTCAAAGCCACACCGCTGTGCTACTGCTACGAATCCTGTGGTACTTGGAATTGTCAAATGCCTAGGAGCATCCAGCTGGACCCAAAGGGGACCTTTTTCTTTCCAAACTTTCGCATCTGAAACAGGACAGCGCACCAAGAGGATCCCCCCAGGATTTAAGCGTTCAAAACAGGTCTTTAATACCTGTTCAGGATCCGCCATGTGTTCGAATGAATGATGCAACATGACCACATCAAAGTAGCGATCAGTTTGGCCAAATTCCTTATTCCACAACTTGAGGCCAGGGCCTAACTGGCTTTCATTCTCCAAAAAGGGGTCAAAACCATGCAAATTCTTAAATCCAGAAACGTGGAGTTCATACACTAGCTGCCCATTGCCGCAGCCAACATCTGCGATGGAATCTGAAAAGTTAAGGTTAAGTTTTTTGAGCCAATATCCCCCAAAGGGCGGTAAAAAGAATTTCAATCCAGTAGCGAAATAGGCTCGAATGCGGATTTTTTTAAGGAGGTTTCGAAGGATTCCAGAAGGCTGAAGTACGCCAAAGGAATAATAGGTACTAGGATAGTACGAACCAAGATCTTCGGGGATACTCAAAAGCTGTATGGAACCACAAGAAGGACAGGAAGTGTAGGTGAATTCCCCACCTAGTCCGAGCATGCGCTCTGTAGCTAAAAAATTGGTTCCTTGAGTTGAATGACAGTAGCGACAAGTGCTTGTCAACTCAATAGGCATTTTCACGATTGAATAGCAACTCGTAAACGGTTTTGACCATAATCTCCATGTCTAGGAGAAAAGACCAATTGTTGATGTAGAAATAATCCAACCGCACGCGTGACCGTATCTGGAAAGAGTTTTCGATTTCTCCTCGGTAACCCCTTACCTGAGCCAAGCCTGTAATTCCGGGCTTAATTTTGTGGCGGGAATTGTAGCGATCAATTTGAGTTCGGAAGGTGTCATTCATCGGCAAAGTATGCGGTCTAGGACCCACAATCGACATACTTCCCATCAACACATTCAAAAACTGTGGCATCTCATCCAAAGAAGTCTTTCGAAGAAATGCCCCAATCGCTGTAACCCTTGGATCATTCTTGATGGCCTGATGTGAGTCAGCATAATCGTTTGGTGTCATGGAACGAAACTTCAGGCAGCTAAAGACCTTATTGTTTAGTCCATTTCGATCCTGAATAAAAAATATAGGACCTCTGGATTCCAACTTGATTAATATTCCTACCAAAGGGATAAGCCAAGAAAGGATAAATACAGTTACAAAGCTGGCAAATGCAAGGTCAAAAACCCGTTTTGCAAAGCTATTCAAAGGATGATCCAGGGGAGTTTCATTGACATTGATGACAAAGAAATCTCCATAGCGGGAGAAGGATAGATTTTTTTCCAGTTGAAGACTCTTCCCCGGAATCATTTTTACCTTGATGTAATGTTCGTCTGCAAAATCAATTACACGCTTTACAAGGCTAGCATCCAACTTTTCATGGATGTAAATTAGGTCAAGATTCATCTTTGGTGCTACCTCAAATAAGTCTCCTATCTCCCCACGAGTTTGTTCGCAATCCGATTGATCGTCAAAGTATCCCAAAAAATTGATACCAAAATCCTTACGGATTCGAAGTACATCCACAAGTCTTGGACTCGTTGCTCCCTTGCCTACAATGATTGCATTCTGGAAGTTATTCCCCAATGCCCGGTATCTTTTAAGAATCAGTTGTACACCAACCCTGAAAAATCCCATCAAGAAGCCAAGCGTAATGCCTAAAGAGCCAATTTGAATCCAGCGGTAATTGCCAACTTGAAGAGGGGTCCAAAGAATAGCTGTAGCGCCTAAAAACCAAAGTAGCGAAACTGAAAACCTGCTTAATGTATCTTCATACTCTTCGGTTCTCCCAACCTTGTAATCTTTGCGAAGTATAGAAATCAAAATCCACAGCAGGGCCAAAGGCAGGTAGGCAGAAAACTCAGTTTCCCCCAAAACATGAAAACGTTGTAAAAAGAAATTAGCTACCGCCAAAGAGAGTAGGCATGCAAAAAAATCACTGACCGTAAACAGCCATGGAAAATACGTATCAAATCTTCTCTTCATAAAAATATAAACTAATACAAACTCTTTTTGTCAAAAAAAATTGACAAAAATTGGAGTTCGGGAAGGAAACTTTGTAAAATTAAGAAAGAAATTCTCAAGGCTTATTACTTTTGGATAAATTTATCACCTTCCAAGGAACAAAAAGTACATGTCCTCCCTGTTTAATTTTTTAGCATCCTCTGATAATCCCAACTCTTTAGGTTATAAATTTCGAATAAAAAGGCTTCAAGAATTCGAAAAAATGTTTTTTTCTCGCTTTTCCGGGCTTGAAAAAATTGAGATTTTAGATGTAGGTGGCACAAGTTATTTTTGGAAAAATAGTTCGTTACTTTCCCATCCTGGCCTTCGCATTACTTTACTCAATCTCTACCCTGTGGAAACTAGCCATCCGGCTATCCATGCTGTACAAGGCGATGCCACCGACATGCGCGAGTTTGAAACGGGCAGCTTTGATTTAGTTTTTTCAAATTCGGTAATTGAGCATTTGTATACCCTAGAGCTGCAACAAAAGATGGCTTCAGAGATTCTCCGAGTGGGGAAAAGTTATTTTATTCAAACCCCCAATGTTTATTTTCCGATAGAAGCACATTATGCCTTGCCCTTTGCGCAGTTTTATTCCAAGGCTTTCCTTCACTTTATGCTGACCCAAACGAAGTTCAGCCGCATGAAAAAATGGAGCTCGGCAGAAGCAAGCCAATACATAGCTGAAATTCGCCTCCTCAATGCCCAAGAAATGAAGGCATTATTTCCGGGCGCATCCCTCCTGAAGGAAAAAGTACTTGGACTTACCAAGTCCATTACGGCACACAATCTCCTTTAATCCGCGAACTGCAGGCGAACGAGGTTCGCATAAATGCCAGAAGCCTCTTGCACTAGTTCTTGATGGCTACCTTCCTCCACAATTTTCCCATCCGTCAACACGTAGATTCGATCCACCTTCCGAATTGTAGCTAGTCGATGTGCAATGATAAGGGTGGTTCTGCCCTTCATCAATTCATTTAAGGCCTCTTGCACCAAGGCTTCTGATTCTGCATCCAAGGAGGACGTCGCCTCATCCAAAATTAAAATTGCAGGGTCTTTTAGTATCGCCCTCGCGATAGCTACCCGCTGACGCTGCCCTCCAGAAAGTTTTATCCCACGCTCTCCAACCAAGGTGTCCAAGCCCTCAGGAAACTGGGAGATAAACTGCCAGGCATTTGCTTTTTTTGCAGCAAGGATGATCTCTTCCTCGGTAGCAGTAGGCTTAGCGTAAGCGATGTTTTCTCGAATACTGCCGCCAAACAAGAGTACTTCTTGGGGAACAATCCCAATTTTACTTCGCAAAGAAGCCAAGTTCCAATGGCTTATCGGTTCCCCATCAATCCAGATTTGGCCTTTCGCAACTTCGTAAAATCGAAGCAATAGGTGAATAATGGTTGATTTGCCAGCACCTGAAGGTCCTACCAAGGCAACTTTCTCCCCAGATTGAATCTTAAATGATACTCCCTTCAATACCTCCACCTCGGGACGCGTAGGGTAATGAAACCCTACCTCATCAAATTCAATCGTTCCTTTAATCGCAGCAATCTGCTCTCCAATTCCTGCTTCTTCCTCCTCAGCCAATAACTCCACTACTCGCTCAGAACTCCCGATTGCCTTTTGCAGCTGGCTGTATATATCGCCCAAACCAGCAATAGACCCGCCGATAAAGGTGGTGTACAATACAAAAGAGACCAGTTCCCCAACACTCATTTCTCCAGAAGCAACCAGACTAGCGCCATACCACATCACGCCTACGATCCCTCCAAAAAGGGCAAAAATGATAAAAGATATAAATGCCCCTCGGTATTTTGCTGCCGCAAGTGCTACACGAACTACTTTTTCCAATCCTTTGCCATAGCGATTTACCTCGTAGCCTTCCCCAACAAAAGATTTGACTGTGCTGATGGACTGCAAGGTCTCCTCAACGATGACATTGGCAGCTGCGAGCTCATCCTGTGTTTTCTTAGACAGCCTTCGGATAAACTTCCCAAAAATCAAGGCAAATAGCACAAGCACTGGAAAAGTCGCCAACATAAAAACAGTCAGCTTCGGGGTGTTGAACAAAAGAAAAGCAACCCCTGCAATCAATGTAATTACCTGACGAAAAAGTTCGGCTAAGGTGGTGGAAAAGGTATCCTGAAGTAAGCCTACATCTGAAGTAATGCGGCTGATAAGCTCACCCGTTCGGCGCTTATCAAAAAACGGGATCGGCAGCCGCACCAGTCGTCCATACACCGCAAGACGAATATCGCGCATGGCCTTTTCAGAGACCAGGGCAAACAGCCAAACTCGAAAAAAGGAGAAGACACTTTGCAAGGCCAAGATCCCTAGCAGCAGCAAAGCAATGTGGTTGATATCTGAAAAAATCCATACGGACCCTTGGGCAGTATCAATCAATTTGCCGGCTACATACGGAAAACTCAATAGGGTAAGTGAGGAAAACAATAGAAATCCTAGCCCCGCAAAAAACGCCCCTTTGTAGGGAATCAGAAACTGAAAAATCTGGTTCAACTTGCTTAGATTCTGCTTGTTGATCCTTCTTTTTTCTTCGGGCTCGAGCACAGTCCCTCGTTGCTTTGCCATAATTTAGGTAGCTATTGGATTGCAAAAGTACGGTTTTCGAGGCGAATTTGACTAGAAAACTTGGGAGGAATGCCAAGCAAGGCCATCAATGTCCCAGCCGTTTTACCAAATCTTCCCCCAAAGCTGCAGAATGCTTGAATCCATGACCCGAGCAGGCAGACACCCAGAGAAAATTCTTATCCCCAGCCATGGCTTCAATGAGAAATTGAGAATCTTCAGTAACCGTGTAAAAACAGACCGAAGTCTTGAGGAACTGTTTTTTCAATCCAAGCAATTTTCCCTCCACCTTGGTGTTCCAAAAAATTTCCTTTTCCTCTGCCGTCACTTCCCGATTCAACTGATCGGGATGGTCAACCTCCACAAAGGATTCGGAGGCCATTTTGATGCTCTTCCCATCCAAGGAAGGAAACCCATAAATAAAATCTTCGGGCGCAGGACCATAGCCCCACATCCAAATCGGGTACTGCTGCCAATCGGTGTACCCCTCTTCTACCGCAAGCCAATACAGCACTTGGCGACAAATCTTCAATTTCTTTTGGATGGGTAACGTTAAAAAATCTTTTACCCATCCACCCGCACTGAGCACTACCTGTTTGGCTAGAATTTCTTTTCCCTCTACTTGAATTTGGAAATACTCGCCCTGAGCTTGAATAGCGGTGACTTTGGATGAAGTCCAAACGGTAGCCCCTTGTTTTTGAGCTTGCTCCAGCTGGATTCGTATCGCTACTTCAGGGAAGAGGTAGCCTGCCTCTTCTTCCCAGTACACCTTACCTGAGGGCGGTAGTAGAAAGGGGGAATAGCTTTCTTTAAACTCTTGGTACTCCAGAACTCGGTGTGAAATATCCTGATTTTGAGCATAGCGAAGGGTACGCTCCCAAAAACCTTCGACTCCATGTTTGGACCAAGGGTCCAGGCCAGAATCTAAAAGAATTCCTCCTGTTTTGGTTCGGATCTTCTGCCCAGATGCTGCTTCCAATTCGGCCCAAATCTCATGCGAACGCTTGGCTAGAGCCACATACTCCTCTCCTTCGCCCACTGCCAAACGGGTAATGCGCGTTTCGCCATGGCTCGAACCCATGGTATGAGGTGGTTCAAATTGGTCTATGCCCAAGGCAGCTATACCTCGCTTGCTCAGCTGGTACAAGGTTGCACTCCCTACTGCTCCCAAGCCGATAACTACCACATCGAAATTAGATCCATTCATGGCGCCATATTACTACAAAAAGCAAATGAAAGAAAGGGTAAAAAGGACTTAATCAAACGCTCTACAAATAGTTTTGATCCCTAGGTTAGAGTTCCTCTAAGGGATCCACCTGCGCTGCAATCCATGCCGGGCGCCAAGAGGCTAGAAGGGTAATCGTTACCACTGCCAAACTAATCCATCCCAAATCAGGCCAATGAATTCGCACGGGATAGGCATCCACCACACCAGAAGCAATGCCCAAGGAGATCAGCCCAAATTCTGCTTGAGCCCCTACCAGCAGTAAGCCCAAAATCAAACCTAAAAAAGCTCCAGAAAAGGCAATCAAGGCGCCTTGCTTTAGGAAAATCCCTCGGATCAAGGAGTTTTTTGCACCCATGGATTTCAAAACTGCCAGGTCCTTTTTCTTTTCTATCGCCAGCATACTTAAAGAAAAGAAAATGTTAAAGGAGGCCAAAGCCAGAATGAAGGTGAGCGTCAAAAACACAAAAAGTTTCTCCAGCTTCACAGTGCGAATCAGCGTAGCATGTTGTTCATCGGCATTTTTTACGGCAAAATCAGCCCCCAGGTGTGCCTGCACCGCTTTCTGTACAGTGGAAATGGAGTATTCTGGGGATACCTTTAATTCAAGGGCCGTACGCTTTTGACCATAACCGAGTAGGTCCTTAAAAAAATCAAGTGGAACAAGGATGTATTCGTTATCCACGCCCTGCTCTATGCTGAAAAATCCTCGTGGCTCTACCTGCCCTGAAGCATAGAGTTGGTTTGGGTCTAGAGAAGCTGCGGACTTGGGAGCTTTCGGGTAGTAGATGTTGAGGACAGAATTGATGTCGTCTAAGTTGACCGAAAGTGCAAAAGCTACCCCACGCCCAAGGATCGCTCCTGGCCGCATGTCTGTTCCCAAGGTGGTGTCTCCCCAAAAATACCCTTTTGAGAAGCGCTCGTGTTCAAAGTAGTTGTCAGAAACTCCCTTGACTCGGGCGATATGTTGGTTGCCTCGGTATTCTAGGAGGGCATTGTCTTCAATCACTTCGGTAATGACTTCCACTCCTTCCACTTCTCGGATAGCGTTTAACCAATCCTCCGATACCACAAAACTTTTTCCAGCAACTGGCGTCACTTGGAGCTCAGAGTCAAAACTTGAAAAAAGTCCACGTATCAGATCCTCTAACCCATTGAACACAGACATCACTGCCACCAAAGCCATGGTGCTGATGGCTACGCCTACCATCGAGATCAAGGATAAGATAGTGATGAAGTTTTGCTTCTTCTTGCTTCGGAAATACCTGCCGGCAATGAAAGAACTTGTGTTCACGAGTTAAATCGATAGTTAATCCTCTTCCTCCTCCTCTTCGGGAGCAGGTGGAATGTGTAAATCTGAAATCACTTTATCCATGTGCTGCGCATAGGTGGCCGACTCATCCGAGAAAAACGCCAATTCAGGAATCACGCGGACAGACTTGCCGATGCGCTTCGCCAAAGCATGGCGAATTTCCTTTTTATGCTCATTGATTGCATCAAATTGTGCCTTTGGGCTTGGCAGCAAAAAACTGAGGTAGGCTTTGGCAAATCCTAAATCAGGGCTCATCATTACCCGAGTAATGGTCACCAAAGTAGAGCCTACCAAGTGCTTGGCCTCTTTTTGGAAAATGTCGCCCAACTCTTTTTGAATTAATTTTGCGTATTTTAATTGTCTTTTGCTTTCCATCTGAAGTATTTATGATGCAAATTTAGCGAAATACTTGGGCATGCTTTAATTTCGAGTCAAAACCAAATCCCCCCTACCCACCTTGTTCAATTTTTTCAGAGTAAACGACCCCATTCGCCTAGTTGGAATTCTACTCTACCTGATCTTGTTTAGTGTAATCTCTTGGGTTTTTTTCTCATTTCCAAGCACGGCTCCTGCATTGATGTGGATGGTTTTAGGGGAGCGATTGACCGAAGGATACCTCCTTTATGTGGATGTCATCGATGATACGGGGCCGCTATCCGCTGGAATTTTCACTGGACTCCATCTCCTCTTTGGAAGAAGTCCAATTGCCTATGTCCTGCTCGGAAAAGTTTTTGTTATGTTTCAGATTTACTATTGGAACAGCACCTTAATCAAGTACCGAGTATTTGATGAGAACACCTACTTGCCGGCCATCGTCATGGCAGCCTTGTTTCATTTTTCCTTCGACCTTATGTATTTATCCCCAACCTTACTGGGGAGTACTTTTTTACTGTTGGCTTTTGGACAGCTATTCTCTCATACAGTTCTTCAAAAGGAAAGCAGTGAATCCACGCTTCTTATCGGGATTTATGGGGGGCTAGCTACAGGCTTCCACTGGAATTTTGTTTTTTTCCTTCCCTTTATAGTCTTTACAGGTTTGGCTATCTCTGGCTTTACCATTCGCCAACTATTTCTATCCATCATGGGCTTTTTACTGCCCATCTTGCTCATTTTTGTATTTTATTTTTGGAAGGATGGGTTGGAACAAGCCTTACAAGTGTGGCCAATTGTATTCAATTACACAAGTTATGGGTACCAGCCTTCCCTGAGTTGGCTTGCTCCTGGTGCATTCCCCTTGCTACTCGCTTTGATTGGCTTCATGATCAGCTCCTTTTTTCGTGGGGCCACCATCAATCAACAAAAGCAGCGACAGCTTATTGTGATCTGGCTTCTTTTTTCTGCAGGTCTATTTTTCCTTGTAAAAAATAATGCTTCCTACCAGCTCGTCGTATTTTTACCTGCGCTGAGCTACTTTATCAGCCAGTTTTTTCAACAGTTCAGCTGGACATTTCTAATTAGACCTGCATTTTTTGGCTTAGTGTTGGTTGCGCCAATTTTGACCTCATTCTATTGGACTGCTCGGACGGCTGTCGATACCAGTTATTTTGTAGGTGCCACAGATGAAATAGCCCTTCCCATAAAATCAGGACTGATGGTTTTGGAAGACAACCCTTCCCCTTACCTTATCCATTCGTTAGGAGGTCCGTTTTTGAATTACCACATGTCCGTAAGCTACCTCCAGCAAGAAAAAACCTTGCCCCAAAAAGCACAGGTCTTTCAAATGATTCGACGACAACTACCCAAACAAGTGCTGGATAGGGAAGGCCATTTTAAGGATTTGCTCGAAGAGTTGCCCGTGTTAAAAGAGTTTTACTCAGAATCTAATCCAGGAATCTATTCCCTAAAATACGAACCACGAAAGTGATCCTACCCTAGCAATCTTCACTTCTTCTCACTCGTTATGAAAAAATACCAGATACAGCTCCTCTTGATTGGAACTCTTAGCCTAATGGGAATTAGTGGCGCTGCAATAGCACAGCTACCAAATTCGGCTTCTTTGAGTTCCGTTTCTAGAACTAGACCATTGAGTGAAAAAGAAACGCTGCGTTGGGCGCATTTGGATCCTTTCCAAGATACGGTACCTGGGATGAGTGTAGATCGTGCTTATGCTGAACTTATCAAAAAGAGAAAAGGCCAACCCGTGCTAGTAGCCATTATTGACTCTGGCATCGACCTTGCCCATGAAGACATCAAAGATGTCCTTTGGAAAAACCCTAAGGAAATTGCTGGCGATGGCATCGACAACGACCAAAATGGCTATGTAGATGATGTGCATGGATACAACTTTCTTGGAGCATCTTACTACGAACAGATGGAGTTTGTGCGGATTGTGTCCAAAAAATTAGGGAATGCCGAACTTCAGAAAAAGGCTAGCGCCCACTTAGAAACCCTGGTGGAAGAGGCTAGGACTTCAATAATCCAGTTCCAGCAAATTGAGCAACTGGTCAGTGGCGCTCACCAGAACATTCAAAAAAAACTGCAAAAGAAAAACTACACGCAGGAGGATCTTGAAAAGTATGAGCCACAAAGCGAAGAGGAAGAACAAGTACTCGGACTGCTGAATCAGGTATTGGAAATGGGTCAGGATATTCCATCTGCTTTGGCCGATTTACAAGAAGGGATTAGCTATTACCAATCCCAATTGGAATACAACCTTAATCTAGAATTTGATGGAAGGAAACCTGTGGGAGACAATCCCTATGACCTTAAAGACCTCGGGTATGGCAACGGGAATCCAGGCAATCAACTCGAAGAGGAGAGTCACGGTACCCACGTAGCCGGGATCCTTGCTGCCAATCGCACCAATAAAAAAGGGGTAAATGGGGTTGCTCAAAATGTGAAATTGATGGCTTTGCGTGCCGTTCCAGATGGAGACGAATACGACAAGGACATCGCACTTGCCATCCGCTATGCAGTAGACCAGGGAGCCAAAGTGATCAATGCTAGTTTTGGAAAAAAATTCTCCCCCAATGCCTCTTGGGTGCAAGAAGCATTGCAATATGCTGCTTCGAAAGATGTGCTATTCGTCCATGCAGCTGGCAACGATGGGCTTGATTTGGATAATCCAGAGAACAGCAATTATCCAAACGACCAGTACAGCTTGGAGCCCTCGCCGATGAATGACAATTACGTGACTGTGGGCGCTTTGACACCAAACTATGGCCCTGACATGGTTGCTACATTTTCCAATTTTGGAAAAGGACGGGTGGATATTTTTGCTCCTGGAGATGCGATTTATTCCTCGGTTCCCAATTCGAAATATGGCGTAGAAGGTGGTACCTCCATGGCCGCTCCAGCAGTGGCAGGCATGGCCGCAGTGATCCGGTCGCTATATCCTCAATTGACCGCTGTGCAAGTGAAGCGGATCATTCTAGATTCAGGTCTATCCGTACCCATGAAAGTTCGTGTAGGGGAGCAGGAGTTAGCCTTATCGGATCTTTGTTCATCTGGCAAAATTGCCAACCTCTACACTGCCCTACTGCTTGCGGATCAGGTAGCGGGAAAAAAATAAAGGGATTATCCGCAACGTAAACAGGTGATCCTAAACATCGGTTCTTAGTGGCGGATAATCGTCCACGGCTGACGGACCACAGTCCACCGCTCACTGAATTGAACTTCAAGCCTTGTTTTCTTTGG
>CAZPKI010000014.1:0-22681 GCA_964587015.1 uncultured Limnohabitans sp.
GTCAAGATCGCGATGTCTTCCAACATGGCTTTTCTTCGGTCACCGAATCCAGGAGCTTTTACAGCAGCTACTTTCAAAGCGCCTCTGATTTTGTTGACTACAAGGGTAGCAAGTGCTTCACCATCTACATCTTCTGCGATGATCAACAAAGGCTTACCAGACTGAGCTACTGGCTCTAGTACAGGAAGCAATTCCTTCATGGAAGAGATTTTCTTGTCGTAGATCAAGATGTAAGGATGATCTAGTTCCACTTCCATTTTCTCCGTGTTGGTCACGAAGTAAGGGGAGAGGTAGCCACGGTCAAACTGCATACCTTCTACAGTTTTCACCTCAGTTTCCGTACCTTTTGCCTCTTCTACAGTGATTACCCCGTCTTTGCCTACTTTGTCCATCGCATCAGCGATCATCTTACCAATTTCCTCGTCGTTGTTGGCAGATACAGTAGCTACTTGAGCGATTTCTTTGGATGTAGAGATAGGCTTGGAGTTGGCTTTCAATTCGGCTACTACAGCACTTACCGCCTTGTCAATACCTCTTTTGAGGTCCATTGGGTTGGCACCTGCCGCTACGTTTTTGATCCCAACACCGAAGATTGCTTGGGTCAATACAGTAGCAGTAGTCGTTCCATCACCTGCCTGGTCAGCAGTTTTGGAAGCAACTTCCTTCACCAATTGAGCGCCCATATTTTCGATAGGCTCTTTCAATTCAATTTCTTTTGCTACGGATACACCGTCTTTGGTGATGGTAGGGGCTCCGAATTTCTTGTCAAGGATGACATTTCTTCCCTTTGGGCCAAGGGTTACTTTCACTGCATCAGCAAGTGCATCGACGCCTTTTTTGAGTTGATCTCTAGCGTCTGTATCGAAAAATAGTTGTTTAGCCATTTTTAGTTAATTTTTTCAGGGTGAATGGATGTACTTATAGGATTGCGAAAATATCAGACTCTCTCATGATGAGGTAGTCATTTCCATCGACGCTTAACTCTGTGCCGGAATATTTACCGTACAGCACAGTGTCTCCAACTTTTACCGTCAATGGTTCATCCTTTTTGCCGTTACCTACTGCAACTACAAGTCCTTTCTGAGGCTTTTCTTTTGCAGTGTCCGGAATGTAAAGACCGGAAGCGGTTTTTTCTTCTGCAGCTGCTGGTTGAACCAATACTCGGTCTGCAAGAGGTTTGATGTTCACTTTTGACATAGATATAAAATGTTAAGGGTTATAGTAAACTTACGTACAGCTATCTGCACTTCTTGTGCCAAGGGTGGAATCCGGCTTTATTCTGACAAATCGACGTTAAATCTTCGAAAATCTTTCTGAAATGGCATTTTTTAGAACAAATCTATCTGCCAAAATTTCTTTTTTCTTAACCTCGCTGACAACAACTTGTCAGTGGGGCAAAAAAAGAGCCTTACCAAAAGTAAGGCTCTTCTTTTCAATAAGCTTGAAGTAAATTATTTTTTAACAGTATCTGTTGGAGTTGCTCCAGGTGCAGGAAGGGCATTTTGAGAATTTTCAAATGCTGGTGCAACTGCTTGTTCCTTGGCTGTTTCAATATTAGGTGAGGAGAACTGGTTGGGTTGACCGCTGGTAAAAAGTACTGATGAAACTAGGACAAGCGCCATTATTGAAATAGCTAATATCCAGGTTGCTTTTTCAAGGACATTTCCTGTGCGTGTTACGCCCATGATTTGTGAAGCACTGCCACCAAAAGCAGCACCAGCGCCACCTTTAGAGTTTTGACCTAGGATTACCAAAATGAGAAATACCGCTAGGACCAAAATCACACTAATTAATATCGTAAACATAGGTATTGAATTATTCTTTTGATTTTTCAATTAAGTCCGCAAAGTAAGCCCTTTTCTCGGGAAACTTCAAAGCAAGCTTCTCATAAATTTCAATTGCCCTTGCTTTTTTGCCTTGCTGGAGAAGAATAGCAGCAAAAGTCTCGGAAATTAACCCTTCATTTAAGCTGGTGCTTGCAGTGGCTAAATTCTCATTATTTTTATTGGCTTCAATCTCCTTAATTGTGGCAAGCTTGATTTCCTTTTTGCTAAACTCTTTAATCAAGTCATTATGCGCTCTTTTTTCAGCGTCTAAAATTTCTTTTTTCTCTTTTCTTCGGATACTCTCGATTAAGTCGTCTTTGGGGGTCTCTCGTTTTTTAGTTTTGATTTTCCCCGCCTGCACACCTTCTAGTTGCTCACTTGAACCTCCTTCCCCTTGCCTTTTTTCGGAGCCATGCGGTTGAATTAACCAATTTTTCAGCCATACTCGATCTGGACTTGTGACGGCGGCAAGCGGTAGGGAAGGGCTCCTTTCTTGATTTTTTAACTCAAATCTTGTAGCCAAGGCATGGGACAAGTAAAAAAAAATAAAATTTTTCTGAACCTTCTCAAGCAGCAAATAGTCTGCTTTTTCAAGCCGATCTGCTTTTTGAATAAGTTCTAGAAATTGAGAAGCGTTCACAACAAATATTTTGATTTCAATATACGGATTTTACCAGTTGGCGACGGTGGCCGTGAAAATATCTTGGATGATTGTTTCGAAAATATCTTCTACCAATTGATTTTCCACATCTAACAAGGTCACCGTTCGAGGATCATAATCCTGAAAAAAGGTGAAGGTCTGCTTTTTGTTTTCCTCTTCATTGCTCAAGTTGATGTACTCTACTTCCACAGCAATGGTGAGTCGCATTTGTCCTGCTCTATCGGGTAGATTGGGGTCACCGGAGGATACGACGGCCTGCGGCGATAAAGCATAACGAACAATGGATCCGGAAAACTGGAGATCGCCATTGTTCCGAACTAGTTCAAGCTGGGTATTTCGCTGGTAATATTCTTTCAATGCTTCGGTAAATCGCTGCTCCATGTTTGCAGGACCACCTCCTGAGTCATTGAAAAAATTCTCTACTGAGAATGATTTTACCAGCTCGTAATTGATGTTGGTGCCTGTAAAGCTGTATTTGACGGAACAGGCAGATAGTCCTAGACATAAGACAAACAACAACAGCAAAGGTCTATTCAATATCATATTGTTTAATTTTTCTGTAGAGCGTCCGTTCGGAGATGCCGAGGTCGTTGGCTGCATACTTTCTTTTGTTGTTGTGTTTTCGCAATGCTTTGAGGATCATTTCTTTCTCCTTCCGCTCCAAGGATAGGGAATTATCATCCTCTTCATGCACAATATCTTCGATAACTTCGTCCTCATATCCCTCTTCCTGAGGAGCATCGGTGTTCTTTGATTCAAGGAGCAATGGCATGGTGAATTGATTTGCCGATTCGGACATTTCCTTAGGTATGATGCTCGCCTCTAGGTCTTCAAATAACCCCTGATGCTTTTGAATTAGTGAGGAATTGATGCCACCACTTTGGTAGGATTCTAGAATCAATTTTTTTAATTCATTCATGTCCTTTTTCATATCAAAAAGGACTTTGTACAAGATATCTCTTTCGGAAAAATCCGTGGACTCTGAATTGCCTCCTTTGAACGCCAAGGGAAGACGGGTGCTCGCTTCAGGCAAATACCGAGACATCGTAAGTGCATCCACTTCCCGCTGCTCTTCTAAAAGGGAGACCTGCTCAGCAATATTTTTTAACTGACGAATATTCCCTGGAAATGGATACCGCAACAATACTTCCTGGGCGGCAGCATCCAAGGTGATGGGTTTAACATGGTATTTTTCAGAGAAGTCACCGGTAAACTTTCTAAAAAGGAGCACCATGTCTTCTCCTCTTTCCCGAAGGGGTGGAACAAAAATGGGTACGGTATTCAGTCGGTAATACAGGTCTTCTCTAAATTTTCCTTTTTCTACCGCTTTGATCAAATTGACATTGGTCGCAGTGATTACGCGAACATTGGTTTTTTGAACTTTAGAAGATCCTACTTTTATAAACTCCCCATTTTCCAAGACTCGAAGGAGCCTAGCTTGGGTTCCTAAAGGCATCTCTCCAATTTCATCCAAAAAAATCGAGCCGCCATCGGTTACTTCAAAATACCCTTTTCTAGCCTCATGTGCACCTGTAAAGGATCCTTTCTCATGACCAAATAATTCAGAGTCAATGGTTCCCTCTGGAATTGCTCCACAGTTAATGGCGATGAATTTGCCATGCTTTCGCAAGGATAGGGAATGGATAATTTTTGAAAAACTCTCTTTACCACTGCCACTTTCTCCAGTAATCAGTACGGTCATATCCGTAGGCGATGCTTGCATGGCCACCTGAATGGCATGGTTGAGCAGGGGACTATGGCCGATGATCCCAAATCGCTGCTTGACCGCTTGAATTTCCTGTACAGTAATCATACCTGAGCTGGATTTATTTCAAGCACCTCGCCAAAGAGTGTGGCTGGAGAGCATTCTGTAATTTTCACGCGTACATAATCCCCGAGCTTTAATCCTTTTCCTGAAACAATAACCACTTTGTTTGCTGAATTCCTTCCTTTCAGTTCTGCACTAGATTTTTTTGAAGTGCCATCAATCAGGATGATTTGCTCTTTTCCAAGATCCAAACGATTACGATCGTGTGCAATCTGGCTTTGCTTTTCAATAATTTCCGCCAACCTTCTTTTCTTGGTTTCTAGAGGAATATCATCTGCATACTTTTTTGCAGCAAGTGTTCCCGGGCGTTCGGAATAGTAAAACATGTACGAGAAGTCGTATTTCACAAGCTCCATTAAACTTAAGGTATCTTGGTGCTCTTCTTCCGTTTCGGTACAAAAGCCAGCAATCATGTCGGAAGAAATTCCACATTCTTCGCCTAAGATCTCACGAATGGCCCGTACCCGGTTCAAGTACCAAGCACGATCGTAAGTTCGATTCATAAGCTCCAATACGCGGTCATTACCAGATTGTACGGGGAGATGAATGTATTTACAAATGTTGTTATATTTCTTGATTGTATGCAGCACCTCGTCGGTGATGTCTTTAGGATGAGAAGTTGAGAATCGCACCCGCAGTTGAGGGCTCACCTGAGCCACCATTTCTAGCAAATGAGCAAAATTTATGACCTGGCTTACCTCGTCCTCTTTTTTATTCAATCGTGCTTTGTTGTTTTCTTCAGGAGACCATTTGTAAGAGTCCACATTCTGACCCAATAGGGAAACTTCCTTATATCCTTTGCTCCAGAGATCCCTCGCTTCGGCAAGGATAGATTCTGGATCTCGGCTGCGTTCCCTTCCTCGTGTAAATGGTACCACGCAAAAGGAACACATGTTGTCACATCCTCGCATGATGGAAATAAAGGCGGATACCCCATTGGAGTTGAGACGCACAGGCGAAATATCACCATAGGTCTCTTCCCTAGAAAGGAAGGTATTGATCGCTTTTAATCCCTCCTCAGCAGTGGCCACTAAGTTGGGGAGATCACGGTAAGCATCGGGTCCCACTACTAGGTCAACGATTTTCTCTTCCTCTAGCAGTTTTTCCTTTAGGCGCTCCGCCATGCAGCCGAGGATGCCAATCGTCATTCCTGGCTTATTTCTTTTCAAACCATTGAAATGGTTCAGTCGATTGCGTACGGTCTGCTCAGCTTTTTCACGAATTGAACAGGTATTGAGGAATATCACATCCGCCTTCTTTAAATCAGAAGTGGTGTCGTAACCATTCTCTTTCATGATGGAAGCAACGATTTCTGAATCAGAAAAATTCATCTGACATCCATAGCTTTCGATGTATACCTTTTTTTCTTTTCCAGTACTTTGCTCCTCCGATGTCTTGAAATCGCAAACTTGCGCTTCTTCGGCGGAAAGAATGTCTATGTCTTTGATTAGATCCATGGAACTGTGGTGGTATGAGTAATTGCAATCTCAGTACTTGCTTAACGAAGTCGCAAAAAAAAGGATTGCTACTGGATGCAAATTTAAGAAAATACAGACAAAATGGCAGGATATTTTTCCTTTTTGAAAAAGGGAATTTAAAATGGAATAGGCAGCTGTTCCTGGATGCTTGAAGGAGGATCACCTTCAGAAAAGTTGGAAACTCCCAACCCTAGAAGGCGAATGGGCTTAGTCATGGTTTCCTGGTTTAAAAGCTCCAAAGCTGTTTGCCATAAGGCTTCATCTTCAGGAAATCGATCAAAGGTTTTGCTTCTAGTTTGCTGTGAAAAATCATTGTACTTGATTTTTAGTGTAACTGTCCTTCCTCGGATGCCTGTTTTCTTGGACCGGCGAAGCAACTCCTGATAGATGTGCCGAAGCTGTTCTTCCAATTCATGGGGAAGAAAAAGATCTTTCTCAAAGGTGTTTTCTGCGCTCAAGGATTTTCGAGTGCGTTCAGGCTGAACTGCTGAGAGGTGAATTCCTCGGACAATTTGAAAATAATGAGCTCCCGCTTTCCCAAACCGTTTGACCAGGTACTGCAAGGAATATTCTTTTAAATCTTTACCACAATGGATGCCTATTTGGCGCATTTTTTCAGCAGTGACTTTCCCAATCCCGAAAAATTTACCAATCGGTAGTTTCTCCAAAAACTCCGATGCCTCCTCGGGAAGGATGGTGGCCTGGCCATTTGGTTTGTTGAGGTCAGAGGCGATTTTTGCTAGAAACTTATTGTAGGATATTCCTGCTGAGGCATTTAAACCAGTTTTAAGTTTGATTTTTTCACGAATTTCTGTTGCGATCAGAGAGGCGGAATTCAAATGCAACTTATTTTCAGTCACATCCAAAAAAGCTTCATCCAGGGAGAGGGGTTCCACCAGGTCGGTGTATTCGAAGAAAATCTCTTGGATCTGGCTCGAAATTTCTTTGTAGCGTTCAAACCTTGGCTTGGCAAAGATTAGGTCAGGGCATTTTTTTGCAGCCAATACGGAAGACATGGCAGAAAAAACACCAAATTTTCGAGCCTCATAACTTGCAGCAGCCACCACACCTCGGCTTTCATTGCCTCCCACTGCCAATGGTTTTCCTCGCCACTCGGGATGGTCTAGTTGCTCTACAGATGCATAAAATGCATCCATATCCAAGTGGATAATTTTTCGAATCGGAAAGTCGAATAAACTTTTTTCCATGTTCAAAGCCGAATTTAACCGGAGGCAAATGGAGTCCGGGATTTGCTGTTGAAATCTACTGCCCTAAACTACTATTTTTTAGTCAGTGGAATTGGGTTAGAAAGAGGGATTGGTATTTAGAACCACCGAATTTGAATAAAAAGAAGCGGGACTGTTTGAAAAGTTTTAATTTTCCCGTGAATTAACAATTGAAGCTTAAAAAAAAGCACTATGGCTTGTATTCTAGAGGTAAATGGAGTCGCTCCTGAAATGGGTGAAAACTGCTGGTTGGCACCCAACGCCACCGTGGTAGGGGATGTGAAATTGGGGAAAAACTGCACCGTTTGGTTCAACGCAGTGATTCGAGGCGATGTAAATGAAATCCGAATTGGAGATGATACCAATATTCAGGATGGTGCGGTGATCCATTGCACCTATAAGCAGGCAGGCACATTCATTGGCAATCAAGTTTCTATTGCGCACAATGCCATCGTTCATGGTTGTATCATCCATGACCGCGTACTGGTGGGAATGGGAGCCATTGTGATGGATGGAGCAATTATCCATTCCGATGCCGTGATTGCTGCTGGAGCAGTAGTGCTAGCGGGTACAGTAGTGGAAGCAGGGTCCATCTATGCAGGCATGCCTGCAAAAAAAGTCAAAGATATTGGGGACAACATGAGGGAAGTGATCCTTAGAACTGCAAAAAATTACCCAATGTATGCCACCTGGTTTCCCAAAGAAGGGTAGTTTTTTTGTTAACTGTTAACAGTCCACTGTCCACGGCCCATTTATTCAAAAGTCAAACCTAATTTTTGGGGTAAGGACTTATATATCGGATTTCTCGAATGCTTTTTGAACCCGTAAAACACAGAGAAGCCCATAAAAGGCCTTTTCTGTGTTTTACTACTGAGTTTGTGAATAATCCCTTTTTCAAAACTAACCCTAAAAAACATCTGTTGAGATCCAATTGAGTGAGCTGTGGACCATGAACCGTTAGCTGTTGACGATTTATTGCATCCAGCCACTAGGATTTTTACGCCATTCGGCCAGGGAATTTAGAGTCGAATGATCGATGTAATTTTCTTTTACAGCCTCAGGAAGTAAGGAGTCGTAGTTACTTAAGCAAACCAAAGGAACTCCTGCATTCTCAAAATTTTTATCGGCCACTTCAAAGCCATAGGAGAAAATAGCCACCATTCCTAAAACTTCAAATCCAGCATTTCTCAGATCTTCGACTGCTTTGAGTGAGCTTCCTCCAGTGGATACGAGATCTTCTACTACCACGACTTTCTGGTTTGGCACCACTTTTCCTTCGATCATATTTTCCATCCCATGCCCTTTGGGCTTGGAGCGCACATAAATAAAAGGGAGCACAAGTTCATCGGCCAATAGAGCTCCCTGCGGGATGCCTGCAGTAGCTACTCCAGCAATCGCTTCCACGTCTGGGAAAAAATGTTTCACTGCTTTCACCAGGCTTTCCTTGATGGAATTTCGAATTTCCGGATAGGAGAGGGAAAGTCGATTGTCGCAATAGATGGGTGATTTCCAGCCTGAAGCCCAGGTAAAGGGTTTCTCAGGCTGTAATCGAATGGCTTGAATTTCCAAAAGGTGGCGCGCAACTTGTGCAGCGATGCTGGGGTTGAGAATTTCCATGGCGTAAAAATAAGAGTTTCCTCAGCGTAGTAAGGGAGCTCTCGCATTTTTTTTAGGAATAAACGCGCTAGTTTTTTCATTCCCCAACTTGATGCGGTGGAGGTCTAAAAAGTCTAGCTAATTATTTCAAATTTTTATGCATTTTTGGACGATTCAAAACTACTATTCCCATTTACGCATGAAGATCTTTGTGAACGACAAGCCTTTGGAACTTATTTCCTTTGCAAAGCTTGATCCGACCAAGCGCTTTGAACATCGCTACCAAAATGTGGATGAAATCCCTGAGGATGTAGAGTGGGAAGGGAATGTTATTTTTTACGAACCGAGCCCGGATCTGGTGATTCGCCTACTTTATTTGATGCGAACTCGAAAGATGAAGCGATTGGATTCGGTCACCTTGGTTTCGGAATCCAAAAATGAGCTCAAAGAATTTGTAAAAAGTAGATTTTTAATTGTTAAGGCTGCAGGTGGAGTAATTACCAAAAAGCAAAAGGTTCTATTGATTCATCGACTCGGAAAATGGGATTTTCCAAAAGGCAAATTTGATAAAGGCGAAACGCCAGAACAATGTGCAAAAAGAGAAGTGGAAGAGGAATGTAATGTTAAAGTTCGTTTAGGAGAACACCTCTGCACTACCTGGCATACCTACACCCAAAATCGGCGCAGCATCTTGAAGAAGACCTACTGGTATGTTATGGCCTGTACCAATGATGCTAGTATGAAACCACAGGAGGATGAAGGAATTGATGCAATCCGCTGGTTTACCGAAACCGAAGCAACCACAGCTTTAATGAATTCTTACCCATCGATGCGGTATTTACTTAAGAAATACCAAAAAAAATCTAGGACTGTTTAAAGGGAATAGGGAAGAAATTCAGTGACATCGCCTCCATAGCGATGTACTTCACGAATTACAGTAGAGCTGATGGCGGCGTACTGAGGGGCAGTAATTAGAAATACCGTATCCAACTCTCCATTTAGGTAGCGATTCATTTGACTGATAGTGTTTTCATACTCAAAGTCGGTTGTATTTCGCAATCCCCGAATCAAGAATTCTGCCCCATACTTTTTGGCTAACGTAGAGGTGAGTTCATTGTAAACAACTACGGAGACTCGGGGAGTGTTGAGGTACACCTCCTCGATTTTTTCAACCATCAACTCGATGTCGAAGTACCTATTTTTCTTCGTAGAGTTGTAGCCAATGCCAATGATCACTTCATCGAAAAGCGCTAAACTTCTCAAAACTATATCGTGATGCCCTTTGGTAAAGGGGTCAAACGAACCCGGGAAAATGGCTATTTTTTTCATAGCTATGCGTAATGCCAAAAAGATTCAAAAATGGTTGGAACTTTATCTTTCGATAATCCATGCCCGTAATTCTGATTGGCATGAGGTCGAATAAGCCTAAAATTAGCAAAGTAACTTTTTCCCCAATCCTCGGTAATTCCACTTTTTTCAGTAGTACCAAATAGGGTTACTCGTGCATGATTTCTATCGTGCTGAAGGGATTCCATTAAAATCAATACGTATTTGAATACGTCCTCCTTTGTTTCTACCTCAAACCGATTGAAAATTGAAAGTTCTTGGTCCGTAAAAGCTGCCAAGTAGGCATGGGAGTCAAAAAGGTTGATCCAGATCTCCTGACCGATCAAGTTGAATCGTTCCTTAAATAAATAGGAGAGGAAAGAACAAGATCCATGATACAAGCTGAGCTCTGAAAACCGCTTGCTCAAAGGCTTATGCAATTTCTCTGGGATGCAACTCAGGATTTGCACATTATTGCTATCTACTGCAGTATGAAAGAAAAAAGGGGATTCAGGAAGTTTCCCAGCAAGTTGAAGGTATTCCTTTTCGTTTCCGGGTTCGAAAATTGCGCCCGGTAGAAGGGTAAAAAGTGCATCATGAAAATAAACTTTGGCAGGGACATCCAACTTGGTTAGGGTGTCCGATGAAAGAACTTCATCTAGTTTTTTCCAGCTAATTCCTTCGTAAGAATGAATTGCATTGATGCCTTGGTTTTTGTCTCTTGCAAAAATATGCATGGAGGAGGGGTAAAGAAAAAGTGATAAGCTTGCTGTGTTTTGAACAGCAAACTTATCACTCAATAGAACCTTTAGGTCATTTTCCAAGATTAGAACCGGTTATTTCCAGTTACCCTCTGTAGATGCGTCAGTTCTAGATCCCACTCGTAATGCCTTTTCGTTGTTATTTGCTCTTCTTTCAGGATTGATTGGAGCTGGGTCACGGATTTCGAATACGCTTACTTTGTACCCGCCAGTTTTTTCAATTTTATCTGCAAAGAATTCAAATTGCTTACCTCCAGAACCTGGGACAACAGGAAGCAAATCAAGTTTAAGATCTGGGTGCTTAGCTGGGCTAAACAAGGAGTCCATTACTGCAATCGAACCAATGGTGTCGTAAGATACATTAATCTCTTCTGCACCGTAATCCAACAACTTGGTAGTTTCGGTACGTTGTACGATCCAAATGGTACCTGTTTCAATAAAGGTTCTCAAAGAATCCCAAGTACTTGCATATTTTCCATTTGAAGCTTGGTACGCCAACTGGGCATCGCGAAGCATTTCAAGTTTTTGAATGGTAGCCGCTTCTAGCAAGGCAACTCTTTTTTCTTGTTCTACGACGTCGTCGACACCTTTCCAAAGGAAGTAACCAAGAGCGGCAGCAACAGCAAAGAATACGAGAGAGAGAACTTTTGTTAGATTCATTTTGAGTAAGGTTTAGAAATCCGGTTAGGGTTGAAGGTTTTAAAACGTGCTATTTTAGGTATTTATTTCCAAAATTAAAATATCCTTTATACAATACTAATTCCGAGAGCGATTTTATTCCAAGAAATACAGGATGGATGGATTTCTTTTCCAAAGAATTCAGTCCTTCCAGTGTCATCCAGCTGATGTCCGTTAGAATTTGATTCGATGCTGTAAGTTCTGGATCTTCTCCTAAAGTTGCAGTACCGCTAATCCTTTTTACTAGAAAAAAACATTCGATCGCATGAAGGGGCGAGTCTAGGTATTCGTGTATAAAAAGAAATTTCCCGACGGAAATTTTTAAACCAGTTTCTTCTAAAAATTCTCGGACTAAATTTTCTTGAGCAGAACTTCCGAATTGCATCCCTCCGCCTGGGGTGGACCAAAAATCTCGAATCGTACTCATCTTGTGCTTGACCAAAAGAATTTTATCACCTTCAATCAATACGCCATTCACACGTATTCTGAGATGATGTCCAAATTTAGACTCAATTTCTTTGCTGATCTTGTCTTCTGACATGTACTTTCGTTTATTGATGAACAAACATACCTCCCTGCCTCTTGCTCCTTCAGAATTATTACGAAAGAGCTTCCCTTTCAAACCTACTCTAGGTCAGGCCAGTTTTTTTGTAAAAATGGATGATTTTTTCCAAAAGCCTTCTGACGACAAGCCAGTCTTTATTCTAAAAGGATATGCAGGAACAGGAAAAACCTCCCTTTTGTCTGCAGTAGTCAAAATTCTACCTAGTTTAAATCTGCGCCCCCTTTTATTAGCACCAACAGGTAGGGCTGCAAAGGTGATGAGTACCTACTCGGGTAGGTCCGCATTTACCATTCATAAGATTATCTACAAACCAAAAGGAGATGCTGGTACGCTTGGAGGTGGCTTTATGCTTCAAAAGAATTATTTCAAAGACACTCTTTTTGTGGTGGATGAATCGTCTATGCTAGCTGATGATGGAGGAATGTCTGGCAACCTGCTTTGGGATTTGATTACCTACACCTTTTCAGGTGTGGGCAATCGCTTGCTATTTGTTGGGGATACAGCCCAGCTACCACCTGTAGGAAGCCAATACAGTCCAGCCCTAGATGCGGAATACCTGCTTCGGCATTACCGATTGGATGCAGACCAAATTGAGTTAGTAGAAGTCATGCGGCAGAAATTAGAGTCTGGGATTTTATTTAATGCCACAAGCCTGCGACACGAATTAGTTGCAGATCAGGCAACTATAAAAATCCAAACGCACCTATTCAAGGATATCTTCAAGATGACTTCTGAGAAGCTGGAAGATGGTTTACGATATGCCTATTCCAAATATGGAACAGAAAACACCTGCATCATCACCCGTTCCAATAAGTCTGCCGTACAATACAACGGCTATATTCGACGGACGATTCATTTTTACGAGGATGAAATTTGTTCGGGTGACTTGCTGATGATTGTCAAGAATAATTACACCTACATGGCTGAATCCGAGAAGGTGAATTTTTTAGCCAATGGGGACTTGGTCGAAGTGATGAAGATTCGAAATTTTGAGGAGCGCTATGGCTTACGATACGCAACCTTGGAGTTGCGCCTACTCGATTATGCAGAGGAACCCTATTTTGAAGCCAAAGTGATCCTTGATACTTTGTACTCTTCGGGTCCATCACTGACTCGAGAACAGTATCGATCCCTTTATGATCAGGTAAGTGAAGATTATGCCGATCTGGCAAATAAAACTGAGCGAATGGAATACATACGTAAAGACCCTTACCTGAATGCCCTTCAAGTCAAATTTGCCTACGCCATCACCTGCCATAAGGCACAAGGTGGGCAATGGAAGGCTGTATTTATCGATCAAGGGTATTTGGTAGAAGAGCAGGTGGATAAAGAATTTGTTCGTTGGCTCTACACCGCCGTGACACGTGCATCAGAGGAACTCTACCTAGTCAACTTTTCTCCAACTTTTTTCGTAAAAGGATTGGTAGAGGAAGAACCCGAGGATTAGCTAGGATGACGTTTCAATTAACCTAATATGCCTAGATTTTGGGTTTATTTAGGATTTTGCTGGCGTTTGGAATTTAATTCATTTCTTAGCTGTTGTTTTGAAGAATCCATCAAAAATTTGAATATTTGACAATTAAACCACATTAACATGAAAAAAATAGCACTTCTTTTCAGCTTCTTTGTTTTGGCGCTTGCATTTCAAGCTCAGGCTCAACAATCAGGTCCAGTAATTACCTTCAAGGAAAATTCCAAGGACTTTGGGGATATCACCCAAGGGCAACAAGTGGCACATACCTTTGTATTGACCAATACAGGGAATCAACCGTTGATCATTTCTAACGTAGCTGCTACCTGCGGATGTACTGTTCCTAGCTGGCCAAAGGAGCCAGTAGCGCCTGGAAAATCTGCTGAAATTAAAGTTTCTTTCAATTCCGCTGGAAAGGTGGGGCAACAAAATTCGGTTGTACGAATTTACTCCAATGCCTCCGAGCCTATCGAGAAAGTTTCTTTGATTTCGAATGTGTTGACACCGAAGAACTAAAGGAATTAATTTAGAATTTCAAAAGCCTGTTCCCAGTAACAGGCTTTTTTATTACCTCTCAACTTTAACTGATTACCGATTTCATGACACCCAAAAAGGAACGTAAAGTAACGACAAGGCAAGTATTTGCGACCATCATCTGGCCACGACGAAAACAACTTTTTATTGGCCTTATTTTAATAATTATCAGCAGGTTAGCTAGTTTGGTTCTTCCTGGAGCTACCAAATTTTTGATTGATGAGGTTATTCCGAGTAATGACCTCGAACGGCTGAAATGGCTAATTGTAGCAGTAGTTCTAGCCATTGTTGTGCAGGCAGTTACTTCCTATTCGCTAACCCAAATTCTCAGTGTAGAAGCACAGCACTTAATTTCCAAATTGCGATCCAAAGTGCAGCAGCACATCATCAAACTCCCAATCCGATTTTTTGATAATACAAAAACGGGGGAGTTGGTATCTCGCATTATGACCGATGTGGAGGGAGTTCGTAACCTCGTCGGAACAGGATTTGCCCAGATGATCGGAGGTGGATTAGCGGCAGTGATCTCTTTGGGCTTATTGATTTCTATCAGTCCATCGATGACAGCCTTTGTGTTGTTGCCAGTATTAATTTTTGGATTAGTATCGCTCAAGGCATTTAGTAAAATCAGGCCCATCTTTAGAGAAAGAGGAAAAATCAATGCCCAAGTAACAGGTAGACTTACGGAGACCCTGGGGGGAATTCGTGTGATTAAAGGATTTAATGCTGAAAATCAGGAGATTAAAACCTTTGAAAGAGGGGTTGAAGAATTGTTTTTGAATGTAAAGGCCAGCTTAACTGCCACGAGCTTTGTTACTTCTGCCGGTGCATTGTTGCTTGGTTTGGCTTCTGCAGGCATCATGGGTTTGGGAGGCTATCAAATTATGCAAGGGGCCATGACCTTTGGAGATTTCCTTGCATTTACCTTGTACCTAGGATTTATGATTGCACCGATTGTCCAAATGTCAAACATCGGCAGCCAGCTTACCGAAGCCTTTGCAGGATTAGACCGTACGGAAGAAATCATGAACATGCCTTTGGAATCTGATGACAAAAAGCGAACTGTTGCCCTGGCTACCATAAAAGGTGATATTCGCTTTGACCAGGTGTCCTTCGCCTATGAGTCTGGAAAGGAAGTGGTGAAGGGGATTAGCTTTGATGCCCCTGCCGGTTCTGTTACCGCATTGGTGGGTACCTCAGGCTCTGGAAAAACTACGATTGCAGGGCTAGCAGCTACCTTTTTAAACCCAGATTCTGGGGTTATTTATTTGGATGGTCACGATCTGCAAACCATCACCTTAGATGCCTTTCGGGCACAACTAGGTGTGGTCCTGCAAGACGACTTTCTTTTTGAAGGCACTATCCGAGAAAATATATTATTTCCAAGGCCAGATTCATCGGTCGAACGATTGGAAATGGCAGTAAAAGCTGCTTACGTCAATGAATTCACCGATCGCTTTGAACAAGGTTTGGATACCTTGATCGGTGAGCGAGGAGTCAAACTTTCGGGTGGTCAAAGGCAACGAATCGCAATCGCAAGAGCTATTTTGGCCGATCCGCGAATCCTTATCTTAGATGAGGCTACTTCCAATTTGGATACGGAATCGGAATCCTTGATTCAGGCGAGCTTAAAAGAGTTGATGTATGGGCGAACTACCTTTGTCATTGCACACAGATTAAGCACCATTCGTCAGGCAGACCAAATTTTGGTGATTGAAAATGGCCAAGTGGTGGAGCAAGGCAAGCACGAAGAACTACTCGCTAAAAAAGGAAGGTATTTTGAATTGTATACCTATCAAGCACGAATTTAAGGGCTTAGGAATCCTTTTTCTTTTCCTTCGAAAGGGTCAGCAAGGCAACCGTGCTCAAAATCAAGATTGTTCCTGCCCAATCGTATCCTGAGAAAGATACTCCCAACCAGAGAACGGCGGTTAATGTCGCGGCTAAAGGCTCCACACTGCACAGCAAGCTGGCGAAAGTAGCCCCAATTTTGGAAACTGCAGTTAGGAAGAAATAAAAGGAAAGCACCGTTCCAAAAAGCACGATGTAGCCAAATGTGAGCCAAGTTTCTCCATCCCAAATGCCGGAAAAACTCCAGGGTTGGGTGCCGATCGATAATACAATGCCGCCCACCAACATGCCCCAGCCTGTAATGGCTGCGGGAGAGAAGCTACGCAGTAAGCCCACCGGTTGAATGGTGTAAAATGCGAGTGCTAATGCGGATAAAATCCCCCAAAACAAGGCCATATTTGAAATCACCAGGGTTTCTGTAGATCCATGAGTGACCAAAAGGAAGGTGCCTGCGAGCGCAAAAATCAAGGCCAAATATTCACCTAGCACCGGCCAGGTTTTATTTTTTAGAGCATAGAAACCAAGCACAAATACAGGTCCTATGTATTGCAATATCGTAGCCGTGGCAGCATTGGATAGGGAAATGCTGTAGAAGTAGGTGTATTGTACCGAAACCATCCCTAAAATTCCAAAAAGCAATAGTTTGCCCACATTTCGAGGGGTTTTCCAGATGCCTAAGGCTGCTTTTTTCTCCTTGGCGATCGAATAAAGTACAAGGATAGTGCCCGCTAGCAACATGCGCCAAGTGACAAGCCAAGCAGGATTTACTCCTTTGGTTTGAAATAAAAACTGAGCACAGGTCCCTGAAATGCCCCAGAAAATGGCCGATGCAATGGCCATTGAAAAACCTGTTATTTTTTGATAAGAGCTTGAATGCATGGGGTGAATCAATTCACGAATATATTCCAGCAACTTGTAAAATGGATTGCCTTTGGTAACTATTTTGTTAATCCTGTCGGAAAGGGAGCCTTGTGAAATCTCCGGCTATTTCAGAACTTGCCTAGCCTTGCCCCTCAAAGTAGTCCAACTTCTTGGCGTAGCTTCCTCCAAACTAAGTTTCCTCTATCCATGTATCCACTACCCACAGTTAGAGTTGCCACCAAAAAAGACGAAGAAGCTCTTTGGGAAATCCTCGAGCCTGTGATTCGGAAGGGGGGAACCTATGTTTTTTCGCTTGATAAAAGCAAAGTATCCCTAATGGGCTATTGGCTGGGGGCTGATAAAACCACTTTTGCCGTCGAAAGGGGAGGAGCTCTTGTTGGTACCTTCTACCTTAAAGCCAATCAAGAAGGTTTGGGTGACCACATTTGTAATGCAGGTTTTGTAGTAGCTCCTGAGGCTGAGGGGCAAGGTGTGGGACGCTGGATGGGGGAATTTGCCCAGGCAGAAGCCAGATCCCGTGGGTTTTTAGCCATGCAGTTCAATTTTGTAATTCAAACAAACCAGCCAGCAGTTCACCTCTGGAAGTCGCTAGGGTTTTCAGTGCTTGGAGAAATACCAGAAGCCTATCGCCACCCGCAATTGGGTCTGGTCCCTGCACTTATTTTTTACAAAAAATTGTAGGTTTATCAGGATTCAATTCACCTGTCTCAATTCACTATGTCCATCGATCGCCGAAGTTTCATTAAATCCACAGTCCTTACTTCCTTTTCATTAGCATTGCCTTCCTCGATCCTAAAATTATGGGCAGGGCCAACAGAAAATTTACGATTAGGATTGATTACCGACCTCCATCGAGACATTATTCATGATGCAGATTTTCGGCTCCAAACATTTTTGGAGGAAATGAATCGTATGGGGGTTCATGCCAAAATTCAGTTGGGAGATTTTGCCATACCCAAAAAGGAAAACCAAACCTTTATTGAAGCATTTAATCAGGGGAACGTTCCTTCCTACCATGTTTTGGGGAATCATGACATGGATGAGGGTTACAGCAAGGAGCAGGCAACTCAGGCTTTTGGGATGCCGGCAGCCTATTATGCACAAGTCATCCAAGGGATGCGAATTTTGGTGTTGGATGGGAATGAGTTAGGCTCTCCAACAACAAAGGGGGGCTATGCTTCCTACATCGGAAAGGTGCAGCAGGACTGGTTGAATCAACAGTTGATAGACTCGATGGAGCCAGTGATCGTCATTTCGCATCAGCCGATTGCGGGCATCTATACGATTGATAATGCGGTGGAGATCCAAAACCTATTGTCTGCGCATGCTAGTAAAATCATCTTGGCAATCAACGGACACGCACATGTGGACCAATTTCTCAAAGTGGGAGGGGTGTCGTATTTGCATCTCAATTCTGCTTCCTATTATTGGGTAGGAGAAAAACATGCTCATTTGAGTTTGGATGCCAAGACCCATGCTGCATATCCATCTTTAGCATCGACCTGCCCCTATGCAGCTGTTCTCTTTGGGATATTGACTTTAGATCGAAAAGCTAAAAAACTTACCCTTAAAGGACGCAAAAGCAGTTGGATAGGTCCATCACCCTTGGAACTAGGTTACTCCATCCTTTCTCCTGCTGAGCAAGAAATGTACCTGAATCCTCAGGTGTCCAATCGAGAGCTGTAGCTATTTTTGCTTGGGTAAACTCTCTAAAATAAGGCGAATCAATTCGGCTTTGTCTCCATTTGGAATCCATCGAGCCACAACTAGGAGGTCATTTTCAGGGTCTACGTAGATTATATTTGAGCCTGCACCTAGGTGAAGAAAAGCTGACTTGGGAGCAGCAGGAATTTGTTTTTGCTCCAGATTCAAGTAGTAATTCATGAATCCATAATCGGGCTGCACGGGAGTTGGGGTTTTCGATAGGGCTATCCAAGAAGCAGGGATCAGCTGTTTCCCTTTCCAATTTCCATTTCGAAGCGTCAAGTAACCAAATCGTGCCTGGTCCCATGCGGAGAGCATCATTCCACCTCCCCAATGCGATCCACCACTTACCGATTGGACAATTTGACCATCGAGGACTATAAATGAGTTTTCATATCCAGTCCATCGCCAAGTGGGGCTGGCACCAATTGGATCCATGATTTTTTCTTTCAACACTTGAGGGAGAGGCTTCCTCCACACATTCAGTAGGGCAAGCGCCAAGACGTTAACTCGGGTATCGTTGTATTCGTAGCTGCTGCCTGGCTCACGTTGATCTCGGCTTCTTTTTTGTTTTACCCCCTCAGCAGGTCGATCTCCCCAATCAGGTTTGCCCCAAAGGCTACCTTCCCAATCTGAGGTTTGTCGTAAGAGGTGGTCCCAGGTGATTTTCCGGTTGTGCGGTGTACCAAATAGTTCAAATACATCGGCCTCCTCTAGGTGGTCCGCTTTGTTGATTGTCAATCGAAAAGGGTCATAGGGATAAATTGGTCCCATATAAGGATATACCAAATCCTTTTCTGAACGGATTAATCCCGCTTCAACAGCTAGGCCTGCAGTAGTGGAAAGGAAGCTTTTGGCTACACTAAACGTCAAATCTACACGTGCAGGATCGCCCCATTGACCGACCACAAACCCTTTGTAAATAATCAAACCTGTAGCTGCCCCTCGTTCTTTCATGGGTCCTACAGGAAAGCCAAAAGGTTCCCGTCCGAAGGCACTCTCGTAATGCGCAATTTTTAAGTTGGGATTTTCCTGGCTTTCATGAGCAATGGCAAATTGAATCGCTTCCTGAATTTTGGATGCATTCATTCCCAGATTTTCTGGAGTCCTACTTTGCCAATTTTCTGGTTCTGGAAAATAACCTTGTCCAAAAGATGAAAGGAAGCTAAGGCAGAGTAGGAATGCAGAAAGGAATATATTTTTCATAATTAGGCCCATTTTTCCACTAGTTTACCACAATGACTGATTAAAACACTGACCATTTATCAAATCTTTTTTGCGCAGCGGATTTCAAACTCTTTTTGGAAGATTGTGTTTTATAGATTGCCTGCCCAATCAAATCGGGTGCGGTGAAAACCAAGTTGCATTCCTTTGAATTTTGTTTCTGAAGATGAGCGATAAAAAAATATACATTGTAGGGGCAGGTCTCTCCGGGCTAATTGCAGCCCTAGAACTCGAAAAAGCAGGTTTTGAGCCGGTAATTTTGGAGGCTTCAGATCGTATAGGCGGAAGAATGAAAACTGACGAAGTGGATGGCTTCCGCTTGGATCATGGATTTCAGGTGTTGAACACAGCTTATCCTGAAGCGAAAAGATACCTTGATTTTTCAGCCTTGCAGCTTAAGAATTTTGATCCTGGAGCCATCATTTTTGAAGGGAAGGACTCGTATATTTTGACGGATCCACTCCGAAATCCACTTAAATTAGTTGGAATGGCTGTTTCAAGAGTAGGAACCTTTTTGGATAAGGTCAAAGTATTTACCCTCACACAAGAATTGAAGAAGAAGAGTAATGAGGAGATTTTCGATGAACCTTCTTTGCCCACACATGAATATTTGAAAAACTACGGGTTTTCGGATGCCATCATCTCCAATTTTTTCAGCCCTTTTTTTAGGGGAATATTTTTGGAAAAAAACCTGGAAACCAGCTCACGAATGTTCGAGTTTGTCTTCAAAATGTTTTCCCAAGGCTATGCCGCAGTTCCAGCAAAGGGGATGGGACAGATTCCAGAGATGATCAAAAATCAGCTACGGAAAACGGAGATTCGGTTAAACTGCCCGGTTTCGTCAGTGGAAGGAACACACCTCATTTTGTCAGATGGAACACAGCTCGTAGCGGATCGAATAATAGTTGCGGTACAGCCTGATCGAGTGATGAAGCAGCTTGAAGGCCAATTTGCGCCATCTCGAAAGGTGATCAACCTTTATTTTTCAGCTCCAAAATCCTTTTTAGCAAGGCCCATGATTGCGCTGCTTACAGGACAGCGCGTGATCAATAACCTGGTTTTTATGGAGGACGTATCCAAAGACTATGCCCCTCCAGGAAAATCCTTACTTTCTGTGACGGTGTTGGATACTGCCTTGGGGGAGAAAGAACTAATCAAAACAGTGCAAGGTGAGCTAGAGGCTATCTCTGGATATAAGGGGGAGCTTTTTAAGCCGCTCAAAACCTTCTTAATCAAGCATGCTTTGCCTCAAGTGGCGGATTTGAAATTCAGTATTCCCTTTACAGAATGCAAGGTGTTGGATCAGGTGTTCCTAGCGGGAGATTACTTGCTTCACGGATCGATCAATGCGGCCATGACCTCCGGTAGAATCGCTGCAGAGGCTGTGATTCATTCATTTAAGGAAAGGGCTTTCTAGTAAAGAGGGTTTTATTTTTTGTCCAAGTTGAAAATAGCACGTAATTCTACCGCATCCTCTGGCTTCATGCGTTGCGCAAGAACAAGCCGGAGTTGCCTTCTTCTCAATGCTCCTTCAAAAAGTTCAATTTCCTCTACCGTCTCAGGTACCACCTGAGGGATTTCAATGGGCTTGCCATTTTGATCTACCGCCACAAAAGTGAAGAATGCGCGGTGTGTCATTATTTTTTTGCTGGCCGGAATATCCTCTGCAGTGACCTCGATAAACACTTCCATGGAAGAGTTAAATGCTCGGGTTACTTGTGAGCGAAGCGTGACCACATTGCCCAGGTTGATGGGTTCCTTGAATGAAATGTTATCTGCTGAGGCAGTGACTACGATACGATTGCAATGCTTTTGAGCGGCTATAGCTGCGACAATATCCATCCAATGCATCAATCTTCCACCCATGAGGTTGTGAAGCGTGTTGGTATCATTGGGAAGTACCATCTCCGTCATGATGGTGACGGAGTCTTTGGCAAACTTTTGATTAGGCATAATCTCTGATTTATTTCAAAAATAGCAATAAAATTCTGCTGGAGACAAATACTTTAGTTAATTCCAAATTTAATTTGGATAGCGAGAATGATTGGTACAAAGATGATTTAAGCGTTCCAGCCATCTTTACCGAGTAAAGGCACAAAGGCAAAGCCTTCAAATTCTTCTCGATGAATTTCAGTGGCTGACTTTTTAGTAATCTTCACCATGGCCTGTTTGCTCCGATCTCCGACTGGGATGACCAAGATTCCGCCAATTTTCAGTTGCTGAATTAAGGCATCTGGAACTACTGGAGCACCTGCAGTGACGATGATTTTATCGTAAGGTGCATGCGCGGGAATGCCAGCGGTACCATCTCCATAAAACAGTTGAAGCTGAATTCCCAGTCGCTGCAGAAAGCGGCTCGTATGCTCAAAAAGCTTTTTTTGATACTCGATGCTAATCACTTCAGCGCCCAACAGGTGTAAGATGCAAGCCTGGTACCCTGATCCTGTACCAATTTCGAGTATTTTGTCCCCATGGGAAACAGCCAGAAGTGAGGATTGAAAAGCTACCGTAAATGGCTGAGATATGGTCTGCCCCTCACCAATAGGGAATGCCTTGTCCTCATAGGCATGAGAAATCAAGGCCGTATCAAAAAAAAAGTGGCGTGGCAGCGTATTGATTGCTTCCAATACCGCTTCGTTTTGGATACCCTTTTTTCGAAGTTCGGCTACTAGTGCTTTTCGCTTTCCTTTGTGTAAGTAGGTATCTTCTAACTTGAGCATGAATTTTGGACTTGAGCTTTCGAAGATAATTGATTAATTGCCGTACTTTGAATCCGTAAAGGCAATTTTTGGTATAGATTGTCAGAAGTATCTAAAAGACAGCGCATGTTTACTGGAATTATTGAATCCATCGGAACCCTTAGTCAAATTAAAAACGAAGGAACAAATACTCATTTCTATTTTTCTAGTCCCTTGTATTCCGAATTGAAGGTGGATCAATCTTTGGCACACGATGGGGTCTGTCTTACGGTAGTTGAACTTATCCCAGGTGGATACCGCGTGACAGCAATCGACGAAACCTTGCAAAAGACCAATTTGTCCTCTTGGAAAGTAGGCAAAAAGGTAAACTT
>CAZPKI010000015.1:0-3810 GCA_964587015.1 uncultured Limnohabitans sp.
CCAAGCCTAAGAATACTAAGTCTGTTTTTACAGCTTTCGATAGGTTGCCGTCTCCGGTAAATACAAAGTCTGTGTTTTCCACCAACTTAGTTTTCCCGATTTGAAGGCTCACTTGTGTGAATTTGGAACTTACCAAAGGAACGCTTTGAAAGTAGCTGCCTCCATTTGGGGCAGTTAACCCGAGACCTTTGTAGAAATCAGCAAGGTAGTTGGCAGCAATTTTTCCTTCTGGAGAACCCGTATCACGGCCCTTCATCTCGTCGGATGCCAAATAGGTAAGGTGCTTGGTGAGGTCTTCTACCGTAATGGTATTTGCATACTTTACTTGAACTGGGTTTTGAGCCCATGCTGCTGTCAGGGTTGCAAACCCCAAAACAGCAGTCAAAAGGTATTTATTTTTCATTTTTTTTCGATTTAGGCCCTAATCTAGCTATTTTTTTTACCCTCAAAAAAACCGCTTATCAATTCTGTATGTTATAGCTAAAATTTTAGAGCTGCGCCTCGGCAATTCCTTGCGGAAAGTATACCTTTGTGCACGTAAAATCGGAAAGAATTCACACCCAAATAGTTCATACGTTCTACCCCTTACTTATGCAGATCAATCTTAACACTGCTGTCAAATTTGAGAGCAGACACAATGGCCCGACAGAAGCGGAAATTGCAGCGATGTTGGAGAAAATCGGAGCCTCAAGCTTGACCGAACTCATCAATCAAACTGTGCCCCAATCCATTCAATTGGAGCGGCCACTTCAGCTACCAGCTGCCCAACTTGAGTCTGAATTTTTGAAGAATTTCAAAAAATTGGCTTCCAAGAACAAGGTGTTTTCTTCTTTTATTGGTTTAGGGTACTACGATACGCAGGTGCCTGGAGTGGTACTTCGCAATGTGTTGGAGAATCCAGGATGGTATACTGCCTACACGCCTTACCAAGCTGAAATTGCCCAAGGTCGATTGGAGGCCCTGATCAACTTCCAGACAGTAGTGATTGAGTTGACAGGAATGGAACTCGCCAATGCATCTTTGCTCGATGAGGGTACTGCTGCAGCGGAAGCCATGACTATGCTTCATGCTGTGAAGCCTCGGGAAAAGAAAAATGCGAACACCTACTTTGTAGATGAAAAAGTATTCCCGCAAACCAAGGCATTGTTAGTTACACGAGCAGAGCCTATTGGGATCAACTTGGTGTTTGGACCTTTGTCTTCTCTGGACCTAACGGATCCGGAATTGTATGGAGCGATGTTTCAGTATCCAAATGTAGATGGTGAAGTAGTGGACTACACTGCGCTAGTTGCTTCTGCTAAGGAAAACAAGGTATTGACAGCTTTTGCTTCTGACCTATTGGCCTTGACGCTCTTGACTCCTCCAGGAGAAATGGGGGCAGATGTTGTAGTGGGTTCTGCCCAGCGCTTTGGCGTACCAATGGGTTATGGTGGACCACACTCTGCATTTTTTGCAACCAAAGAAGAATTTAAGCGTCAGATTCCTGGCCGTATCATTGGGGTATCAATCGATAGAGCGGGCAATAAGGCCTACCGTATGGCTTTGCAAACTCGTGAGCAACACATCAAGCGAGAAAAAGCAACTTCCAACATTTGTACTGCACAGGTTTTGCTGGCAGTAATGTCTAGTTTTTATGCGGTGTACCACGGTCCTACAGGATTAAAAAATATTGCACTTCGCACGCATGGCCTTGCCAAGTTGACTGCGCAAGGATTGGCGAAACTAGGATACACTCTAGGAACTAGCGCCTACTTCGATACGCTAAAAGTTCAGGTAGATGCCGCCACCCAATCCAAAGTGAAAGCGCTTGCCGTAGCTGCTCAAGTCAATTTCAGATACGAGGAGGGAGCGATTTTCATTGCTTTTGACGAGGCAAAAACCATCGCAGATGCCGAACTCGTTCTTTCTTTATTCGCCAATGCGAAGGGCCAAGCCACATCCTTCAACGCAGCGATGGCCAACTCCCTACAATTGGAATGGCCAGCAGCGCTAGTGCGAACCTCTTCTTACCTCACGCATCCGGTATTCAATAGCTACCACAGTGAGCACGAGATGCTTCGCTACATCAAGAAGCTGGAATCCAAAGACCTTTCCTTGGTGCACTCCATGATTTCGTTGGGTTCTTGCACCATGAAGTTGAATGCTACCGCCGAAATGATCCCGGTGACCTGGCCTGAATTTGGCCAGATTCACCCTTTTGCGCCAATAGATCAGACGGAAGGCTATCAGGAGTTATTTACTAACCTCAGAACTTGGTTGACCGAGATCACTGGATTTGCAGATACCTCACTTCAGCCAAATTCTGGAGCTCAAGGTGAGTATGCAGGATTGATGGTGATTCGAGCCTATCACCTCAACAGAGGTGAAGGACATCGAAATGTAGCTTTGATACCTACTTCTGCGCATGGTACCAATCCAGCATCTGCTGTGATGGCAGGCATGAAAGTGGTTTTGGTGAATTGTGATGAAAAGGGCAACATTGATGTAGCAGATCTAAAAGCTAGAGCTGAAGAAAATGCAGGCGAACTTTCCTGCTTGATGGTGACCTATCCTTCTACCCATGGGGTATTTGAAGAAGCAATTCAAGAAATATGTGCCACCATCCATTCGTATGGTGGTCAGGTATATATGGATGGAGCCAACATGAATGCTCAGGTGGGAATCACTTCTCCAGGACGTATTGGTGCGGATGTTTGCCACCTCAACTTACACAAAACCTTTTGTATTCCTCACGGTGGAGGAGGTCCTGGAATGGGACCAATTTGCGTAGCTGCGCACCTAGCTCCTTTTCTCCCAAGCAACCCATTGGTAAAAACTGGGGGTGAGCATGCTGTATCTTCGATTTCTTCTGCTCCTTATGGAAGCGCAAGTATTCTTCCGATCTCCTATGCCTATATCTCTATGATGGGAGGAGATGGACTTACCCGCGCAACACAGATCGCGATTTTGAATGCCAATTACATCAAAGAGCGATTGAGTGGAAATTACCCATTGCTTTACACAGGTTCAAAGGGTCGAGCTGCTCACGAAATGATTGTAGATTGCCGCTCCTTCAAAGAAGTAGGCGTAGAAGTGGAAGATATCGCCAAGCGCTTGATGGATTATGGATTCCATGCACCTACAGTATCCTTCCCTGTGGCTGGTACCTTGATGATTGAACCTACCGAATCAGAGACCAAAGCAGAATTGGACAAGTTCTGTGATGCGATGCTCGCCATTCGTGAAGAAATCAGAGAAATTGAAGATGGAAGAGCGGATAAAGTAGAAAATGTGCTCAAAAACGCACCGCATACAGCAACAATGGCCTTGACAGGAACTTGGGAGATGCCTTACTCAAGAGAGAAGGCCGTATTCCCAGCACCTTTTGTCAAAGAGAACAAATTCTGGCCAACAGTACGAAGAATTGATTCTGCTTATGGAGACCGTAATTTGATTTGCAGCTGTATTCCTGTTGAAGAATATGCAAGTTAATTCATCAGCTAACTGAAACAGAAAAGGTCCCGCATGTGCGGGACCTTTTTTGTTGATGTCTTACACATGCACGTGTCGCTCTGCATGGTAGGAAGATCGGACAAGGGGTCCAGATTCCACGTATTTAAGTCCTCTTCGGAGCCCTTCTTCCTTGTATAAGGCAAAGGTGTCGGGATGGATAAATTCCGCAACTTCAATGTGCATTTTTGTTGGTTGTAGGTATTGGCCTAGAGTGAGGATGTCACAGCCATTTGCTGCCAAGTCATCCATTGCTTGGTAGACCTCTTCTTGAGTTTCGCCAAATCCCAGCATGATTCCAGTTTTTGTTCGCTTACCTGC
>CAZPKI010000015.1:3910-7351 GCA_964587015.1 uncultured Limnohabitans sp.
ACCGAGGTGATGACCGCGTGTTTTACACCCATCAATTGGATTGCTTCTGCTACCCGTCTAGGTTCGTCGGTATCGTACTCGTTTGGCCTTCCTGTGGCTACTGCGCAAAAAGAGCAAGATCGGGTACAAACATTCCCCAGGATCATGAAGGTTGCGGTGCCAGCACCCCAGCACTCGCCCATATTGGGGCAATTTCCACTTTCGCAGATGGTATGTAATTTATGTTGATCTACCAGTTTTCGCACCTTAGCGTATTCGGTCCCTACGGGTAGCTTTACCCGAAGCCAATCGGGTTTTTTACGTTTGGTGGCTTCTTCAGAGATGACAGGTAATTCAATCATGGGATTAAAATTTGTTGCAAAGTTAATTTAGGGCCGACAAAAACTCGCTTTTTTGAATTACTTTCTGAATCCAAAGAATAAAGTAAAGTAGGCGGACTGAAAAAATTGTTTGTTTTCAGCAGTCTGGATAAGCGGAATTTTTTTCTGAAATCCTTCCAGCTGGTACCCTACCTCTAGTCCGGTGGCATTGCTTTTAAATACTCCAAATTCAAAATAGAGCGCAGCTTTTGCCATTGCTCCAATCGCTAGTTTGGACTGTCCTATCCCTTCTAAAAGCTGGCCTGTTCCTAAAATATTAAACCTGCTTTGATGAATGGCGGGATCGTATGGTTCCACCACTGTTTCTACTCGATTTACAGCATACTCAATAAAGTAGGGCGCAATCAGTCCAATGGATGGTCCTATGGCAGCTAGTGCAGAAACCTGGACTCCCTGATTTGGAGCTTTCTTAAATAAAATGAGTTCCCTTCCGTAGTGTGGGCGTATGGCATATAGGTAATTTGATTTGCCAAAAATGTAATTGTTTCCTGTAACGGTGGTATAGCGTACTTCCTTGGGGTGCTTTACATTGGCAAGTTCTAATCCAAAATAGGCAAACTGCGAGTCGTCAATTCGGCTTCCTACTTTGAAGGCTACCCCTCCGATCATCCCTCCGTTGGTATTTTTATTTACTCCTATTAGATATTCTCTATCGTATTCGTAATTACCCACATCTTCTCGCTGCGCTAGGACTGCGTTGGAAAGGAGGAGGAAAAATAAAGGGGTCAGGAAATTCAGCTTGCTCATTCGCATTGGTCGAAAATAATACCCAATTTTGGTTATCTATCTTTATAACTCAATTTTAAAAGTAAGAGTTTATGCCCACTATAAAAAGTTCGTACCTAGGTAACTTGAGAACTCAAGCGACGCATGTTCTTTCAGGAAATGCACTGTTGACGGATGCACCACTTGACAACAATGGAAAAGGCGAGGCATTTTCGCCTACTGATCTTGTTGCCGCTGCTTTAGGAAGTTGTATGGTCACAATTATGGGGCTTGTAGCGGAGCGGGAAGGGACTTCCTTGGAGGGATTATCTTGGGAAGTCACAAAGATCATGCAAAGTGATCCAAGAAAAATTCGAGAAATCCAGGTGAATTTTCATTGGTCTGGCAGCGCATTTACTCCTGCATTGAGCCAAAAACTAAAAAATGCTGCCCGTACTTGTCCGGTAGCCTTGAGCCTAGATCCTTCAATTGCTCAAACGATTACCTTTGACTTTTAAACTCATCGAGAGTTTTTAGTCTAACCTTCGAAAGAAATAAACCCAAAGAATCATGTCTTTTTTATTCGAAAGCTTTAGTGGATGGAAAAAATACTGCGAGGAGCAGTCTTTATCCTTAATTGATGTGGTGCTCGAATACGAGACGGCCCAAAAAGGGGCAACGCCGGATCAAGTGATGAAAGGGCTACAAAAGGCCTTCCAAGTCATGAAAGATGCCGTGAGGACAGGCTTGGAGGAAGAGATGAACTCGCGTTCTGGAATGATTACTAGCGGCGCCAAGAAAGTGTATAACCATCCACTTACGGTGCTTTCACCAGAATTCCAGCGCTTAATTTCCAGGGCCTTGGCAGCTAAGGAGGTCAACTCTTGCATGGGTCGAGTAGTGGCTGCGCCTACTGCTGGAGCTTCGGGAATACTTCCAGGTACCTTGGTGACTTTGCAAGAAATTCATGGACTCTCAGATGCCAAGATTTGCGAAGGCTTACTGATTGGTGCTGGGATAGCCTTAATTATTGAACAAAAAGCAAGTTTAGCCGGCGCAGTCGGCGGTTGCCAAGCAGAAACGGGTTCGGCTGCTGCAATGGCTTCAGGTGCAATTGTGTATTGTTTGGAAGGAACGACGGACCAACTTTTTAATGCAGTGGCCATCACAATTCAATGCATGTTGGGTCTGGTTTGTGATCCTGTAGCAGGCTTGGTAGAAGTTCCTTGTGTGGTACGTAATGCGAGTGCTGCAGCGATAGCCTTTAGTTCGGCACAAATAGCTTTAGCCAATGTAAGTGCGGTGATTCCCGTAGATGAGTGCATTGAAGCGATGGGAGAGATTGGCGCATCCATGGAAAGCAGATACAAGGAAACGGCTATGGGAGGCTTAGCTGCGACCTTGACAGGTCAAGAAATAGCGAAGCGGGTATTGATCCAAGATATTGAGATGCTTCCTGATGCGGAATCACTGGATTAGAGCACTTATTGGGGGGAATAACAATAGCCATTCGATAGAAAAACTAAAGATTGCTCCCCAGATGAGCCCGCTTAGTAGCATGTAAAGCAATATTTTCTTTTTATCTGATCCGAAGGAAACTAAGATCAAGGTTCCTCCAATGGGGGTGAGGAGGATAGGAGTAAGTGCTGCAATCCCTACCTCTCCGTAAGAACTCCAGATTCGGACGATGCGGCGGTTTTTTTTAGTAAACACTTTCTTTTGGGAGCGGCTTCTTTGCTGAAGTGCTTTTTTTACGCGTGTACCTAGAAAGGTAAAAAAGGTCACACTAGTCATCATTCCTAGCACGCTTACGCCAATAATCTCCAATGGACTGTATCCTGCTGCTGCACCAAGGACAGGGCCAGCAAAAAACTTGATCAGGCAAAGCAAGTAAATTCCAAAAAAGGTAAAAAAGGCTTCGCTCATTTATTTTGTAGGGTTTGGATTTAGGTAGTAAAGGTAATCCAGGGCAAACGATGAAAATGTCTGCATTTATACTGAAGAAGTCGCGAGTGGTACTGCGTTGTTCCTAGCAGATGGGTATTTTTCAACTGTTAAAGATAGCGCTGCACTTGCGAATTTCAATTTGTTGAAAGATTAACGAATTGTTTAGTTACAGCTTTTCCCCGAAGGCTAAATCACCGGCATCACCCAATCCAGGGATGATGTAGGACTTTGAATTTAGTTTTTGATCTAGGCTGCCGAGCCATAAATTGTAAGGTACATCTAAGGTATTGGTTAAGTGCTGAACTCCTTCAGGAGCGGCAAATGCGGCGGCGATGTGGATTGCTTTGGGAGTACCATGTTCCAAAAGGGTTTTGAGAGCGGTTACACAGGATTGACCTGTGGCGAGCAT
>CAZPKI010000015.1:7451-21406 GCA_964587015.1 uncultured Limnohabitans sp.
AAGCAAGAAGCTCGCCCAGGCGTTCCAAGTTTTTTCGGAAACGCATGCGGTCTTGCTGCGTTTGACTGTCTCGGAGTTCGGCTAAAAATTGATTGCCAATAGAAGGCTGTTCGGTAAGGATAAACATGATTAAAGCTACCGAAAAGATTGGAAAAAGTGGTAGGGCAATATGCTAGAATCTGTGCAAGAGGTGATCTTCTTTGAGATAATCTTTAGGGCTTCGAAAAGTAATGATTTGCTGTGCCCTTAAGCACAAAAAAAGGCTGGATAAAAATCCAGCCTTTCTATAAGATATTTGAAGAAATATTACTTCAACTCGAAGCTTACTCTTCTTGACATTTGTCTTGCATCTGCAGAAGTCTTGTCAACTGAAGTATCTTCGCCATAACCTTTGTAAGTGATTCTTGAAGCGTCTACTCCAGAAGCTAAAAGAAGGTTATATGCCGCTTTCGCTCTACGCTCAGCAAGCTTCATGTTGTAATCTTCAGGACCCAACTCATCTGCGTATCCTTTAACTTCAACTTTAATACCTGGATTTCTCTTCAAGAAGTTAGAGATGTATTGCGCTGAGCTGATAGAATAAGCCAAAGGCTTGTCGCTGTCGAAAGCAAAGTACACGTTCACATAACCTTCGTTGATTGCTTTTCTAGTGTAATCAATTTCGTCTCTAGTTACTTCTGTAGGACATCCGCCTGTAGTTGAAGTACCTGGTTGGAAAGGACACTTGTCTAAGTGATCAGGTGTACCGTCACCGTCAGAATCAAGAGTTCCTCCTGAAGGGCTAACTCTTGCGCCAGCTGGAGTATTAGGTTCTTTGTCTAAGTAATCAGGAACACCGTCACCGTCAGAATCTTTCAACATGTCCTTAATTCCGTTGATTTGAGTAGCCAATTCTTCTTTAGTAGCGTAGTTGTTGGATGCGATAAACCAATCAGCATGCTGAGTTGCCTTACCCAAATAGATGTTAACACCTAGCGTACCAGTCCACCAGTTTGCGTTTGGCCCGTAGAAACCATTGTTTGTAGCTGGATTAGCCATTGTGCTTGGAAGGATTGCAGTAGAGCCATCGAAAGTGATTGTCTGACGACCGTTCAACACAGTAGAAACATCACCCACAAGAGCAACTTTTTCACTCAATTTGATTTGTGGAGTTAAACCAAAAATCATGGTGTAAACCTTATCGTTGAAATCGTTGAAACGATTCAATTCAGGGTTCACAACACCGATACCACCACCCATGTGGAACAACATTCCAAGTTTGCTGGAGAAAGACTCAAAATTCATGATGCGGCCAACATTGGCTACACCTTGTAGGTTCAATCTAAAGTACTTCGTGTCGAACGCTTTGGTGTCCTTTAGTTCTTGGAAAGATCCGAAACCGTAATCAAGCTTCGCTCCAAACTTCTCATTGAACATGTAACGTACTCCAAGGTCGGCATGTCCTAGGTTAAGCGTTGGAGAAATGAAGCCCGCACTGAATGGGGCCATTGCCTTGTTAAAGCCAGCAGAAGCCTCCACAGACCACTTGTTGAACTCCTGAGCTTTGGCAGCTTCCTGAGCTTTGGCAGCGAATGCCAATGAACCGGATAAAAGGATAGAGAGTATTAATTTTTTCATGACAAAAAATTTTTGTTTCGAATTGTGAGGTTTAGTAAATCTATTGGTAAGGGTAAATATAATACGTTTTTAATTACTGCAAAATTATAGGATTAATTTAAATAACAAGTGTTTGTCAGATTTGTTTTTTATTTGGCAGTACATTTTTAGTACAAAACATATCACAATCTATGCCAATTGATCCTTTTCTTAAAGAATTACTCCATAAACCCTCCGTTTCTGGAGATGAATCTGATGTAATTGCTTTTTTGCTCCGAAATATAGACATCCTCAAGAATAAATGGAAAACGAATCCCGTTATTTTTTCTGGGGAGGAATTCCATGATTGCGTTCTTTTGAAATTTGGCAGCCCTCGAACTGCAGTTTTTGCTCATGTAGATACCATTGGTTTTATGGTGCGCTACGCCAATCAGTTGATTCCGGTGGGAGGACCTGAGCTTATTTCGGGCACTCGGCTGGTAGGAAAGGATAGCTATGGGGAGATTTCTTGCAATCTAATAGTGGAAGGAGATGCTCTTTTTCATGACTTTCCACGGAAGATCGATCGAGGAACGAGGCTTTCATTTGCCCAAGATATTCGGGTAGATTCGGAATTTATTCAAGCAGCCTACCTGGATAATAGACTTGGTGTATATGCAGCAATGGAGCTTTGTGAAACGATTGAAGATGGTTGGGTGGTGTTTACTACCTTTGAGGAGCATGGAGGAGGGAGTATGCCATTTCTCCTACAGTTTATTCAAAATACAGCGCCTGTCAAGCAAGCACTGATTTCAGATATTACTTGGATTACGGACGGTGTTCACCACCACGAAGGAGTGGTGATTTCAATCCGAGATAAATTTATCCCGCGAAAAAAATTCATAGATCGAATTATTCAGCTCGTTCAGAAAAGTGGAATTCCATTTCAGTTGGAAGTAGAAGCATATGGTGGAAGTGATGGTCGCGAAGTTCAGTTTTCCCCTTTTGCCATGGATTGGTGCTTTATCGGTGCAGCCGAAGATCATGTGCATAGCCCTGATGAGAAAGTTTCTCTCCGCGATTTGGAATCCATGTTGCATGTGTATCGATACCTATTGAAAGAACTTTAACCCTTAAAAATGAAGAAGATTCAGATAAAGGATAAAACCTTTGAAACCTACCTTACGGAAGTTCAAATTAAGCAGCGAATTGAAGAATTAGGGACCCAAATTGGAGCTGATTTTGAAGGAGAAGAGCTGGTTTTATTAGGGGTGCTCAATGGTTCCTTTGTAGTGATGGCGGATTTGGTGAGAACAATTCCGCTACCGCTGAGTTGTGAGTTCATTAAAATCTCATCGTATTCGGGTATGGAATCAACGGGTAAGGTGCTGGAGGTGATTGGAATTCCGGATTCAATTGAAGGAAAAAATGTGCTTGTGGTGGAGGATATAGTCGATACGGGCAATTCCATGGCCTACTTGAAAAAGCAATTGGCTGCATTTCAACCCAAGCGCATCGCTATTGCCACCTTGCTCTTCAAAAAAGAGGCATTTATGTTTAATTATCCCTTAGATTATGTCGGTTTTGAAATTCCGAATAAATTTGTGGTTGGATTTGGACTAGATTACGATGGCGAGGGTCGTAACTATCCAGAAATTTATCAGCTGAGTACTCCCTAAAAACTTCTTTTATGCTAAATCTTGTATTGTTTGGACCTCCAGGTGCTGGGAAAGGTACTCAGAGTGAAAAAATCATTGCAGCTTATGGATTGACTCACCTATCCACAGGGGATTTGTTTCGAAAGCACCTTGGCGAAGGCACAGCACTCGGGGCATTGGCAAAAGGGTACATGGATCAAGGCCATTTGGTGCCTGATGAGGTGGTGATTCAAATGGTGGAGCACAAGATAGCAAGCACTAAGGATAGCCAAGGGTTTATTTTTGACGGCTTTCCTAGAACTACCGCTCAGGCAGAAGCGCTGGACAGGATGCTCCAAAAAAACGGGATGCAAATTTCCGGGATGATTGCACTTGATGTTCCTCCTGCAATTCTGAAGGAACGTATCTTAGAAAGAGGTAAAACTTCAGGCCGTGTAGATGACCAAGAAGAAGAAAAAATTAATACCCGAATTCAGGTGTATTTAGACGAAACACTACCTGTAGCTGCCTACTACGAAAAGCAGGGAAAATTTCATCAAATAAATGGCGTAGGAAAGATTGAAGAAATCTTTAACCAGATTACTGCAGTCATTGATGGGTACTGATCCCTAGCTTTTACTAAATTTGTAATTCAAAGACTTGGCTAGGCTCTAGGGTTTAGCCTTTTTTCTTTTTCTATCTATGGCTGACTCAAATTTTATTGACTATGTAAAATTCTGCTCCCGATCTGGAGCAGGAGGCGCTGGTGCCATGCATTTCCGCAGGGAAAAACATGTGCCCAAAGGAGGGCCTGATGGAGGAGATGGCGGCCGTGGTGGTCATATTATTTTAAGAGGGAGTACACAGGTTTGGACCTTACTTCACCTCAAATACAAAAAGCACGTGATTGCAGAACCTGGAAAAGGAGGGGATGGGGGCCGAAGGACAGGTGCAGATGGAAAGGATATGATTCTGGAGGTTCCGCTGGGTACTGTGGCAAAGGATGCGGAAACTGGGGAAAAGCGTTTTGAAATCACCGCCGATGGGCAGGAAATCATCCTTACCAAAGGAGGACGTGGAGGATTAGGCAACGATCATTTCAAAAGTTCCACCAATCAGGCGCCACATTATGCGCAACCAGGAGAAGATGGTATTGAGGAATGGATTATTCTAGAATTAAAATTACTCGCAGATGTGGGACTAGTCGGCTTCCCGAATGCGGGAAAGTCAACCTTGCTCTCGTCCATCTCTGCAGCGCGACCAGAAATTGGGGATTACCCATTTACGACCCTTGTACCAAACTTGGGAGTGGTAAGCTATCGAGATGATAAATCATTTGTGATGGCAGATATTCCAGGGATTATTGAAGGGGCTGCTGAAGGCAAGGGATTAGGAATTCGATTTTTGAGACATATTGAGCGCAACTCCATCCTTCTGTTTTTAATTCCTGCCGATGCAAAGGATATTGGAGACCAGTACCGAATTCTCCTTGGGGAGTTACGCAAATACAATCCCGAACTCTTGGATAAGAAGCGATTGCTCGCTATTTCAAAGGTGGATATGCTGGATGAGGAGCTGATGAAAGAAATGGAAAGAGAGATCCCCAAGGACCTTCCCTATGTGTTCATTTCTTCGATTAGCCAATTTAACTTGGAAAAACTCAAGGATTTAATTTGGCAGGCAATTCACTCCTAAATCCGTCACTTTGTCAGCATTGATGGACTGGCAAAATCCTTGTTAGTTCAAAAAAAGCCAACTACGATTGATAAACACATGGAAACTAAAAATCAAGAACAGCAAGAAGCAGAATCAAAGGTAGCTGAACCGCAATTAGAAGAGACGAGCGCTGCTGAAGGTATATCTGAAGAAGAAAACCTGAACCAGGAAGAAAAACTTTCTGCTGAGGTTGCCGAGCTGAAGGAGAAATACCTCCGACTCTATTCTGATTTTGAAAATTTCAGAAAAAGAACCGCTAAAGAGCGTATTGATTTGATTAAAACAGCCTCAGAAGAGGTCTTGAAGGACCTTATCCCTGTAGTAGATGATTTTGAGCGTGCGTTCAAAGCAGCTGAAAAGGAAGCAGATACACAAAAAATTCAGGAAGGAAACCAACTTATTTTCCAGAAATTGGTAAAAATTCTTGAATCCAAGGGTTTGAAGCCCATGGAAGATTTGATTGGACAACCGTTTAACCCTGACACCCAGGAGGCGATTACGCAAATCCCATCCCCAAGCCCAGAGCGAAAGGGAGCAGTGGTAGATGTGGTTGAAAAAGGTTACTTCTTGGGCGAAAAGGTTGTTCGATTCGCCAAAGTAGTAATTGGAGCATAACAGAAATATGGCAAAAAGAGACTATTACGAAGTACTTGGAGTTTCAAAATCTGCTAGTGCAGATGAGATCAAGAAAGCCTATCGCAAGCTTGCGATTCAGTACCACCCTGACAAAAACCCAGATAATCCTGAAGCTGAAGATAAGTTTAAGGAAGCAGCTGAGGCTTATGAGGTATTGAGCAATCCGGAAAAGAAACAACGCTACGACCAATTTGGCCATCAAGGTTTAGGAGGTAATGGCGGCTTCGGCGGCGGCGGAATGAATATGGAGGATATTTTCTCTCAGTTTGGCGACATCTTTGGCGGTGGTGGGGGCTTTGGATCCTTTTTTGGCGGAGGTGGCGGAGGTAGACGAACCAAAAAAGGCACGAACCTACGCGTAAAGTTGAAGCTTACCTTGAGTGAAATTGCAAATGGCGTAGAAAAGAAAATTAAAGTTAAGCGGCAGGTAGTCGCCCCTGGCGTGACTTTCAAGTCTTGTTCTTCCTGTCAAGGGAGCGGACAAGTAAAGAAAGTTGTCAATACCATGTTGGGTCAGATGGTCTCTGCAAGCACCTGTGGAGCCTGTGGAGGATCCGGACAACTCGTAGATAAGAAGCCGGATGATGCGGATTCACGTGGACTTTTACTGAAAGAAGAAGTGATTTCCATCACCATCCCAGGTGGTGTGGGTGAAGGCATGCAACTCAGCATGTCAAGCAAAGGAAACGAAATGCCCGGAGGAATTCCTGGTGACCTTTTGATTGTTATTGAAGAGGCTGAGGATGGTGTTTTCCAACGTGAAGGCAATAATGTCATCTATGACTTACATATTTCTTTTATAGAAGCTGCCCTTGGTGAATCAGTAGAGGTACCTACCCTTGATGGGAAAGTGAAAATCAAAATTGATCCGGGTACTCAAAGTGGAAAAATGCTCCGACTGAAAGGCAAGGGGATTAAAGATATCAATGGATATGGGAGGGGTGACCAACTGATTATGGTCAATATTTGGACGCCAACTACCCTTTCAAAAGAGGAAAGAACTGTTTTGGAAGGCTTAAAGCAGTCTGAAAATTTCAAGCCCGACCCAGGGAAGCAAGAGAAGTCCTTCTTTGATCGGATGAAGGAGTTTTTTTAAAAAATTGAAAAGCCAGAGTCAAGCTCTGGCTTTTTTTATATTTTTAAAGAACCTTTTTTTACTTCCGTCGTACCTTATTGTTATGCTTAAAAAATTGTGCCTTTTTCTTTTCCTTTTACCCCTCACAGGTAGTTGGGTATGCGCACAATTTGTAAAGGAATATCGGGTGGCCGAAAAGGCTGGAATTGAAAAGGTAAGTTTGAATTTCAGCTCCTACAAAAGTGAAACTCAACTAAAAAGGACTTCTGGGCTAGATCCACTACGAATTCATGGGCACCTTTTGCAGGCGAATATTCTCCCTGATTTCCGATCCGCTACTTCAAAAAATCAAGTGGTAGCCACCTTGGTTCATAAGAATATTGAATCAGACAACCTCGGTAAAAGTATCACCTCCAAATTATTTTCCAGTTCAACGGGCTTTGATCACAGTTGGGATGTAGCCCTTACAAGTAATTATGCCTATGATTTGGATTTTAATCTTGGTCTAGGAACTGCAGATTTTGATCTTGCCCAGTTGGCAGTTTCCACCCTAAAAATCAAAAGTGCAAGTGCAGATATTTTTATTCATTACAGCAGCAATTTGCCAAATCAAGTTGGAATGGACACCTTGTTGGTCACCCTCAACATGGGAGTCGTTGACCTGCATCAAGCTCAGTTGACCCAAGCGAAAAAGGTGATCATGGAAGTGAACTACGGACAAATAAGTTTGAATTATGGACAATCTCAAACCTACAAAGGACAGGTCATCGCTGCAGTAGCTGGCGGGACGATTTTCTTAAAACTTCCTCCTGAATCTAATCCCGTTAAGATTCGAATGAAAACAACTCCACTCTGTCGAACCTCCCTACCAGATTATTTACGAGCCATAGGGGAAGATACTTTTGTAACTAAAGGATATTCTGCCTCAGACCCTAGGCTATTGGAGTTTGTTTTGGATGTGGGAGTAGGTGCCATTACTGTTGAGTAAGTATGTTAGAAATCCGCCAACTCAACAAAACCTACGGAAGTCATCGGGCACTTACGGACCTTAATTTAGTGGTTCCAGAAGCGGGAATTTTTGGTTTGCTCGGCCCCAATGGAGCAGGTAAGACTACACTCATTCGCATCATCAATCAGATTATAGAGCAGGATAGTGGAGAAGTGATCCTGGATGGCCAACAGTTGTCTGGCGACGCCATTCGCAAAATTGGATACCTCCCTGAGGAGCGGGGCTTGTATAAGAAGATGGGGGTTTGGGATCAGTTGATCTATTTTTCTAGGATTAAAGGGCTCACTGCATCCGAAGCAAAACAACGGGTAACCTACTGGCTGGAAAAATTTGAAATCTCTTCCTGGAAAAACAAGAAGATTGAAGACCTTTCCAAAGGCATGGCTCAGAAAATCCAATTTATAGCGACAGTGATTCACTCCCCTCGGGTACTGATATTGGATGAACCATTTTCTGGGTTTGATCCAGTGAATGCCGCGATGCTAAAGAATGAAATTCTAGAGCTAAAGAAAGGGGGAACTACCATTCTGCTGAGTACCCATCGGATGGAGTCCGTGGAGCTGCTTTGTGACCAGGTAGCGATGATCCATAAATCAAAGAAAATTTTGGATGGGAGCATCCGGGAGATAAAATCTAGGTTTAGGCCCTTGGAAATTCACGCTAGCCTCAGTCAACTCAACCAAGAGCTGCCAGCGGCATGGAAAATAGAAGCTTCCGAGGAAGGGAAAGTCGATCTATTGATTCCGCTTGAGGGCCAATCACCCAATCAATTGCTTCGGGAATTGATGAATTTCGGGGAGGTGATTTCCTTCCAGGAGCGATTTCCAAGCATGGAAGAAATTTTTATCCAGCAAGTAAATGCCAGTGGCCATGCATAAGGTTTTGCTAGTGATCCAACGCGAGTATTTGGCCAGGGTTAAGAAAAAATCCTTTCTGGTGGCCACCTTACTCACCCCTTTGATTTTTCCAGCCATCATGGCGGTCTTTGTATGGATTGCTGTCGAGGAAAAAGAAAATCAATCGCTGCGGGTGATTGAAGTGGTGGACGAGACTGGGCTTTTTTTTATGGAAAGTTCAGACCAATATGCATTTAGCTCTTCGGTAAAGGATTTGGAAAAAGCAAAGGCTTTGGTCAATACGGGAGAGCGCTATGGAGCATTGTATATTCCCAAGATGGAGCTTTCTGCGCCGCAAGGAATTCAATTTTATGGATTGGAAAATCCAAGCACCTCTTTAATTGGCTACTTGGAAGGTGCTCTCAAACGAAAAATTGAGGACCAGAAACTCTATGCCAAGGGGATAGATCCGAAGGTGCTGAAGGAGATTCGGACGGAAGTATCCGTGCAGGCGCTCACACTTGGGGATGCTGGAGAAGAAACAGTGACAGATGCAACTGTGAATTATGCACTTGGATTTTTATCTGGAATTTTGATTTACCTCTTCATTTTTATCTATGGCAACCAAATCATGCAGGGGGTTATAGAGGAGAAATCCACGCGGATTGTGGAGATTTTGGTTTCTTCATTGCGGCCATTCCAACTTATGATGGGAAAAATAGTGGGTATTGGAGCTGTTGGGCTAACCCAGTTTTTAATTTGGGTACTGCTAGTGGGTACACTTTCTTCTCTGGTGATGGGTGTATTGGGTATGCAAATGCCGCAGCAACAGGCCATGGAGATGGCAAATCCAGAACTGATGGCAGCAACACCTGATACGGGGGAATTGGGGGCGATCCTTCAGGTCATTGATGGCATTGACTTTGTGTCTTTGGTGGCGGCCTTTGTATTTTATTTTCTGGGCGGGTATTTGTTGTATGGAGCCCTGTTTGCAGCAGTGGGTGCAGCAGTAGATGCGCCTTCAGATGCCCAGCAATTTATGCTTCCCATTACTATTCCCTTGTTGGTCGGTTACATGGGCTTATTTGTTTTTGTACTCCAAGACCCAAGTAGCAGCACTTCTTTTTGGCTTTCCATTATTCCGCTCACCTCACCGATTGCGATGATGGGACGAATCAGCTATGGGGTTCCGTTTTGGGAGTTGGGCTTATCGATGGTCTTGCTCGTGCTGGGATTTTTTGGGACTACCTGGCTGGCTGCAAAAATTTACCGAATTGGTATTTTGATGCACGGAACCAAGCCTTCTTACAAGACGATTTGGAAGTGGGTCAAGAGTGCAAATTGATAGGCTAGCCTACTCGTGTAGGTTAGATTTATTCTGAGGGGAAGTAGTTGGTTTTCCAAGAAAGCCTTATTTTTTCTGAGCTAGAGATACTTTTTGTAATTATCCGCAATCCTACGAGCAGTTCAAAATGAGTGTTACTCACTGCGGATAATCGTCGACAGCTGACAGACCACGGTCTACAGGCTGCTAACGGTCCACAGCACATTTTATTAAGTTCCAACTCTTTTTTTCTTTGGTTAGTGGTGGTAATAAAGCGGATATACCTATACTTTTATTCTCATTCTTTAGTTAATTATACAATCATCCCAATTGTGAATGAAAAACCGCTTTCAGGATATCGCCTCAATTGACTTCTATCAAAACAAAAAGTTAGTGAAATGGCTGATTTTTTTGATTTCGCTTTTGCTGGGGCTGGGATCGATAGGGTATACGCATCGACTTGTAGAGGAACTGCGGGAGCGAGAGGATAGGCAAATTCGGGTATTATCAGCGGCCTTAGATTATGCTGCGACTACTTCGGAGAATCTAACATTTATCAACCAAGAGATCATTCAGCAGAACTATTCATTTCCCATCATCATGGTTGATGGAGAGGGTAATCCCATTGATTTTCGAAATATTTCGTTCAATAACAGCCAGAATCAAGCCGACTCCACTCGAATTTTGAATCAGGAGTTGCAAGAGATGCAGGAGGACTACCCGCCCATCGTTCTGGAAGAAGCAGCTATTCGAATTTATTACCGCAATTCAGCTCTTTTGACCAATTTGAAATACTATCCCTACATCCAATTGGGGGTGATTTTGCTTTTTGGTCTCCTAGTATATGTGGTCTTTAGCCAAAGTAAGCTTTCAGAGCAAAATCGGGTGTGGGCTGGGTTGACTAAGGAAACTGCCCACCAGCTGGGTACGCCTATTGCCTCGCTGATGGCCTGGATGGATTACCTCAAAAATTCTCCTGTTTGGGATGAAAACCAGGAAATCATTCAAGAAATGGACAAGGATGTGACCAAACTTCGAGTAGTCACGGAGCGATTTAGTAGCATTGGGAGTAAACCTGTGATTCAGCCAGAGAACGTTTATGAAATTATTGAGGAGGGAGTCTCCTACCTGAGGCCTCGAATTTCCACCAAAGTAGATTGGGAAATCCAATCCGATTCGAAGGAATTAGTCGCCCTGCTAAATAAGCCCCTGTTTGATTGGGTGATCGAAAATGTGTGCAAAAATGCGGTCGATGCTATGAAGGGAAAAGGGATTATTCGCATTTCGCTTTTCCAAGACAATGACAAATTTGTAGGCATCGATATCAGCGATACAGGGATGGGAATTGAGAAGATGAAGTTCAAAAAAGTGTTTACCCCAGGATTTTCCTCCAGAAAAAGGGGTTGGGGACTAGGGCTGACCTTATCCAAGCGAATCGTGGAGGGCTACCATGGAGGGAAAATTTTTGTCAAACAGTCTGAGTTAGGAAAAGGCACCACTTTTCGCATTCTATTGCCGGTGCCTTTGGTGGAAGGAACTCCCTTCAAAAGCAACGGAATGTGGGATGGGGTATGAGGAGAATTGGGATCCGAATCAGAGTCCTGAAGGCGCCTCTAATTGCATAAAGGCTACTGAAGTACAACTTAAAAAATGGGGTTGATTCATTTTTAGCTACCTTTGCTGCCTGAATTTTAGCAGTCATGAGTTTAACCACCGAAATCAATAAACGTAGGACCTTTGCCATCATTGCTCACCCGGATGCTGGGAAGACTACCTTAACCGAGAAATTGCTACTTTTTGGAGGGGCGATACAGACGGCTGGAGCAGTAAAATCAAACAAGATTGATACGGCAACCAAGTCTGACTGGATGGAAATTGAAAAGCAACGGGGGATTTCCGTGGCAACATCGGTGATGGGCTTTGAGTACAAAGACATCAAAATTAACCTCTTAGATACTCCGGGTCACCAGGACTTTGCGGAAGACACCTACCGCACCTTGACTGCTGTTGACTCGGTGATTATGGTGATTGACTGCGTAAAAGGGGTGGAGATCCAAACCGAGAAGCTGATGGAAGTTTGCCTTATGCGGAAAACCCCTGTGATTTGCTTTATCAACAAGCTGGACCGTGAAGGTCGTGACCCCTATGATTTATTGGATGAGGTGGAGGCCAAGTTGAAAATAAAAGTTCGCCCACTTTCCTGGCCGATAGGAATGGGAAAGGGATTCAAAGGGGTGTACAACCTCTACGAGAAAAAACTCAATCTATTCACCCCCTCCCAGCGGAAGTTGAGTGACGATCGCCAGGTGTTTGAAAACCTAGATGATCCCCAGTTGGATGCCTTAATTGGTCCGGGCAATGCCAAGCAGCTTCGCGAAGATGTGGATTTGATCGAAGGAGTGTATCCTGATTTTGACGTGAACGATTACCTGGAAGGAAAAATCGCTCCAGTATTTTTTGGTTCTGCCGTGAATAATTTTGGGGTCAATGAAATGTTGGACACCTTTATCCAGATTGCTCCGATCCCACAAAGCAGGGAGACAGACCTTCGGAAAGTAGCGCCTCAGGAATCCAAGTTTTCTGGATTTGTGTTTAAGATCCATGCCAACATGGACCCCAACCACCGCAACCGAATTGCCTTTTTGCGAATTTGTTCTGGAAAGTTTGAGCGAAACAAGCCTTACAATCACGTGCATGGACCGAAGCCGCTTCGTTTTTCCAATGTAACTCAGTTTATGGCTCAGGATAAGGAAATCATTGACGAGGCATTCCCAGGAGATATTGTGGGCTTGTACGATACAGGAAATCTCAAGATTGGGGATACGCTTACGGAAGGGGAAAACTTAGTTTTTACAGGAATTCCTAGTTTCTCACCCGAGATTTTCCGTGAGGTGGTCAACAAGGATGCGATGAAGACCAAGCAATTGGAGAAGGGGCTCAAGCAACTGATGGAAGAAGGAGTGGCCCAACTTTTTACGTTTGAGATGGGTGCCAGAAAAGTAGTGGGCACAGTGGGTCAACTGCAGTTTGAAGTAATCCAGTTTCGTTTGAAAAACGAATACAATGCGACGGTAGAGTTTCATCCGATGAACTTGTACAAGGCCTGTTGGATCAGCTGTGCGGACAAGAAGCAATTGGATGAGTTTGTCCGCTCCAAAAATCGCTACATCGCTCGAGACAAGGACGATAAGTTGGTGTTTATGGCGGAGTCCAAATCCTGGCTACAGATGGTGCAGGACAATTATCCAGAAATCGAATTCCACTTTACCTCGGAGTTTTAAAGCCATTAATCTGCCACTGGTTCTGAACCCGCGGACTATTTTTTTCTTAGGTCCTGTTTCTCTTGAAGCAGGACTATTTAAATCATAAGTGCCAATGATCTGGTTTAAAGCTTAGAAAACTGGAAAAATATGGAATCAGATTCCATATTTTTCCATATTTTTGATCATGATTCCTAGGAAAGCAACCGAGAAGCTTCAAGAATTGGCAAGCTATTTCAAAGTAGTAGCAGTAGTTGGCCCGCGTCAATCGGGGAAAACTACGTTAGTTCGGTCCATATTTCCCCAAAAACCGTATGTGTCCTTAGAAGACCCTGATCAAAGGAGGTTTGCATTGGAAGATGCAAGAGGATTTTTGAGTAAATATCCGGAAGGGGCTATTTTGGATGAAGTGCAGCGTACTCCCGAGCTCTTTTCTTACTTGCAAGGAGTAGTAGACTCAAGTCGCCAAACGGGACAATTTATCCTTACAGGATCAAATAATTTTCTTTTGCAGCAGTCCATCACTCAAAGTCTGGCGGGAAGAGTAGGGTATTTGCAGCTGCTGCCTTTTTCTATAACTGAAAGTTATCTAGAACTATCCGAAATCCCTTTAGAAGATGAATTAATGATTAAGGGGGGCTATCCACCGCTAGTTGAGCCTGGTATTCCTACGGATTTGTGGTTTCCAAATTACCTGCGAACCTATATTGAGCGAGATGTAAGGCAAGTCAAAAATATTACTGATTTAATAGTTTTTGAGCGTTTTATTCACCTGCTGGCAGGAAGAGTAGGTCAGGAATTAAACATGACTGCGCTAGGAAATGAAGTTGGAGTAACTACCAAGACCATTCAATCTTGGATTGGCATTTTGGAAAGTAGTTTTTTGA
>CAZPKI010000016.1:0-20441 GCA_964587015.1 uncultured Limnohabitans sp.
TTCATGTGGAGGCGCATCAGTTGAATGGTTTCCCCCTCAGTAATTCCAAATTGACTTAAAATCGCATCAAATGGCGTGCGGTCCTCCCAGGCCATTTCGATAATGCGATCTATATCTGAGAGCGGAAGCTCTTTTAATTTTTTCATATTCTTAAAACCTTGAGCTGCTCCCAAGGTTTTAGAAATATGAAAATTTCTGTGGTTTGGTTGAAGCGTGATTTGAGGTTGAGTGATCACCAGCCCTTGGCCGAAGCCATTGCCGCAGGATTCCCTATACTTTTGTTGTACTGCTTTGAGCCTTCGCTGCTGGCTGCTCCACAAAGTAGCGATCGGCATTGGCGCTTTGTCTGCGAAAGCCTCAAAGACATGGAGCAACGATTAGTTTCACTGAAGGCCAATTTGATGATCGTTAAGGCCGAAGTAAAAACGATTTTTACCCAAATCCAGCAAGACTATTCTATACAATGCGTCTATTCCCACCAGGAAACGGGTATTGCGGTTACCTACACCCGAGACCGAGAGATGGCGGCCTTTTTCAGCGTCCAAGGCATCCCTTGGAAAGAATACCAGCAGCAAGGCGTGCAGCGAAGACGCAAAAATAGAAGGGGATGGGAGTCTTTTTGGCAGGCCTTCATGACTGCTCCACTTGCTCATCCGGACTATGATCGGGCTACCTTCGTTCCCATTCCTGAAGTGCAGCAACTCAAGGAGGTCTTCACCACCTTGCCTGAAATTTGGACCACTTCACAAGACGTCATGCAGCCTGGAGGAGAACGAAACGGGCGCAAGTACTTGAAAAGTTTTCTTGAGGAGCGCGTCAAAAACTACAGCAAACAGATTAGCAAGCCCGAAGGTAGTCGAACAGGCTGTAGTCGACTTTCACCCTATTTGGCTTGGGGATGTCTCTCGTTACGGGAAGTGTTTCAAGCCTCTATGCAAAAGTCAGCCACTGGTTTTCAAGCCCGTAACCTGGCTAATTTCCAGTCGCGCTTGAGGTGGCATTGCCACTTTATCCAAAAATTTGAGATGGAGTCCCGCATGGAAAAAGAGCCCATCAACCGTGGATTTTTGTCTTTTCCCTACACGCCACAACCCGCTTGGATCAAGGCATGGGAAGAGGGTAAGACTGGCTTTCCTCTAGTAGATGCCTGCATGCGCTGCTTACGCGAGACGGGTTACATCAATTTCCGCATGCGCGCCATGGTGGTCTCTTTTCTTACCCATCACTTGAGCCAGCCTTGGAAGTCGGGTTCTGCCTACCTAGCGCAGCAATTTTTGGATTTTGAGCCAGGCATCCACTATCCTCAATTGCAAATGCAGGCCGGCGTTACGGGGATCAATACCGTGCGGATCTACAATCCCGTCAAGCAATCTCAAGAACAGGACCCTGAGGGGGTCTTTATTCGCAAGTGGGTGCCTGAGCTGGCGCCTGTTCCCCTGGCATTTTTGCATACACCCTGGGAACTGACTCCCATAGAGTTGCAGGAACTTGGTTTTGCCTATGGTCAAACGTACCCTTACCCCATAGTCGACGTGGAAAAGGCAGCCGCTGAGGCTAGAGACCGCATCTGGGCAGCTCAAAAAGCTCCTGAAGTAGTTGCCGATGCAGTACGCGTATTGGCCAAACATACCCTTTCTAAACGTTGGTCCTAACATGAAAAAGCAACATTTACCCACCAAAATTTGTGTGGTTTGCAACCGTCCCTACACTTGGCGGAAAAAATGGGAAAAAAACTGGGAGGAAGTCAAGTATTGCTCCGACCGCTGTCGGGGAGATGCTAAAAAGATAAAGCCAGCCTAGCGGAAGGAGGCAGCATAAAATGCCAACCAAAGCAGCAAGGGCAGGAAATAGGATAGCAGCACCACAGGAATGCTTTCTTGGATGCTTCTACGACTGATCGCATGAAATCCAATCACCCAAACTATCCCGTAAACAAGTTCAAATAGGTTCAGTAGGGACAGGGGGTAATGGTATTTTTCTTGTACATTTTCTGGACCTACAAGCCACAGGGCAGAGAGAGGCTCAAAATTTTGAATTTCGAGGTAACTCACCGTTCCCGCTGGATTTAGGTACCAGAGTAAGCGGAGCAGTTCTGGGAAAATGAAGATGAGTTCGGCTACCAAGGCATATTGCCAGAGTGCTTTAAACTTGACTTTGTAGCCGATAGTCAGGCCGATGGACCAGAAAAGAAAGGCAATGACCGTAAACTTCCAGAGCAGCGCAAAGGGTGTCCAAAGGTAATTTAGTGTGTTGAAAATATGAAAAAATAGCAGGTCGCCCTGAGCTTCCAATCGTTCCGAATCAGGAATAGCTTCCAAAACAAGGGTATTCGTCAAGTACCTGATTACAAGAAAAGTAAGTACAAGTACAACGAAGAAAAGTCGCTTATCAAAGTCTAGGGCCTCTGAAACTTTTTGAGCCAAAGGGGAAGGTGCTGTTGCCATTTTCTCGTCTTATCCTTGTAAATCTAAACGTTTGTATTGAATTCACCGTAGATTTGCAGCGTAAACCAACTAAGAGCTATGCGTCAGGTCTTTCATCTGCTTGCTTTTCTTCTTTTTTTTGTAAGCCTCCCAGCAGCAATACAGGCACAAGAGCCAGGAACAGCAAATGCTTCCTATTTACTTTTGGATAGGGGGCTTCAATACCGAATCACGAAGTCGATTAATAGCATGTATAATTTTGATTTTGCTACGGCGGAACGGGATTTTGCTGTGATCATGTACCAATATCCTGAGCATCCCTTGCCAGATTTTTTGATGGCTATTGCATACTGGTGGCGAATTGAAATTAATGTCGAAAATAAGCGATACGACAATATCTTCATCCAATACCTGGACCGGGCCAATGCCAAGGCGGAAAAAATGTTGGATCAGAATCCTAAAAATAAAGAAGCAGCTTTTTTTTTAGCGGCAGGGCACGGATTTCAAGGGCGCCTGTATAGCGAACGCAAAAGTTGGACTAAGGCAACATTTGCTGGCAAGAATGCACTGAAATACATGGAAATGAGTCGAGGAGAACAGGAGTTTAATCCCGAACTCCTACTGGGTGATGCATTATTCAACTATTTTTCAGTGTGGATTCCAGAGAATTACCCCTTGCTGAAGCCCGTGTTGGCACTATTTCCAAAGGGAAACAAAAAGCTGGGTCTATCACAACTCGAAAAGGTAGCATCTAATGCTTTCTACACACGAGTGGAAGCCCAATACTTCCTATTTCGATTGTACGGTTCAGAGGAAAATAGGCCAGAAGATGCCTTGCGGATTGTGGAATACTTGCATGAAAAATTTCCAAACAATCCCTATTTCCATCGTTCCTATGCGCGCTACCTCTACACGACTGGAAAGTGGACTCAGGCCATGCAAGAATCCCTAGAGATCATGGATCGTATGGACAAAAAGCAATTTGGATACGAAGCCACGAGTGGGCGCTATGCCGCATTTTATTTGGGTGAATATTATTACCGGATAGGTAACATCCTAGAGGCAAAGCGCTATTATTCCAAAACGGCAACACTCGGGGAAGAATCTGAGTCGCAAGAGAGTGGCTATTATTTGTTCTCCTTGATTTCTTTGGGAAAGATTGCCACTGCCGAAAAAAATAAAGCTTTGGCAAGAACCTATTTCAACCAAGTGAAGCGGTATGCTAAACGAAAGCATCCGGCGCACCAAGAGGCAAGAGATTTTATCAAAAAGAATAAACTCTAAACTGCTAATCCTTATTTCCCCCCGTTTGCCATAGATAATTTGAATTCATGGAATAATGGCATGTAAATAAGTGGATTATTCGTTTTATTGTTCGTAATCTTTAACAAAATTCGGATTTTGCCTTAAAAAACATTCGCTTAATCATAGAACTTTCATCATTTATTGTAAATTTGCACCACATAAAATTTTGTAAAGCACAAAAAAATGGATAGCAACATTCGAATTAAATTCGATAAGATCGATCGAAGCATTTTGGAAATACTTCAGAGCAATGCCAAAATCACCAATGCTCAACTTTCAAAGGATATCGGGCTATCTCCAGCTCCTACCTTGGAGCGTGTAAAGAAATTGGAGCAATCTGGTATCATCAAGAGTTACCACGCGAAGTTGGACCCTGAGAAAATTGGTCTTGGTGTGAGTACCTTTGTATTGGTAAGCTTAATTGGTCACAACAAAGGAAATATTGATGCCTTCATGAAGGAGATCAACCTAATACCTGAAGTGATTGAATGTCATCACATTACTGGTACTGGAGATTTCATTTTGAAGATCATTGCCAAAGACATCATGGCCTACCAAAAATTGATGTTGGAAAAAGTTTCTGAAATTAAAGAAGTAGATTCCATGCAGTCCATGGTAATCCTTTCAACTTTCAAAGATTCGAAAGTGCTTCCAATTCCAGCTTAATTAGCCAAAAAGAATTTTAGGGTGGCTATGCCACCCTTTTTTTTTGAATACCATGACAGAAAACCCTTGGAAAACTAAGTCCAAAGCAACGGTATACGAGAATCCCTGGATTCGCGTGGAGCATCACGAAGTGATCACCCCTGCGGGAAAGGATGGAATTTATGGGAAAACCCATTTCAAAAACAAAGCCATCGCCATTCTTCCGATTGATGAAGATGGGAATACCTGGCTGGTAGGTCAATACCGCTATGCACTGGATGCCTACTCCTGGGAGGTCCCGATGGGTGGAGGCCTCTTGGAATTGGATACCCTTACTTCTGCTAAACGGGAATTGAAAGAGGAAACTGGCCTGACTGCTAGCCAATGGACTGAATTGCAGCTAATCCACACTTCCAACTCGGTAACAGATGAGGTAGGGTATATTTTCTTAGCTCAGGGGCTGACTGAAGGAGAACCTGAATTTGAAGACACCGAAGACATCAGCATCAAAAAACTCCCTTTTATCGAAGCATTGGATTGGGTGATGCAGGGAAAAATCACCGATTCGTTATCGGTAATCGCTATTTTTCGCGTGGCAAGAGCTTTAGGGTATTAAATTATGGAGGTACGTGATCAAGTAAAAACCACATTTCTTTTGGCCTATCCGGTGATGCTCAGTCAGCTAGGACAAGTTGCTGTGGGCGTAGCTGATTCCATGATGGTGGGGCGCCTAGGGGCTCTGGAACTGGCAGCATCCTCCCTAGCCAATAGTATTTTTTTTGTACTCCTGATGTTTGGAATCGGGATTTCGATGGGATTGACACCCTTGGTATCCAAGGCCTATGGCAAAGGGAAGACGAATCAAATCTCGAGGCTCTTTAGTAATAGCCTATTGATCAATTTTTTAACAAGCCTTGTAATGCTTGGATTGGTTCTTTTATTCTCAAGAAATCTTAATATTTTAAACCAGCCTGAAGAAGTAGAAGATTTAGCATTGCCTTTTTTGCTAATTATCACGGCCTCCTTGGTTCCGCTGATGTTGTTTCAAACCTTTAAGCAGTTTGTAGAAGGTCTTTCGCAAACCAAACAGGCCATGTTCATCACCATTACCGCCAACTTAGTCAACGTGTTCTTGAATTGGTTGCTGATATGGGGACATTGGGGATTTCCGGAATTGGGATTTTTGGGGGCCGCATGGGCAACGCTAATTTCACGTGTATTGATGATGGTGTTGATGGCAGCTTATGTGCTTTATTCCAAACGCTATGCAGATTTTGGACTACGAATTCTTCGATTCAAACCCAATTGGACGCTTTGCCAGCGAATTTTGAAAATAGGGGTTCCTACGGGCTTTCAATTTATTTTCGAGGTATCCGCTTTCAGTGCTGCAGCGATCATGATGGGTTGGATAGGTGTCAATGCGCTGGCTGGACATCAAATTGCCTTAAACCTGGCTTCCATCAGTTACATGATGGCCACAGGTCTAGCTACAGCCGGAATGATTCGCGTCAGTCATTACATTGGCAAAGAAGACTACAAAGGGATGCGAGAGGCTGGAATGGTGGCGTTCGGGATGGTGGCTACCTTTATGTTCGTCTGTGCCCTTCTATTCTTTGTGCTCCGGTTTTGGCTGCCTACGCTATACATTGATGATCCACAGGTCATTTCCCTGGCCGCTTCGCTCTTGGTTTTGGCAGGGTTATTCCAACTTTCGGATGGGATCCAAGTGGTAGGCTTGGGAGTCCTTCGTGGCTTAGAGGATGTAAAGGTACCCACTTTAGTAACTTTTTTAGCCTATTGGGGACTTGGGCTTCCGCTCGGGTATTTCCTTGCATTTACGATGGGTATGGCTGAAAAAGGGATCTGGATTGGCTTATTGATTGGACTTACCCTTACCGCAGGGATGCTCTTGTATCGATTTGATCAGCTCAGTAAAAGGAAGACAAAATCCAATACAGACCTCCCTACTACTTCCTAATTTTCCAGTTGCGGCTGTGATTTTTAGGAGGGAAGAAGTATCTTGACGATTCAAAATTTTGTCTTTATGAATCGACTTCTGCTTTCCATCGCCTTTTCCCTTATTCTTTATCCAGTTTTCGCCCAAGGGCCAGCTGTACTTTCTGTTCGTGAGCAAGCAGCAGTAGTGGACGGATGGTTGGAAGATCGTATCCATCAGGTATTGCCCAGGATTATGACCGAGACAGGCATTGATTTGTGGATAGTCGTTTCCCGCGAGTACAACGAGGACCCGGTGATCCGCACGCTTTTGCCTGCTACCTGGCATGCGGCACGTAGACGCACCATCCTAGTCATGTACCAGCCAAGTGCAAATGCTCCCGTAGAAACCTACGCAGTGGCGCGCTACGATGTAGGTAAATCTTTTAAAAAGGCATGGAACCCCGAAGCACAACCCGATCAGTGGAAGGCATTACTTGAGATTATTGAAGCCAAGAAACCCAAAAAAATCGGTTTGAACTTCTCTAAGGATTACGGCCATGCGGATGGGTTGACCCATTTTGATTACGAGGAGTTGATGCGCATTCTTCCAGCTCAAGAGAAGGCTAAGGTGGTTTCCGCCCAGACGCTAGCCGTACGCTGGTTGGAAACGCGAACTGCAGCGGAAATGGCCGCCTACAAGCACATCCAAGAATTGGCACATTACATCATTGCTGAAGGGCTTTCAGATCGGGTGATCACTCCAGGGGTGACGACAACGGAAGATGTGGTGTGGTTTTACAGAGAAAAAATCAAGGAGATGAAGCTGGATACCTGGTTTCACCCTACAGTGGATATTCAAAGACCAGATCCGAGCTCGCAAGAGGCTTCTAGATCCTTTGCCATACGCCCCACAGAGCAGGTGATTCTTCCGGGAGATTTACTGCATATTGATTTTGGAATTACCTATTTGCGTTTGAATACGGATACACAGGAGTTGGCCTATGTGCTCAAGGCTGGCGAAACAGAAGTTCCATCCTACTTGCAAGATGCATTGAAGGTGGGGAACCGCTTGCAAGATATCTTGACTACGAATTTCACCACTGGCAAAACAGGCAATCAAATTTTGAAGGCCGCCCGAGTGCAGATGGATAAGGAGGGAATCAAAGGAAGTATTTACACCCATCCACTGGGCTTCTATGGGCATTCGGCTGGACCGACCATTGGGATGTGGGACAACCAAGGCGATACGCCTGGAGCGGGTGATTTCCCAATGCAAGCACATACTGGCTATGCGATTGAGTTGAATGCCGTGGTATTTGTCAAGGAATGGAACAAGGATGTTCGCGTGATGCTCGAGGAAGGGGCTTATTTTGACGGTAAAAATGTGACCTACTACAATGGTCGTCAAAAATCCATTCTAGCCATCCCTAGAAAAAGTGACTACCTAGGATACTGAGATCGGTTCTAGTTTCCGGTCGCTTTTGATGAAAATCAAGAGCAGAAATCCCAGGAAAGCGACCCCGGCTGAGAATAAAAAGGCGAGCTGAAAATTTTCCGCCTTGTTGTTGTACAGCCAGCTGGATACAAGCGCACCCAGTCCGATTCCTAATTCTAGGAAAATATACATGGTGGCTAAGGCTCTCCCCCGAAATTTATCGAGGGACCGATCTACCACCCAAGCCGTAGTCGTGGGGCTATACATGCCTACCGATGCCCCAAACAATACTGCGGAACCGAGCAGCATGAATTTGCTGCTTGCAAAAGCCACGGCAATCATTGCCACCACCATGACGGCGCTCGCTACACGCATCACCTTCACTCGTCCGACTCGATCAGATGCTCGACCAGCAATCAATCGAATGCCAAGGGAGGAGAGGGTAAAAACGGCAAAGAATAGTCCTTTATTTTTGATGCCAAGGAAGCTCGAAAGGTCAGGAATCAAGGTAAGGACCACTCCAAAGGAAAAGACAGATAGAAATAGGATGGTGGAAGGTAGTAGGACTCGCTTTTCCAGGATTTCGTTTTTATCCAACTTAAAGAGCCCTAGTCTGAGGGGTTCCTTTGTAGTTAGTGTTTCTTTGAGACGAACCAGAATGAGGATTGAAAAAATCGCAGTGAAAGCTGCAGCATAGAAAAGTACGTTGATGGGCCAGATACTGGCTATCCAGCCTCCCAGAGCGGGTCCAGCAGCCATTCCAAGGGAACCAAAAAGCGATTGAATGCCCAAGGCTTCTCCACGTTGTGCAAATGGGACTGTGTCGGCAACATAAGCCGATGTTCCTGTTGGGGTGAAGCCTGCGGAAAAACCGTGTGCAAAACGGAGGAACAAAAAGCCACTCACAAAGTGAAGGAGCGGGTAGCTTAAGCCAACCACAAAGCAGACACCGGCTCCAAAGATCATGACAGGAATGCGGCCAATATTATCGGCGAGCTTTCCACTAAAAGGCCTTGAAAGTCCAGCAGATAGGGTAAAAAGGGCAATAATCCATCCTTTATAGGACTCTCCTCCCATGGAAGTTAAGTAAGCGGGAAGCTCCGGAATGATCATGTTGAAGCTTGAAAAAAATAGAAAGCTACTCAGGCAGAGCAGAAAGAAATTAAGCGTAAAGAAAGAGGGGAGTAGCCTCATGAGATTTGGAGTAATGAAAAGGCCGAAGATGATTTCCTCGGCCTGGTAACTTAATCTTTGTTTGCACTTTCCTCGCTTTGTGCAAGGAGGAATGCCTTCATAAATTCATTCAGACCTCCGTCAAGGACGCCTTGAGCATCGGAGGTTTCATGACTGGTGCGGTTGTCCTTGACCAACTTGTATGGATGGAGTACATAGTTTCTGATTTGAGATCCAAAGTCCACGCGTAGTTTTGAGGATTCAATTTTTGCGATTTCCGCATTTCTCTTTTCCAATTCCAGTTGGTACAACCTAGACTTCAACATCTGCATGGCCAATTCCCTGTTTGCAAGCTGTGAGCGTTCCACTTGGCACACGACTACGATGCCGGTTGGCTTGTGTGTCAATTGCACCTTGGTTTCTACCTTGTTTACATTTTGACCACCTGCACCCCCAGATCTCGAAGTATGTAGTTCCACATCTCCTGGATTGATATCGATTTCGATCGAATCATCTACCTCTGGGTAAGCATATACGGAGGCAAAGGAAGTGTGTCTTCGCCCTCCTGAATCAAACGGAGAGATTCGTACCAGTCGGTGTACCCCAGTTTCTGACTTTAGAAATCCGTATGCCAATGGACCTTCAAAGAGGAGGGTGGCGGACTTGATGCCAGCAACTTCACCGGGCTGCAAGTCTATTTCACGTACTTTGTAGCCATTTTTTTCTCCCCACATGATGTACATCCGCATGAGGATGGATGCCCAATCGTTACTTTCTGTTCCGCCAGCACCTGGGTTAATTTCAAGAACTGCATTGAGTTGATCTTCTTCGGCTGAGAGCATTTTCTTGAGTTCGAGCTCTTCTACTGCTTCTTTACCCAGTAGGAAGTCTTTTTTAAGCTCCTCTTCGGATACTTCTCCAGCGGTAAAAAATTCATACAATACCTCCAAATCCTCAATTCGCTGGTTCACACTTTCAAAAGCTGAAGTCCAGCCTTTTCTGGCTTGGATTTGTTTCATTGTTTTTTCAGCTTCTTCTGGGATATTCCAGAAATCAGCTTGTGTCGATACGGCCTCTAGGTCTTGGATTTCTACTTTCTTACGATCGTAGTCAAAGATACCTCCTCAAAGCCGATGTGCGGGCTTTCAAGTCTTTCAGTTGGTCTGAAGTCATCTGTCTAAGTTAAAAATGTGTTGCAAAAATCGGAAAAAATCTCGGTTTTACCAGTCAATACTCTCATTCAATTTCAAGGAGCACCAGTTGCAGCTTGTTTTTGTCTGAGAGCGTAAATGTTTTGTAGCGCAGCGGAAGTAATCCGAATCCCGTACCCAAGAGAATGGCTGAAGTTTTGACCAGTCCTGGACTGAATTCAAGTTTGCCTTGTCGGTATAGGTTATTGATTCCTTCCAAAGCAATTGCCATCGTTCCTGCTCCTAAGGAAAGGTTCGTCAAATTATTCAGGGTTCGATTACGAGGATCTTTCGCTCGGATGTCGATGGCAACAATATCAGATGGATTCAGGATGTTTTCACTGAGGTAAAGGTATTCGGTATCCAAGTTGACGATTCTGTCGGTGACGAAGTAGCCGATCTTTTTGCTTTTATAGGTGATGTCTTCCCCAGGATAAAACCGAATTTGGCTCTTCTGATTGGAACCTCGTTTGAGGAGTAAAAATTTCCTAGGTTGTTCCTGAGCGAGCAAGGAAGTAGCCATCAAACCAATAACTAGGAGAGTAATTAATACAGTTCCTAGTTGCTTAGTAATTGAGGCTATATGATTCATCGTATTGGATATCAGATAGTTAATATCCAATGGTGTGGATCTTGGACCTCTCCGTATTTGATGCTATCCAAGGTGCTGAGAACACGGGTTGAAAAGGCGTCCGGCTTTGGTTCTGAAAGTAAATAATCATTCCCGTTCACATTTATTCTATTGATGAAAGCAATAGTCGCGGCGGTGCCTACTCCAAAAGCTTCCTCTAGACTTCCATTTTTTAAGGATTCCTCGAGTTCCGTCACTGCTAGAAAGCGCTCTTCTACAGCTTGCCCCCAATCTTTTGCGAGTTGAAGTACTGAGTTTCTGGTAATGCCCTTGAGGATGGTGCCGCCATGGGTAGGAGCAGTAATTAGGGTCCCTTTGATTTTGAACATGACATTCATGGTCCCACTTTCCTCGATTTGGCTGTGGGTCTTTCCATCCGTCCAGAGTAACTGGTCGTAGCCCTCTTTTTGTGCTTGAAGTGCAGGGTATAGGGAAGCAGCATAGTTGCCCGCAGCTTTTGCTTCTCCAGTACCTCCTTCGCAGGCACGGGTATAGGTGGTTTCTACTTTTACAGATACTGGTTTGGAATAATAGGCCCCCACTGGGCTCGTAAAGATCATGAATCGATAGGTGTCTGATGCTTTTACACCTAGGTAGTTGTCCATCGCAAACATGAATGGTCGAATGTAGAGGCTGGAACCTTTTCCTTGTGGTACCCAATCCCGATCTAGGCTGAGGAGCTGCTTGAGCGCTTCCAAGAAGACGGATTCTGGCAATTGTGGCATGCACATTCGTGCTGCGGATTCATTCAATCGCTTCGCATTGGCTTCTGCACGAAACACCAAAACTTCCCCTTTTTCATTTTTGTAGGCTTTCATGCCCTCGAAAATGGCTTGACCATAGTGTAGGGTAGCATTTCCAGGGTAAATCTCCATCGGACCATAGGGGACAATTCTAAAATCTCCCCAAGCTCCATTTTGGTAGTCCGCCACAAACATGTGGTCAGAAATGGACTTTCCAAAAACTAGGGAAGAGAAGTCTGTTTCCGAAAGTTTGGACTGGGTAGTTTTGGTCACTGGAATCGAAATGGTGCTCATAAGGAAGGGTGCATTTAGTATTGCAAAGGATATTTTTTGCGTCAGTAGAAGCTTACCAACGTGGTTTCCAGGTTACTTCTTCAACCTCCAACTCTTGAGCCATTTTCCGACCCAAGACAAATAGGAAATCAGAAAGTCGGTTGAGGTATTGGATGACAAGCCCCGAAACTTGCTCTTCGGAGGCTAGCTCCACTACAATTCGTTCGGAGCGCCTGCAAACTGTTCTGGCCAGATGGCAGAACGAAACTGCAGTATGTCCACCGGGGAGAATAAAGGCAGTCAACATGGGGAGTTCAGCATCCATGACATCCATTTCTTTTTCTAAAACTTCCACATCCTCTGGAAGGAGATCTGGCTTTTTCACCTTGTCTTTTCCTGGAACAGTTGCCAAATCTGCCCCAATCGTGAATAGGCGATCTTGAATCGTTTTGAGCAGTTCCGACCTTTTTTTATTCACCTCCTGATCTCGAAGCAGGCCTACATAAGAGTTTAATTCATCCAAGGTCCCATAGGCATCAATGCGGAGATCTGACTTAGGTACGCGTACTCCCCCTAACAAAGAGGTGATTCCTTGATCCCCTGTTTTGGTGTATATTTTCATATCAACGATGCATCTGTGTACTGTAAACGAAAACTGCCTTTGTCAATCGAATTAGGCAGTCACTAAACCTCGGGTTGGGTTTGGATTGACCTTATCGGATTCCACCAAGCCATCTCGGAGACGCACGATGCGATGCGCATAATGGGCGATGTCATCTTCGTGGGTCACCATGATGATTGTGTTTCCTTTGGAATGGAGCTCATGAAAAAGTTCCATGATGCCATAAGAGGTTTTGGAATCTAGGTTACCTGTTGGCTCATCCGCCAAAATGATGCTAGGGCTGTTGACCAATGCTCTGGCAATAGCCACTCGCTGTCGCTGACCGCCAGAAAGTTCGTTCGGACGGTGATTTGTTCGGTCGCCTAGACCTACATTGTCTAGTGCTTTGAATGCAATTTCTTGACGCTCTGATTTAGAATAGCCTGCATATACCAGCGGGAGTGCTACGTTGTCTAAGCAAGTAGCTCTTGGCAGCAAGTTGAAGGTTTGGAATACGAAGCCAATTTCCTTGTTTCGAATGTCGGCCAACTCGTTTTCACTCATGTCGCTGACATCTTTTCCTGCAAGCACGTAGCTGCCAGAGGTTGGGGAGTCTAAGCATCCGATGATGTTCATCAAGGTGGATTTTCCTGATCCTGAAGGACCCATGAAAGCGACGTATTCTCCTTTGTTTACGCTGATGCTAACCGATTTCAATGCCTGAATAATTTCAGAACCCATTTTATAGGTTTTATTTATCTCGTGCGTTTCAATGACTTTGCTCATGGTGTGATTTGTTTACTTGTTGGTTTAGCAATACGGAAAGGTACTCATTTGGATTAAAAATACATGAAATCTCTCAATTCATCTCCCCCAAAAGGGCTTCAATTTCTTCTTCACTCATCCAAGTCTTCATTTCTTCCCGAGCTTCAGTGGCATATTGATCCAGCCCGATTGCTTGAGCTGCCTGTACTTTCTTGGCCCAAAGTAGTGGGTCCTTGGTAAATTCACTGGCAGCTTGAAGCAGTTCGTAAGCTTGCAAACCATCCTTGGTCTGCAATGCTGCGCTCCAAATCAAAGGGCCGAAATAAGGATTGGCTGTGAGTTCCTCGGAGGTACCTATAAACTTGGTGAATGAGCGTAAAGAATTTGCATTGGTCCAATCAGGTGCTTGAAGAAATGCATCCAAATCTGCTATACGGTCTGTTTTCCCTTTCAAAAAGGCTCCAATCTCCTTCAACTGAGGCGTCGTAAGACCATGTGCTTTATGGCTCAGAAGCTTCAATGCAACCTCCAACTTGAATTTTTCCGAAGTGATGCTCTTCCAATCAATGAATAATTTTTGGGGATGAGACTGGTTGAATGTTCCCAAGAAGTCGAACTCCGGCTGAACCAGTTTGCGCTGCTCGGGTTCAGCAGTTCGTGTTCCTTGCCAATTTCGGATGGCATCGTGGATGGCAAGTGGAGCTTGAAATCCTTTTTCGGCCGAAAAAGCAAAATCCTTGGCAGCTTTTTCAAAGTCAAGTTGCTGCGCCAATACAAGCCCAGACAAATTGAGGTAGTAGGCCGCATCACCAGGATTTCGAAATGCGAGTCCATTTAAATTTTTGACGCCCTCATTGATTCTTCCTGCCCCCAAACTCCTCAAAATTGCCGTTTCCTGAATCTGCATGGTGTACTCCAGTAACTCTTCTCGTTTTGCTAGGGAATCCAGAAAGGCGAGATCTTTGGTTGGGTCTTCGAGATTTTGGGTAGCCAGCAAATTCCGATATCCCGCTTGAAGTAAAAGGGGTGAACTTTCTTTGGCTAGCATTTCCTTCAAGTCATTCAAAACTTGCGGATCAACTAGCGTTCCGTTTTTCCGTTCCGTTGCCACCCGATTGATCTGAAAAATAAGGTCTTCTTCAGCTTCTGGGATTTCCACTTTTTTGCCGAGTTTGGCAGAGATGGCAAGCCAATTTGCAGCTGCTACGGGATTATTCTTGGAGAGATCAGCAAATAGTGCTTGCGCTTCCTCGTCTTTTTTGACCAGGGTATAGAGCAAAGCTAGATTTTGACTGAGATAGGGGTTGTTTGGAAAGAATTGCAAGCCATTTTCAAGGTAAAAAACTGACTCAAAGGGCTTATTCTCTTTTTGTAACCGCTCCGATAAGAGTAGGATATTGTCTACCTGCGGAGCTAGGTCAAAGCTTTCTTCCAAGTGCTCCTTAGCCAAGCTTGGTTGGTCTAATTCGAAAAGAAGTTGTACAGTTAAATTCTTTGCCTTGGGATTGTATCGATACTGGTCCCAGCTATTTTCATAAAGGATACTTGCTTCAAGTTTTTGATTGGTTTGATAGTAGTAATCCGCTACAATATTGCTAGTTAAAGCACTTACTTGCGAGGCAATAATGGCTTCCAAAAAGGTTGTAATCACCATGAAGGCAATCGTTCCACCGATTCGGAGGTGGTAATAGGGCAGAACAAAGGGTTTGTAGAGCACCGGATGAACAGCCTTTCCTCGGTGCATTAGTGGCAAAAAGTTGATTGCTAGGTAAATAAAGAAGAATAGCGAAAAGCCTAGTTGAGTGTAAATCACCAAATGCTTCAATAGCTCTTCACCCGCTTGATTATGGGAGAAGGTCAACTTCCAAATTGTCCACAAGCTGCATGAAAAACCCAAAAGATATAAGCTCTGTAGGGTTTGAGTTGAACTGGCTAAATTATCACTTTGGGCTAATTTTTCTTGTGTGGAATACCAACCTAATAGCCCTAGAGGAAAGATGAGGTAAAGGGGTATGAAATCGGCAATCGGCCAAGTGATATCTCCCTTAACATGAAGAAGTAAAACAAGAAGTAACCCAAGGTAAAGCAGGGTGACTGCAGCGAATTGGATGCTGGTTTTGGTTTTTAGGCCTGCATTGGCTTTTGAAATCAGAACTAAAAGTCCCGATAGCATCCCATGTCCTTGCCAAAAAATCCAGGCAATGCTAAATCCAATTCCAATAATTAAACTTTGCTCAGCTAAGTAAAGGATGGGATTAAGGATCGGGCTGAGCCAGATGACAGTACCAAGAGTACCTCCTGTGGTACCTGTAAGCACTAGCCACCGCACCCAAAAGGGCGATTGAGTTCCCCAGACATGGAAGTAAATGGTAGGAATCAGGGTGGCACCTAAAAGTAATAGGAGTGAAAGACTTGAACTAGGACCTCCAATATTTAGTCCATTGAAGTTGGAAAGGGTAAGGAGTAGAATCCATCCAGCACCAGCACCGATAAAGGGTATTTTTTTAAACCTACTTAGATTAGCTAATGCAGTAACGGAAGCAAGGAGTATGAATACACCGAAGAGGTAGGTTTCATTTGGTGTAAAAGGGTAGGGGCTGACCTGGTAGTTTTGGAAAACAAGAAAGTGATCCACTTGAATTGGAATTTCGACTTTCCCGACATTTACTTTTGAAAAGGGTACGGGTAACCTGTCCAAAAAAGCTCCTGTTTGAATATTGGGATGGGTAAAACTGGGGCTAATCAAGGAATATGCTGCAAGAATTACACCAACTCTCAAGAAAAGGATTGCTAGGATTTTGCGCAAAGAATAGGTGTTGGAGGGAATAGACATCTTATTCCAAGACTTTGGGAACAGTAAAAAAGCCATTCTCCTGTTGGGGTGAATTTTTCAAGGCCTCTTCCTGAGTGAGTTCTACCCCAATTTCATCTGTTCGGAGTACATTGACTTCAGAAGACATGTTTGTGAGAGGAGCCACACCCTCCGTATCTACCTCTTGAAGCTGCTCTACCCAATTCAGTACCTGGGAAAGATCGGCGCTCATCTTCTCTGCTTCTTGGGCATCAAAATTTAGGCGAGCCAAATGAGCGATTTTCTGTAGCGTTTCCTGTTCAATTTTCATGCGGATAGACAAATTTTGGCTTGGAATTAAATTCAAATCAGGCCTTTGGATTCATGGATTATCAATTAGCAATTGCTCCTGAATTACTTCAAAACAGCATTGCTTGAGTGCTTCATCCGATGCAAAATCTGCTGGATTGAGCGCTTGGTGCAGGACCATTTTGGCTGGCATTCGCTTTAAAATCAAATCCTTTTGATCTGCCAAAATTACATGATTGTAGGATAAGGTTACAGGAATGATGGAGATTTGTTTCTCCATGGCTAATCGAAAGGCTCCGTTTTTAAATGGAACTAAATGGGGAGGATTTTGGGTGTAGATGCCTCCTTCAGGAAACAACACCAAGCTGCTCCCACGATCTAGTGCCAAGCCTGCTCTTCGCATGGTTTCTGCTCGGCTTTTGACACGATCCCGGTCCACTGCAATGTGTAGATTTTTGAAATAGTACCCAAAAAAAGGAGCCTTTCGAATGGATGCCTTACCAACAAAAACAGCATCTCCAGGAATAAATCCCATCATTGGTACATCTAGGTAACTAAAATGATTGGCCAAGAAAATATAGGGTTTTCCTTTTTCAAGGGTTCCTTCAACTTCAACTTTCACAGGTAGGAAGATGATTGAAAAGAGTGTTTTGGCCCAATATTGATTGATTTTCCTACCATACTTATTCCAAGCTGGAATCCAGATGCAGCAAAGGAAAAAAGGGTATAAAATCGCAAAAGTCAGCATAGCCGCGACTGCGACGTAATAGGTGTAAATTCGTTTACTCCGCATGTTCATGGTTGATCATTGCATTAGCGACTTGTGTGAAATAACCCAATAAATCCTCACGAACTTCTTGTTCCAGGGGTACTTTATCTACTGCGTGGAGCATGGCATTCATCCAGTGAGCTCTCATTTTAGAATCAATTTTCCATTGCATATGGCGCATGCGAAGTCTGGGGTGACCTCGTTCTTCAGAATAGGTTTGAGGACCTCCAAGGACCTGAACAAGAAACAAGTAGATGCGTCTTTCGGCAGCTTCTAGATCTTCTGGATACAAACTTCTTAGTTCAGGGATTTTGCGAACTTCCTCGTAGAAATTTTTAGCTAATTCTTGGAGTGAAGCTTCACCGATGCGTGGGTAAAGTAAGCCTAAGGAGTTCATGCGTTAAAATTAGCCATTTTTGAATTTTAGGCTTCCCATTTTTTCACTCTTAGGGAAGTTCCTTCGGTAGAAATGACTTCGATGGATTCCCCTTGTTCCAAAAACTCACCTCGGGAATAGGCATCGTAAATTTCTCCGGCGATCTCTACCTTGCCACTTGGTCGAAGTCTGGAGTGTACGGTGCCAATTTTTCCGACCAAACCTTCATCGTAGACTCTTACGGTATATCCTTGGGCACTTTCTTGGGTACTAGCTAAGGTCAAATGCTTAAATGCTCCCCATTCATTTACTTTTGGGGTGAGCCAAAACACCAAGCCGACTCCAGCCAAGGCAGCCAAAATCACGGTAAGTAAAGCCCCAAAAAGTTGTGAAGAGGGCACCAAGTCAAAATCAAAAGCTTGGTTTGGAAGCATGCCCAGCACCAGCCCACCTAGGGTCAGCACAATTCCTGCTACCCCAAACACCCCGAAGCCAGGAATAATCAACAATTCGACGGCAAGCAGGATGAGGCCAATTACAAAAGCTAGGATTTCCCAATTTTCCGCCAAGCCATTCAGGTAATAGGGAATAAAGTATAAAAGTGCTGCACTTACAGCTACAGCAAGCGGGAAACCTATTCCAGGACTTTGTAACTCAAAGTAGATTCCTCCAATGATCAAAAGAATTAAAATACCGCTTACCGCAGGACTTAAAAAGAATGAAATAATGGTGTCCACTGATTTCTCTTCGTATGCAATGATTTCGGCAGACTGCAAATTTTGGGCTGCTAAAATCTCTTTTGTGGACGCATATTGTCCTTCACAAAAGCCATTTTTTATGGCTTCAGCCACTGAAAAAGTAATGACCGAGCTAGAATCGGAAATTCCAGGCACGACCAACTTTTCATCAACCATTGCTTCGGCAATTTGTGGGTTGCGTCCAGTAGCCTCAGCGGTGCTGCGCATCATGGAGCGCATGTAGGATTGGTATTTGTCAGGTGCAGCAGTGCCATCGGTTCCATTGACCACTGTAGCTGCACCGATACTTGCGCCTGGAGCCATGTAAATGCTATCGCAGGCAATGGAAATCAATGCGCCAGCAGAAGCAGCATCCTTGTTGATAAATACATAAACAGGGATTTTGGATTCTAAAATTCGAGTTCGAATCTCATCTGCATCCGTTACAGCTCCGCCATAAGTATCCATTTGGATAAGGATCACGTCTGCTTTGATTTTTTCTGCCTGATCCATTGCCAACTTTACCCGGCGATTCATTACTGGATCAATGTCTTGGTCTATCGCAAAGGTGAACACCTTTTTTTGCGTTTGCTGGGCAGATAATAGACCAGTTGAAATCGTCAATAGAAGGATAAGTAGTAATCGAGTCATGTAAAGATCTTTTTCGCTGTTGAAAGCTATGGATTCCCTCGGACCAGCACCTAAAGTGAACTTAATTCTTGGTGAAAGTAATGTTCTAATTTAAGGAAAATTACCGTTTGGCAACTTGAATAATGAGGGATGAAGGTTAATTTTGTCGGTATAGTTATTCCCCTAATCTCAGATCCTTTAGTAAAACCCTCCTATGTCTGGTAGATTCAAACTTTTCTTCTGTAGCGTTTTTTTATTCCTCAGCTTCCAATTTACTTCCTTTGCAGCAACTCCTGTAGGATATGATTCTGTTGGAATTCAGCAAATAGAAGGCAGGTTATTTATCATTCATAAGGTTGCCTATCAGGAAACCTTGTTTTCCATTTCACGGAGATACAAGGTTCAAATGTCCGAGATTCAACAATCCAATAGAATCTTGAAACAGGGACTAAAGGAAGGTCAAATGCTTCTTGTACCTTACGGTCAAGTAACTAGCAGTTTGGATTCCTCAGTGCCAAATTCTTCTGATGATTCGGCCTTATCCGAGACTTCAGCTAGCACTATCAGTCGAAATACGAGCTCTGAAAATGCTGTTGCTTCAGCTGAAGCAACCTCAGTGGCCACTCCATCACCAACTTCATCCATTCCAGCCAAAGACGATAAAATAACAGCAGCTCCAACCGTAGCATCAACTGCAACAATTCCAACCAAAACAGCCCCTACATACACCATCCAAAAAGTTAAAATCACGCACAAAGTAAAAAGCGGTGAGTCCTTATCTACCATTGCAAAAAAATATAAGGTCACTGTAGCAGAGCTTAAATCTTGGAATTCGTTGTCAAGTGATAAACTTTCAATAGGGAAGGCCTTAAAAGTAATCACTAAAAAATCGGTGCCTGTGAAGCAAAGCGGTACTCAGATCCAAGCTGAACCCTTGGTGGCCGATGCAGCCGTGAAGGAAGAAGTTAAAATAGAAGAACCCAGAGTTGCTCCAAAAAAAACCGAGATTCCCAATGAAACTAAGGAGGTAGTCTTTGTTTCCACAAAGTCTCCATCGGCAACTACAAAAGCGACAGGGGATGGGATTTCTCATACCGTTAAGCCTGGTGAGTCTTTATTTTTACTTGCCAAGATGTATGGATCGTCCATAGAGGAATTGGTGCAATGGAATGGTCTGACTTCCAATAATATAAAAGTAGGTCAAATGCTTCAAGTTGGACGAGCTGCTACTACTGCTGCATCTACTAACCCTATTGCAGCTACTACTACTACTACACCTACTACCACTGCTTCTGAGGTTTTGGTCGAAGAAGTGAAAAGTGAGCCAATTGTAACTGTTCCTGCTGCTGAACCAAAGCAGGAGTCTACAGCACCAAATACTTCAGGAGGTTTTACCAATACGAAAGAGTCTGGCTTGGCTGAGGTTATTCCTGGTACCGAAGCAAATAAAAAGTACCTGGTACTACATCGCAACGCGCCTATTGGAAGTGTGATCCGAATAAAAAATGAGGAAAATGACCTGACCATCTTTGCTCGTGTAGTAGGAGTATTGCCTGAGACGGGGGACAACTCTAAAGTGCTGATCAAACTTTCAAAAGCTGCCTTCGAACAATTAAAAGGAGTGAATACACGATTCCCTGTTGAGATCTTGTATTAAAAATACAGGATTTGCTCCAGTAGTCTTTGGGCTGTTTTCAGTAGGCCTGT
>CAZPKI010000017.1:0-19578 GCA_964587015.1 uncultured Limnohabitans sp.
AGACAACGCGCTTCCAAAAAATGAACCAAATTCAAGTCATCGAGGTATTTATGCATGCCCAAAAAGTGGGTAGAATGGTGCAAACATCCGATTATTTGTGTGCTTTTGAATACGAAATAGACTACCTGCAAACGGGTACATCGATTTCTCCATTTCACCTTCCGGTCAGAAAAGAAGTTTTCCTTGCCAAACGATCTCCATTTAATGGTGGTTTTGGTGTTTTTAACGACAGTTTACCCGACGGTTGGGGAAGTTTGATCTTAGATCGCTACCTAAGAAGCAAAGGTATTGATCCTGCTAGTCTGACGCTGTTGCAAATGCTTGCTTTGGTAGGGGCTACGGGAAGAGGTGCTTTGGAATATCGACCAGATTTTAGCCAAGCTAGCCAGAATGAAAGGCTTGATTTTGACAAACTAGCTCAAGAAACTGAAATTATCTTATCCTCTGAGAATAATGGGGATAGCTTGGAAACTTTATATAGACAAGGAGGATCACCAGGCGGTGCACGACCAAAAGTATTCGTTCGTCTAGACAACAAAGAATGGCTCGTCAAATTCAAATCTACAACTGACCCACACACGATTGGTGAAATAGAATATAACTATTCGCTTTTGGCCAAAAAATGTGGAATAGACATGCCTGAAACGCGCTTATTCGAAGGGAAATATTTCGGTGTCGAACGATTTGACAGGAGCGATTTGGGTAAAATTCACACCATCAGTGCCGCAGGTTTATTGAATGCGAATTACAGGGAACCTAGTTTGGATTACGAATCCTTACTTCAAGCCTGCCATGTGCTTACTAAGAATATGGAGGAAGTGGTTAAACTCTTTCGGATTATGGTCTTTAATGTTGCCATCCAGAATCGAGATGACCATGCTAAAAATTTCTCTTTTCAGTGGACTCAAAAGGAATGGAAATTAGCTCCTGCTTACGATTTGGTTCCTAGCAGCGGATTCAACGGATTACATACGACCACTGTAAACAATAGCGCTTCTCCAACTCGAAATGATATAGTTGCCACAGCTACTAGAATTGGTATTCCAGAACAACAAGCAAAGGCAATCCTTGAGGAAATTTTTGATATCCTATCTAGTATCAGGTAGGCAAAGTGCAGTTTCTAGCATTTTGTGACCCCGACGGGGTTATAATCATGCCACCCCGTCGGGGTTAAAATCATGTATGTAGCATATTGTCACCCCGTTGGGGTTGGTTGGGAATTACAATCATGATTCTAGAAATATAATACCCCTTCGGGGTTGGGAGGGGCATAATCATGAGGCTAGCATTATGACGTTAGATTAATGGCACCACGTTGGGGTTGGGTGGATGCACCCTTTTTGGGATTTTTCTCGCACTAGGAATTAAATCCCGAAGGGATGAAATGCTGCTAGTGGCAAGATTGTTATGTGAAAAAAAATAAACACGAAAATTTGAAAAGGGTAGGTGAATCTACTTCCCGATACAGAACTTGCTGAAAATATTTGCTAGCAAGTCATCAGTGGTCACCTCACCGGTAATCTCACCGAGGTAATGTAGCGCACGGCGGATATCCATCGCCAAAAAGTCGTTGGTTACCAGCTGTTCCAAGCCACCCAACACCTCAAGCAAGGAGGCTCTGGTCTGAGTTAAACTGTCGTAATGGCGCACATTGGTTACCAGCGTATTGCCGGTTCTAAATTTGTTCGTGTTTACCAACTCCAAGATCCGTGCTTTCAAACCTTCTAAATTTTCCTTTTTCCCCGCCGAAATAAACAGGGTGTCCGGATGGTTAGCCTTCAAATCGGCAATTAGATTTTCCTTGGCCGCATCGGTCTTGTTGGCCACCTTCAAAAACGGCACTCCCAAATTTTCAAGCTGATTGATGTCTCGATTGATTTCTACCAAGTCGGTATCACTCAAATCAAAAAGATACAAAATCAAGGCGGCAGTGCGCATCTTTTCCTGAGTTCTGCTCACACCGATCGCTTCGATAGTATCGGTGGTTTCCCGAAGGCCGGCCGTATCGATAAATCTAAAGATCACGCCTCCCAAACTCAATTCGTCCTCAATAAAATCCCGGGTAGTACCCGCAATATCGGAGACAATGGCCTTCTCCTCCTTAAGCAAAGCATTGAGTAGAGTGGACTTGCCTGCATTGGGCTTGCCTGCGATCACAGTCGGAACTCCATTCTTGATCACATTACCCAAATCAAAGCTAAGAATCAGCTCCTCCACTAACCGGAGAATTCGCTCCACGAGCAGCCGCAACCCATCACGGTTGGCAAACTCGACATCCTCTTCCGAAAAGTCCAGTTCTAGCTCAATCATGGAAGCAAAGTGGATCAGCTGGGAGCGAAGCTCCTGAATCTCCGAACTAAAGCCTCCGCGCATTTGATGGAGCGCGGCCTGGTGGCTGCTTTCGGAGTCGGCATGAATCAAATCGGCTACGGCCTCGGCTTGGGCAAGATCAAACTGTCCATTCAGGAAGGCTCGCTGCGTAAATTCCCCCGGACGTGCCAAACGCACCCCTTTTCGGACAAAGAGTTTGATCACCTGCTGCACAATGTAGGAGGATCCGTGTGTGGAGATTTCGACTACATTTTCTTTGGTAAAGGAGCTCGGCGCAACAAACAAGGATACAAGTACCTCGTCTATGATTTTTTCTCCATCGCGCAGCGTGCCAAAATGAAGGGTATGTGAAGCTTGTTCCTCCAGATTTTTTCCAAAAAATACGTCATTGCATAAGCGAATGGCGTCTTTTCCTGAAATACGAATCACCGCTATGGCTCCCACACCCTGAGGAGTGGCTAAGGCAATAATGGTGTCCTCGCGCTCCGATAGAGAGAAACTCATGGGGTCTTTTTAAAAGCTTTATCAATCAACTCTGCCAGTCCTGCAAGAAAAGCCTCGGGCTCTCGATATCCGGGCAGCTGGGCGATGTTTTGCAGTCCAGGCTCGATCACCACAAAATTGGGGTAGGAGTTGACTCGCATGGATGCTGCCATCTCCGCTTCAGTAAAAGTTTTTCCCATAAATGGAAATTTCCGATTGGTATCTTCTGCATTCAGCTTTACCGCGTAAAAATTCTTCTTAAAATGCGCAATCACCCGTGGATCGGTGAAGGTATCTTTGTCCATCTTTTTGCACCAGCCACACCAGTCGGTATAAACATCAACCAGAATCATTTTTGGATTTTTAGCATTGGCAGCAATGGCCTCCTCAAACTTCATCCACTGGATAGCCTCTTGCCCTTGAGCAGTGTTGGTCAAGGTGAGAGCTAAGGAGATGCTGAGAAAGAAAGTAAAAAGACCTGCGCTTTTCATGGTTTTCGTATTTCAGGATAGTAACGATTCTGGGCTAGGGGAAGTTCCACGCAACATCTGGGGCCATTTTCCTTTGATCAAGGCACTGCCAAAAAAGAAGGTGCCGGCTACGGCCACCATCATTCCTGCGATGGAACTGTCTATCCAGAAGGCAAGATAATACCCAAGAATGGCAATTAAAATTCCTAGCGCTGCAGTGAGCCGAAGAAGGGGGATCAGTCCTTTGGTCCAGAGGTAGGCAGTGGATGGAGGAACCACCAACAGAGCGACCACCAGAATGGCCCCTACAGACTCAAAACTACTCACGGTGGTGTAGGATACCATGCTCATCAAGGCGAGATTGACCCCCTTAGCAGGAATGCCGATGGCGGAGCTAAAGTTCTCATCGAAGCTCGTTAGGGACAATTCTTTAAACAAGAGGTAAATAAATCCCGTGACCAAGAAGAAGTTGAGACCGGCCAACCAGGTGATACGTGGACCCAAATTGAGCCCACTCGGGGTGATCCAGAGGTCAATGGGCAAGTAGGCAATTTCTCCATAGAGCACGCATTCTTGGTCTAAGTCTACCTTGTATGCAAAGAGATTGATTAGAATAATGCCAATCGCAAAAAGTAGTGTAAATGTGATCCCAATAGAGGCATCGAGCTGCACTTTTGCCTTTTTGCGCAGCGCATCAATCATCAGCGTGGAGAGAATGCCTAGGAGGCCCGCACCGATGATAACTTCCAAACTGCGTTGACTTCCGGAAACGAAGAAACCAATTACTATGCCTGGAAGTACAGCGTGGGAGATTGCATCTCCGGTCATGGACATTTTGCGGAGCAAGAGAAATACACCGAGAAAGCCACAGGAGATTGCAATCAAAGCTCCAGTGAGGATAATCAGGAAGGCATTGGTATCAAACGTCATGGGCTTCGCGGGGGATAGTAACTTGATGAGGATCGAGGGCAGGATAGTTGAGGCGCTGCTCGAGTAGCGCTTCGAGCTCGGGCGTCAGGAGGTGCTCCATTTGTTCGGCGGACTCGTGGACATGGTCAGGAGCGATGTGTAGAAACTCGTTGAGGTAGAGCTCCCAAAGGCGGTGCAATCGCACAATGCGCATCGCATCAGATATGCCCTTCGTTGTCAAAGAAATCCGTTGGTCTTGTTGGGCTACAAAGCCATGACGCAACAGCTGCTGCAAGGAATTCTGAATGTTGCTTTTGTGAAAAGGGTAGAGTGCATGGATTTCATCTAGGCTCAAGAACTCCTGATTTGCCTCTTTGGCCTTGTAGAGAGCCTTCATCAGGTGATCACGATGCATCTGTTTTACATAGCGCTTACGAGAGAAAAACCGAGGCAAAAGCCCACTTTTTGGTGCAAAAAGGAAGGAAAGTAAGGCTATCGAAGAAAGGAAGACCACCACCCAAGGGCCAGTAGGCATCTGGGGAATAACAAAGGAAATGTAGGTGCCCAAAATCGCTGAAATCACTGAAAACAGGCCAGCAAGAATTAATAAGGTGGAAAGGCGGTTGGTCCAAAACCGTGCTGCAGCAGCCGGGGTGATCAGCAGCGCTGCCATGAGCACTACGCCGATGGCCTGTATGCCAATTACCACGGCCAGGATCATCAGCACATTGAAGACAAAGCGAATCCCTTGGATGGGAAAGCCGATGGCCTGCCCAAAATTGGGGTCAAAGACCATCATCCGAAACTCCTTCAAAAATAGGCTGAGAACTAGAATAATGGTCAAAGACAATCCGCCGTAAAGCAGAAGGTCTGTTTCTGCAATGCCGATGGCATTGCCAAAAATAAAGGAATTGAGTCCTGCAATCTCAGGATTACCAGATTTTTGAAGCACAGTCAAAAAGACAATACCAATTCCAAAAAAGATGGAAAGAATGCTGGCAATGATGCTGTCCTCACTGAGTTTGGTGTTTTTCTTGAGCCAGGAACTTAAGAACGTAGCCAGCGCTCCCGAAAGAAAGGCACCTGTGACGATGTAGCGAGGGTCTTTTTCTCCTGCGAGTGCAAATCCCAAACAGATACCAGGCAGCACAGCATGGGAGATGGCATCGCCAAGAAGTGCCTTCTTATCTAAAAAAGAGAAGGTGCCTACATAGGCCGAGCCAATCCCCAGAAGGGTGATACCGAGGACCACCCAGGTGATGGAAGGGTCTTGGAAGGTGAAGAAATATAAAAAATCTTCCATATCAGCGCTGGAGCGGGTTAAAGTCTTGCTTGCGGATTAGGTCAGTTACTTGGGTGAGTAGGTTGAGCTTGCCTCCGTAGGTTTTGCGGAGCAGCTCCTCGGTCATCACCTGTTCTTTAGGCCCAGAGGCCACTAAGTGCAGGTTGAGCATGATCACCCAATCAAAGAAGTTCATCGCGCTATGGATGTCGTGATGTACCACCAGTACGGTCTTACCTGCAGCAGCCATATCTTGTAAAAGCTGGAAAATGGCAGTTTCAGTGGCCATATCCACACCAGCAAATGGTTCGTCCATCAAGTACAGGTCTGCCTGCTGCGCCAGTGCACGGGCGATAAATACCCGCTGCTGCTGTCCACCAGAGAGCTCGGCAATCTGTCTGGAGGCAAATGCGGTCATACCCACCTGCTCAAGTGCATCTTGGGCGACTTGAATTTCCTTTTTACCAGGCCTGCGGAAAAGCCCCAGCTTGCCATAGGTACCCATGACGACCACATCCAAGACCGAAGCGGGAAAATTCCAGTCTACCGACTCCCGCTGTGGCACGTAACTGATGCGGCTGCGTACTTCTGGTAGTGCCTTGTCAAAAATCTTCACATAGCCTGAGGTAGGAGTGATCAGTCCCATGATGGACTTGATCAGGGTGGACTTGCCAGCTCCGTTGGGGCCAAGAATGCCGATAAGCTTGCCAGCAGGCAAACTCAAGTCTACATTCCACAACACTGGATGCTGCTCGTAGCTGACGGTCAAGTCATGGACTTCTAGGACGGGATGGGATACTTGCGTGATCATGGTAGCAGTTGGGTATAGATCAGGGTAAGGTTGGCTTCAAACATGCCGAGATAGGTTCCGGCAGGGGTATTTGCAGCATCGAGGCTATCCGTATAAAGCGGTCCAGCAAGTTTGACCACCTGGTTTTTTTCTGCTGCACCTCGAGCTACAGCTTGCAAAGCCTTAGGAGAGATGGTTTGCTCAGCAAAGATGGCTTTGACCCGGTAGGTTTGGATCACTTGGATCAGTTGGGTTAGGTCCCGAAGGCCTGGTTCACTCAGCGTGGAAAGGCCTTGGAGGGAATAGACTTGTAGTCCATAGGCCTTGCCGAAATAGGCAAAGGCATCGTGGGCTGTAACCAGCACCTGCTTGTTTCGAACAAGTTCGGCCACTTGGGTCCGGGTGCGCTGATCAAGTGCTGCGAGTTGCTGCAAGTAAGCACTTGTATTTTGCTGCAAGGCAGGCTTCCAGTTCGGTTGCCAAGACTGAAGCTCTTCGCTGGCATAGGCCAATGCCGCCGACCATAAGGAGATGTCAAACCAGACATGGGGATCGACACTGTGGGCTTCGGGTCCAGAGCGAATCAACTTTTGTTGGGGGATACCTCGGGAAACATCAATTAGGGGTTGACTTAGGGCAAGCTTTTCAAAGATCTCGGTCATTTTCCCTTCCAGGTACAATCCATGATACACCACCAGATCCGCTTGGGTGAGCAGGTCTAGGTCGCGCACAGAAGCTTTGTAGAGGTGGGGATCCACCCCAGGTGGCATAAGAGAGACCACCTCTGCCTGATCACCAACCAGTTGTTGTATCCCGTCGGCAAGGATACTGGTAGTAGCCACAATTAGCGGCTTGCTGCGTGTAGCATCCGTGTTGGAGCGGCAACCCCATATTAGTGGTAGGAAAAAAAGTAGGAGCAGGGGACGGAAGAAACTCATGAGATCAGGATGAGAATATTGTTCGCTACGTCTTTGGACATGAAGATTGTCTTTTTTTGGTCAACGAGGATTTCGATCGATCCGTCAAACTCGACTTTGTCAAGCACTTTAATGCGTGCACCGATGTAGGCGCCCACTTTGTCAAGGTAGCGCAAGAAGGCGGGGGAACTGTCTTTGACGGCGACGATTTGTCCGGATTGATCGATGCCCATTTCCTGCAAGGCAATACGTGGACGTGAACGTACATCTCCAAACTCGTCGGGGATGGGATCACCATGAGGATCAAACTTGGGGTAGTTGAGGTAGGCATCAAGTCGCTCGATAAGCAGGGGAGATTGGATATGCTCCAACTGCTCGGCTACCTCATGCACCTCGTCCCAGGCAAAGTGCAACTTGTCCACAAGAAACACTTCCCAAAGGCGATGCTTGCGAATCGTTTGAAGTGCAAGTCGCATCCCGAGTGGGGTAATCTGTAGCCCGTAATATTTTCGGTATTGGATGACTTCTTTTTCGCCAAGCTTCCGTAGCATATCGCTTACCGAGGCTGGCTTGGTCTGAATGGCAGAAGCAATGTCATTGGTGGACACGCTTTTTTTTCCTTCCTCGGAAAGGTGGTAGATGGCTTTCAAATAATTCTCTTCGGCAGTGGTCAACTCCATGGGGCAGGGGATTTATAAGACAAATATAAAAATTAAATTAGATTATTCTAAAAAAAATATTTAAGCACACTAAATCAATTGTGGAAAACTCAAATTTGTTGGGGAAAATAGATTATGAATTGACTTAATTAAATTTTAGAAATAACTAAATAATGCTGTATATTATTGATTTAAAGAGTTTTAATAATTAATTAAATGGAATAATTTTCACTTTTTATCTAAAGTTCCTCTTGGATAGGATTGGAACCTTCCAATCCAAAAATGGGATTCCAGCCTACCCAAAAACTCTAAAAATTTATGGAATGGAACGAATAATCAAGCTTGATTCAAGCGGCTTCAAAGAAGAATTAATGCTCTTTAATCAGAAAAATCTATGAAGTTCCCAATGGATTTGTTTGTTTCGTGTTCTCAAAACTTAGCCCTATCCCTTACTTTCCACAGTGGAAATCATCGGCTTCGGGGTACATGAACCTACTAGAACTAGAAACAGATGAACTTAAAATCAACAATTGAAGCGGCTTGGGACAACCGAGAATTGCTGAAAGAAGCGACTACCCAAGATGCTATCCGAAGCATTATTGCTGACCTAGATACCGGAAAACTGCGCGTAGCAAGTCCTTCAGCAGATGGGCAATGGATCGTCAACGATTGGATCAAAAAAGCGGTGATTCTGTACTTCCCCATCCAAAAGATGGAGACAATAGAGGTGGGTCCCTTTGAGTTTCACGATAAAATGACTCTAAAAACCAATTATGCTGCACAGGGTGTACGCGTAGTACCGCATGCAGTGGCTCGCTACGGTGCCTTCTTGGCTTCTGGTGTTATCCTAATGCCAAGCTATGTAAATATCGGTGCATATGTGGATTCTGGTACCATGGTGGACACCTGGGCGACGGTAGGCTCTTGTGCTCAGATTGGTAAAAACGTGCATTTGAGTGGTGGAGTAGGAATTGGAGGGGTACTCGAACCCGTACAAGCTGCTCCTGTGATTGTAGAAGATGGAGCCTTCATTGGAAGCCGAGTGATCATTGTAGAGGGCGTCAGAATTGGCAGTGAAGCAGTGATTGGTGCTGGTGTGACGCTTACGGCGAGTTCGAAGATTATCGATGTGACGGGAGCAAGTCCTGTGGAATACAAGGGGATTGTACCTCCTCGTTCGGTGGTGATTCCAGGGTCTATTCCAAAGCAATTTCCTTCGGGAACCTATCAGGTGCCCTGCGCGCTGATTATTGGACAGCGAAAAGCTTCCACAGACCTAAAAACTTCTTTGAATGAGGCTTTAAGAGACAATAATGTTGCAGTATAAATCGAAAACGAACTGCAGCATTTCCTATTTCTTTTCCCTGCTTACTGCATTTTTAATTTTTTCTTGCACTAGTTCCCCAAGTGTGAATCCTGGGGATGAGGCCTTCAAGAAGAAGGACTACAGCACAGCTATTGCGGCCTATTCAGAATCCTTAAAAACGGATCCAAATAACTTGGATCTACTTTTTGGGAGAGGTAGGGCAAAGCAGGAGCTAGGTAATCTAGAGGAAGCGCAACTCGATTTTGAGCAGGCGCTCTACCAAGATCCCAACAACTTTCAGGTCTTATTGAGTCTCTCGATTATCCAATTGGACCAGAAGAACTATGCAAGTGCCTTGCTCTATGCCAGCAAGGCAGAGCAGATTTCCGGAGCGCCAGCGATGGCTTCCCTATTGAAGGGGAGAGCATTGCATTTCCTTGGAATGCCTGATGAAGCTCTAAAGGCCTATGGAAATGCCATTCAGTTAGATCGAAATTTTGGGCAGGCATACTTCAGCAGGGGATTGCTGAAAGTTGCTTTGAAACGAGAAAAGGAGGCTTGCGAAGATTTCAAATTGGCTGCAGCCTTGGAATATCCAGGAGGAAAAGAGATGCTACAAAAATACTGCAAGTAGGAAAATTACCCGCTATACCCACTTAAAGATTAGCAGTTCATAATGGGCTTGAAGGTCAAACGGTCCACGGTTGACGGTCGACAGCCGACAGCAGATTGTAATTATAAACGCAAATCGTAGTCATACCTAAATCGACAGTGGACCGTTGACAGTTAGCTGTTGACCGAATTAATTGAACTCCAAAAAATTCATTTTCTCGGTAAAGAGGGGGAAAATCGGGTAAGTACAAACTTATTTTTTCTCCGAATCAGCATGTACATGCTCCTTATGGTTGCACAAATCAGCAGAAGGAGTTTTTCCAGATCCCTCACAGTTTTTGCAGGCGCTAACTTCTTTCCCACTGCCTCCGCAAGTTGGGCAGCTTAGGCGTCCTTTGCCAGCACAGCGCTCACATTCAAAAAACTCTACAATGTTGAAGATATTTACTTTTTTGAGCATTCCTGAAGCTCCACATCTGCTACAACCCACGACCCCATTTGCTTTGCAATAGGCACAGGCCTGTTCAATCTGTTTATTTCCATCACATACTGAGCAAGTGGCATAGCGGTATCCACGGCGATCGCATAGCTTGCAGTCCTGAATTTGAGCCAAAGGTTCCTTTAATTTTTCTTTCAGCCGAACTGCATATTCATAATTTTGACCATTAAATCCGGTCAATTCCAGGTACTTGTTCACAAAATTTTGGCTGTTATCAAATTGGCCAAGGTGGAATAATGTTTCCGAAAAGTAGTAGGGCATCTCCTCGGGGAGAGGTTGACCGGAATCAATTAAATTTCGAAAAATGGAGTTGGCAGTTTGGTAATCGTTCCGTTCCATCGCTGCCAAAGCGCCTTTCATCCAACGGTCGGTTTGGCCAAGGTTAACCTGGGCGGTGACTGCCAAAGGCGCTAAAGTGAATAGGCTTAGCAGAATTAGGGGAAGGATAAAGGGTCTCAAATCGGCGTAATTTGTAGCAAGTACGCAACTAGAAGTTTGTCGGTCAAGAAAAAATCAATTCATCTCAAAAAAGAGCCTTAATTTTACTTTTGAAACAACTGGATAACGGGTGAAAATTGCTGTCATTGGTGGGGGTGCTGCAGGTTATTTTGCCGCTATCCATGCAAGTGGACCTGGAATACAGGTACTCCTATTTGAAAAATCTTCCAAAGTACTCTCTAAGGTTAAAATCTCAGGTGGGGGACGATGCAATGTCACGCATCGACCCATGGAAATCTCCAAACTGGTCAAAAACTACCCCCGAGGAGAGAAATTCTTAAAGAGGGGATTTGCCCATTTTTCCATTGAAGACACCTTCTCCTGGTTTGAATCTCGAGGGGTTCCCCTCAAAATTGAGGAAGATGGGCGGGTATTTCCCAAAAGCAATACCTCCCAAAGTATAGTAGATGTGTTGCAACAGGAAGCAAGCCGGCTTGGAGTTCAGTTGAAACTTTCATCTGGAATCAAGGCAATTCGAACTACGGATTCTGGCTTTGATTTGCAAACTGATGCAGGAGATGTATCCGTGTCCAAGTTGATTGTAGCTTCTGGAGGGCATCCAAATTTGACTGCATATGATTTTCTTAAGTCATTGAACCATAAAATTATAAACCCTATTCCTTCACTCTTTACCTTCAATACACCACAGGAACCCATTCGCGAACTGATGGGTATTTCGATGGGGGATGCCTTGGTCAAATTGGAGGGAACGAAATTGAGCTATCGCGGTCCGATACTGATTACGCATTGGGGAATTAGTGGGCCTGCAGTGCTCAAGCTTTCTGCATTCGGAGCAGACTGGCTACACGAGAAGCAGTACACCGCCCGAGCGATCATCCAATGGAATGCGGAGCTAGGGGAGCAAGACTACGTAGTGCAACTCACCAGCTATGCCCAAATCCATCCCAATAGGAAGGTAATTTCTAATGCCCTGTTTGGGGTTCCTACGCGGCTATGGGAGCATTTCTGCACACAAGCAGCGATTCCTGAGGCTCAACTTTATGGACAGCTTCCAAAGAAAATGCTCAACAAGCTGGTGCAATGTCTATTCTGCTATTCGGTAGGGATCCAAGGAAAAACTACTTTTAAGGAAGAGTTTGTTACTGCTGGAGGTCTGGTACTCGATGAAATCAATCCTGAAACCCTAGAAAGTAAGTTTCATCCGGGTCTCTATTTTGCAGGAGAGGTATTGAATTTGGATGGCATCACGGGTGGGTTCAATTTCCAGGCGGCCTGGACCACTGGATACCTGGCAGGAACTTCAGCTAAGGAAAGTTTAAAAATGTTATAAAACCCCTTTATGGAGGGCATAGGGCATAAAAAAAAGGCAACACACATTGCCTTCTTTTTAAAATTTAATCCCCTTTAACTCTAAAAATTCCATGAGTTCATTAATTGATTGAAAATTAGTTGATTCTACTTGCTTCAAGGTTAATTCAAGATGAAGTTGATTTGAAGTTTTCTCACGATTGCCATGCCTGTACTTGCTTCTTCATACACTAATCCCCCGTTTTTTTACCTAAACGGCCACTTTGAAACCATCTTGCCCAGTATTTGGCGCAGGGTGGAAGGAGTAAATTACGATCGGGAGAAAATCGATACTCCCGATGGTGACTTTTTAAATTTGGATTGGTCCAAAGTTGGAGGTAGGCAGTTGCTGCTTGTTTCTCACGGTTTGGAGGGAGATTCACAGCGGCACTATGCACGTGGATTGGTCAAGTTGTTCAACCAAAATGGTATCGATGTACTCGTATGGAACAATCGATCTTGTGGTGGAGAAATCAATCGCCAACCCATCCTGTACCACCATGGATCTAGCTACGACCTGGATACTGTGATCAAGCATGTGCTCGGCAAGGCAAGTTACGAAGGGATATTTCTTGCAGGAATAAGCATGGGTGGAGCGCAAACGCTGAATTACCTTGGTCAACAGGGAAAGAGCCTTTCTCCATTGATCCTACGAGCAGCGGTGTATTCGACGCCTGTTCACCTGCCTTCCAGCGCAGCTACTCTTCGTAGACCTGCCAATACATTTTATACACGCAAGTTTATGGGCAAGCTGAAGAAGAAAATGGAGGCGAAGGGGAAGCAATTCCCTGGTTTGGTGGATCTGGATCGTTTGCCCCAAGTACGCGATTTTGATGACTTTGACACGCATTACACTGCCAAATTGCATGGATTTAAAGATGCAGCTGACTTTTATGAGCAGGCCAGTCCACATACTCGAATCCAAAATATTGGGATCCCCACATTAATTTTAAATGCTAAAAATGACCCTTTATTGGGTGAAGAATGCTATCCTGAAGCACTTGCAAAGTCTAGCGAAGCGATTTTTTTGGAAATGCCCAACAGGGGAGGGCATACAGGATTTACGATCCCTAATTCAGAATTTAACTACTCAGAATACCGACTCCTTGGATTCCTAACTCAATCTTAACGGATTATACAGTTGGAATTGGAAGCTCCGAATCTGAAATATCGGTTCAGAAGCGTTTGAGTACCATTTCAGCCACTGTGCCTCCAATGGAGAGGGAGCTAGTAGCAGCAGGAGAGGGTGCGTTGAGTACATTGATGGCAAACTCAGATTCACGTATAGCAAAATCATCCAAAAGCCCTCCTGTACGGTCACAGGCCTGGGCACGAACGCCTGCTCCACCTTCCACTAGGTCGTCTTCTTGGATTTCAGGGATTAATTCTTGCAATGCTTTGGTGAAAGCTGCCTTTGAAAAGGAGCGATACAATTCTCCTAACCCTGTTTTCCAGTATTTTCCTGCTACCTTTTGAAATCCTGGCCATGCCAAGGTCTCTGCGAGTTCTGCAAAATTAACTTGCGTTTTCTTGTAGCCTTCCCGCTTAAATGCGAGTACGGCATTTGGACCTGCTTCCACACCTCCTTTTTTCATCCGTGTAAAGTGTACGCCTAGGAAAGGGAAGTTGGGGTCAGGAACAGGGTAAATTAGATTTTTGACTAAATACTCACGTTCTGTTTTTAGCTTGAAATATTCACCTCTAAAAGGAATGATCTTCACATCGTTGATGGAGTCATCGTTCATTCGAGCCACCTTATCTGAGTAGAGACCCGCGCAGTTCACGACTAGCTTCGCTTGGAAGGTTCCTTTTGAAGTTTCAATGTAGTTAATCGAATCTTTTTGATTAATTTCCAGTACTTTATGATCCAAGAAAATTTCTCCACCCAGCTGCATGATCTTTCGGCCATAAGCTAGAGCAACTTGCAGGTAATCCACAATTCCTGTTTGAGGAACATGTATTGCACCCACACCGATGCAGTGGGGTTCGTATTCTTTCAGTTCCTCAAGACTTATTTGGCGAGTTCCGGTCAATCCATTTTCCAAACCTCTTTCCAATAGCATGGTCAGGAGTGGCTTCTGAGAATCGCGTGTGGCTACCACCACCTTTCCAGTGATTTCATAAGGAATCTTTTCTTCCTTGCAAAAAGTAACGAGTTCATGGTATCCCCGAATGCAATTTATCGCCTTGAGGGAGCCAGGCTTGTAATACAATCCGGAATGAATAACACCAGAATTATTGGCTGTTTGGTGCAGTGCTAGCTGGCTTTCCTTCTCCAGTATTGCAATTTTTAAATCAGGACGGGCAGTGATCAACTTGTAGCCAGTAGCAAGGCCCACAATTCCTCCACCCACTAAAACAACGTCGTATAGCATCTTTGAAAAATTTGAAACAAATATAGGTTTTGAAGTAATAATTACGCCCTTTGGCTCTAAAATCTGAACTATTAATTCTAAAAGTCAGAATTTAAAACCTGTTGGACTTTGTTTTGTTTGAAAAAAGAGCAGCTCAAAAATATCTCCTAACTTTGCAGCCTCAATGGAACGATCTGCTTCCCAACTTATGCTTCGATTTTTATTACTAGGTTTCTTCTTTCTTTGGACTTCTGTTTCGTTTGGTCAATTTATCCTCAAGGGAAAAGTGACGGATGCAGAAACTGGCGATCCGATAGCTTTTGCAAGCGTTTTTCAAAAAGGAAAAACATCTGGAATTACCACAGATTTTGAAGGGAATTATATTTTGCAAGTTTCAAGTTTGGCGGATAGTCTGTCAGTCAGCTACCTGGGGTACTCCACGCAGTCAAAAGTTTTGTCCAAGGAGGCCAATCAAACGCTCAATTTTCAACTTCGACCTGTAGCTTTTGAGCTGGGAACCTTCGTATTTGAGGCCGGAGAAAACCCTGCTTTTGAAGTAATCCGCAAGGCAGTAGAAAAGCAAAAGGTGTATGACAAACGAAGCCTAGACGCCTATCAAACAAAAAACTACACCAAAATCGAAATAGACATCGATAACTTATCCGAGGATTTCAACCAACGGAAATCGGTACGGTCGGTGACGGCGGTGTTGGATAGCATACGGCAACTCACCAATGAGGAAGGCGAAAAGATATTGCCTGTATTTTTCTCAGAGACGGTTTCTTCCTTTTATTACCGCAACAATCCTGAACTACGCAAGGAGATCATTGAAAAAACCAAGGTGACGGGGGTAGGAATTACAGACGGGTCCACGACCTCACAGATCACTGGATCGGTATTTCAGGAGTATAACTTTTACAAAAACTGGCTATCCATCCTCAACAAAGATTTCATTTCCCCCATAGCAGAAGGTTGGAAGACGTATTACGACTACGACTTGTTGGAAGATGTATTGGTAGGGCAGGATAGCTGCTACAAGCTACAGGTGTACCCTCGTCGAGAGCAGGACTTGGCCTTTACGGGTACGATATGGATCAAAAAATCCGATTATTCACTCAAGCAGGTCGATTTGACCATCCCCAAGGCCGCCAACCTGAATTTTGTGGATCGCATTAAAATCCAGCAAGAGCTGGTAGCTACGTCTTCTGGAGCTTTGATGCCTTCCAAAACAAGAGTATTGCTTAAAATTGGGCAGTTGACGGATAATTCGGCGGGCTTATTGGCTAAGTTTTACACTGCTACCGATAGCATTGTGGTCAACCAGCCCCTTGAAACCTCCTTTTTTGATCAGGCAGTGATCTTGAAGCCAGACTTCAACCAGGTTTCGGTAGATTATTGGAAAAATAGGCGTCCAGACCCCTTAAGTGAGGAGGAGTTGGCTGTCTTGCAGATGGTGGATACACTGAAGAAAATCCCAATAATCCGGTTTTATTCTGAAGGTCTGAAGTTTTTTGCAACGGGGTACTTGCCTGTAAAGAAATTGGATTTGGGTCCTTGGACTGAATTTGGCAACTACAATAACGTGGAAGGCCTGCGTCTTGGGTTTGGATTGCGAACCAACTATTCCTTTTCGAACAAATTCCTCATGGAGGGCTATGGTGCTTATGGTACGGTGGATCAACGCTGGAAGTATAAAGTTGGCGGTACCTGGATTCTATCTCGAAAGCATTGGACCACCCTGGGTGTACGGGTAGGGAGGGAGCTGGATCAGGTGGGCTTGGAGATGGAGAACCTAGAAGGCAATTCAATTTTCTTGGCTGCAAGCCGCTTTGGGACACTGCGAAGGCCCTTTGTATCGACTAACCAACGGTTTACTTTCCAACGGGAATTCTTCAAAGGGTTCTTGGTTACCTCAAGTTTGAACAAGAGTCAATTTGATCCACTCTTTGACTTTTACTACTACGAACAGGGATCCAAAGCCTTACGAACGAGTTTCCAAACCACGGAGATCCGTACAGGCATCCGCTATGGACGTGATGAAATCATCCTGATCAATGACAATACGCGTACTTCATTGGGAACCAGCAAATGGCCGGTTGTGGAGTTGAATTACGCACAGGGTATTCCTTCTTTAGGCGCTGATTTGAGCTATTCCAAGTTAAATTTCTACCTCTACCACCGCATCAATTTGGGAATATTAGGGGTGGGGCGCTACGAGATTGATGCGGGAAAAATTTGGGGAGAGGTACCGTATCCTTTGTTAAAAAACCATTTGGGTAACGAGACCTTTTTTTACACTACGGCAGCATTCAATACGATGAATTTCAATGAGTTTGCATCAGATCGATTTATGAGTTTGCGCTACCGACAATCTTTTGAGGGATTCCTTTTCAATTCCATTCCCCTGATCAAAAAATTAAAGTGGCGAATGGTTGGCAATGCCAATGTGTTGATGGGGTCTGTTCGGGATCAAAACATCCTGAACCTTCCACAAACAGCTCCTGATGGGCGCGTTTTGGAGTCTTTTGGTCGATTAGATCCCAAGGTGCCCTATGTGGAACTGGGTTATGGGATCGAAAACATCTTTCGGTTTTTTAGGGTAGATTTTTTTCACCGCATGAGTTACTTGAATAGCCCTGAGGTCCGGCCTTTTCTGGTCAAATTAAGTGCTCAGATAATTTTGTAGGGAAAAGTTTCCTCCATTCTAGCGTAAAAGCTTTCCATGGAGCGTAGCTTTTGTGCATATTTGCAGGATAATTCACAGCCTGTTTGTATAGGCAGTAAAAAAAACAACATGTCACAAAACATTCAAATTACCCTTCCCGATGGTTCGGTGAGGGACTACGAACAAGGCATTACCGGACTACAGATTGCTGCAAGTATCAGCGAGGGTTTGGCTCGGAATGTACTTGCTGCCAAAGTTAATGGAGAGGTTTGGGATGCTTCCCGTCCTATCACCAGCCATTCCAGTTTGCAATTGCTTACCTGGAACGATTCAGAGGCCAAGAGCACCTTTTGGCATTCTTCAGCACACTTGATGGCCGAGGCATTGGAAGACCTCTATCCTGGCGTAAAACTTGGCATAGGACCTGCCATTGAAACGGGCTTTTACTACGATGTCGACTTTGGAGACCACAAGTTGGACGGGGATGAGCTTGAGAAAATTGAGAACAAAATGCTTGAGTTGGCAAGACTCAAGTCAGACTATATCCGCAAGGAAATTTCAAAAAAGGATGCGGTAAGCTATTTCCAGCAAAAAGGAGACGAGTACAAGCTCGATCTTTTGGAAGGATTGGAAGATGGAACGATCACGTTTTACGAGCAGGGCAATTTCACAGACCTCTGCCGCGGGCCGCATATTCCGAATACAGGTTTTATTAAAGCGGTCAAGCTGACCAATATTGCAGGAGCTTACTGGAGAGGGGATGAGAAGCGGAAGATGCTTACCCGTATCTATGGAGTGACTTTCCCCAAGGCGCAGGAGTTGAAGGATTACTTAACCTTGCTTGAAGAGGCTAAAAAGCGTGACCACCGGAAGTTGGGTCGTGAATTGGAGCTATTTACCTTCTCTGAAAAAGTGGGCATGGGACTTCCGTTATGGCTTCCCAAGGGAACACTTTTGAGAGAGCGTTTGATTGGCTTTATGAAAAAAGCCCAAGACAAGTCAGGCTACCAGCAGGTGACCACCCCGCACATTGGTCACAAAGCCTTGTACGAGACTTCTGGGCACTACGAAAAGTACGGCAAGGATTCTTTTCAGCCGATTGCTACGCCACACGAAGGAGAGACCTTCTTGTTGAAGCCGATGAACTGCCCGCATCACTGCGAGATATACAAATACAAGCCGCGGTCATACAAGGACCTGCCCATCAGATATGCCGAGTTTGGTACCGTGTACCGCTACGAGCAGAGTGGGGAATTGCATGGCTTGACTAGAGTTCGTGGATTTACTCAGGACGATGCACACATTTTCTGTCGCCCTGACCAGGTAAAAGAAGAGTTTATCAAGGTGATTGACTTGGTGCTATACGTCTTTAAGGCCTTGGGCTTTACAGAATATACTGCTCAGATATCCCTGCGTGACCCTGCAAAAAAAGAGAAGTACATCGGTTCGGATGAGGCTTGGGATAAGGCTGAGGCTGCAATTATTGAAGCTTCTGCTGAAAAGGGCTTGGAGACGGTAACTGAATTGGGAGAGGCGGCATTTTATGGACCGAAGCTTGATTTCATGGTGAAGGATGCTTTAGGTAGAAAATGGCAGTTGGGTACTATCCAAGTGGATTACCAGCTACCGGATCGATTCCAGTTGGAATACATTGGTTCGGACAATCAGAAGCACCGTCCTGTGATGATTCACCGAGCGCCCTTCGGATCATTGGAGCGCTTTGTTGCCGTGCTGATTGAGCACTGTGCTGGAGACTTTCCATTGTGGTTGGCCCCAGAGCAAATCAATATTTTACCGATTTCTGAAAAATTTATTTCATACGCTGAAGAATTGAAGTTGATTTTGGATGAAGCAGGAATTACGGGTACGATAGACAATCGTGATGAGAAAATTGGTCGTAAGATTCGAGATTCAGAGGTTAGAAAAGTGCCATTCATGCTAATAGTGGGGGAAAAAGAACAAGAGGAAGGAAAAGTTGCTGTACGAAAGCATGGCCAAGGAGATCTGGGAGTTTTCAGTCCAGAGGAATTTATTCAGTATTTTAAGGGGATTATTTCCGATTCATTGGCCAAAGAATAGCCTAGAAATGGGATTCCATTTTTTGGATTCGAAATAATTCCGATATTTGCAGGCCAAATTAATTAAAACAAAAACAGCTAACTTGAATCAAAGACCGTATCAACCGAGGGGTAGACAAGAAGAACCTTACAAGATCAATCAAAAGATCAGAGTACCTGAGGTGCGAGTAGTGGGTGATTTTGTGGAAGGCGGTAATGCCGTTCTTCGCACAGAAAAGGCCATTCAGCTCGCTGAGGAAAATGATTTAGACTTAGTCGAGATCTCTCCAAATGCAGATCCACCGGTTTGTAAGATCATTGATTATGCGAAGTTTAAGTTCGAGCAAAAGAAGAAGCAGAAGGAGATCAAAGCCAATGCTGCGAAGGTTGTTTTAAAGGAAATTCGATTTGGACCGAATACAGATGACCACGATTTCA
>CAZPKI010000018.1:0-17181 GCA_964587015.1 uncultured Limnohabitans sp.
TGACTTAGATCCTTTTTGGAAATGATTCCTCCATTGGTTTGAAAATGATTGACCAATATCTTGGCTGTCTCCCCCTTGTAAAACTCATTTTTTCCATTTTTAGCAATTCGCTCCAAAGTATTCGCGAGTGCTGGTTGCTTTAACGTGTCACCTGCTTTAAATTCCTTTCCAAAAAAGGTGTTTGTACCATTTACTTGAATGAAAATCTGCCGATGCATCCGTAGGCTCTCGGCTTGATTTTTAGTCACTACATAGCCATTTCTAGCCAAATCAATGACGGGTTGGAGCACTTGTTTGGGTTTAAGTTTCCCAAATTTTGCCTGAGCTTCAAAAATCCCTGCCAAGGTGCCTGGTACGCCAGAGGCCAACATTCCTTGGGTGCTCAGCTGTGGAATTACGTTTCCATTCGTGTCCAAATACATGTCTTTGGTAGCTGCCAAGGGTGCTTTTTCTCGGTAGTCCAAACTTCCTATTTGGCCATCTGCCATTCGATACACCATAAAGCCACCACCACCAAGGTTGCCTGCAAAAGGGAAGGTAACTGCCAAGGCCATTTCCGTAGCCATCATCGCATCAAAGGCATTTCCGCCTTGCTTTAGGATTTCGATACCAATTTTGGAAGCTTCTTCACGCGCCGAAACGACCATAGCATGATCTGCCACAAGACCTTTGGGTGAACTGGATTGCCCATTACTTGTGAGGAAGGATCCAACTACAAGAAAAAGGCAAATAGCGAGTGATCGAATGGGTGTCCGCATGAGGATTACTGTTTTAAAAGGGTGGTGTTAAACAACTTTAAGATTCGTTTGTACTCGTCCGTCCAGGAGCTTGGGGTCACAAAACCATGATCTTCTACCGGGTAAACTGCCATTTCCCAGTTGTCTTTTTTCAATTCAATCAAGCGTTGCGACAAGCGAACGACATCCTGAAAGTGTACATTGACATCCAACATGCCATGTGCAATTAATAGATTGCCCTTCAATCCTTCTGCAAAATAGATGGGAGAGGAGCGTCTGTAGGCAATTGGATCCTCTTCGGGGGTATTCAAAATATTGGCGGTATAGCCATGATTGTAATGTGCCCAATCGGTAACCGAACGCAAGGCTGCCCCTGAAGTAAATAGATCTCCATGATTAAAAAGGGCCATCAAAGTAATAAACCCACCATAGCTTCCTCCATAAATTCCTACTCGACCCGCTTCAACTCCCTGTTGCTGAATTAGGAAGTTTGCGCCGTCCACCTGATCCGAAAGGTCTTTGCCTCCCATATGACGGTAGATTCCCGTACGCCAATTGCGACCATAGCCTGCTGATCCTCGGTAATCAATGTCCAAGACGGTATAACCTAAATCTGTGAGGAGGTTGTGAAAAAAGTATTCTCTGAAGTAGCTGCTCCACCACTTGTGGACATTTTGAAGGTACCCAGCTCCATGAACAAAGATGACCGCAGCACCATTCTTTTTGCTAGGATCTGGAGTATAGAGTCGTGCTGGAACCAATGCACCATCCTGTGCTTTGAAAGTCACCAACTTGGGGTCCCGCCAAGCGTAATTTTTAAATTCCTCAGACTGCCCAGAGGTCAGTCGAATGGGTTTGACACCCACTTTATTCTCCTGAACATACAATTCTGCAGGCACATTGGAATAGCTATGGATAATGGCCAGTAGCTTTTCGTCAGGAGAAAGGACAACTTGATTTTCACCTACCATTGACGTTAGCTGCTCCATCTTCCCGCCCATCAGTGGCATGCGGTAAAAATGTCGCTCTCCGGGATGCACCTCCGAGGTAGTCAGGTACCAAAACTTTTTATCTTTTGATAAAAACGGATCAAAAACCTCGAATTTACCAGAGGTAAGTGCTATTTTCTCTTTGGAGGTCACATCGACAAGGTAAAGATGGGAATAGCCACTCTCTTCGGATTGAAAATAGAGATGCTTCGAATCTGGAAGCCAACCCAAAGTTCCTCCCCAGCCGATCCCAGGACCGCCGATCCAGGCTTCATCTCGCTGCCGATCTAGGGTGATCAATGCTCCAGTAGTCAAATCAATGGAAGCAATCCATCGGTCTTTATTGTCTACCGCTCGCGCTTGGATAACCGCTTTTGTTCCATCTGGTGAAAAAGTCGGGCCAGTTAGTGAAAGCTCACGATTCTTCACTTCCCAGGTTCTCTCGGGATAATCTGCTCGGTAGTCTGGAGCATCTTTGATCCCGGGTAGTGTAGCGGTATTGACATAGTAAACCGTGTCTCGCTGGAGGTCATAAATTCCAATCTCTACTTTCCCTGTTGTGGTGCCCACTTTAGGCCTGCTGTTGAGGTCCTCGGTGTAGCCTGACGCAGCAGTGTAGTCTGGTACTTTAGTGGCTTTGTTGGCTGCTGGTGGCGTAAACACTGAAAAAGTGACGTATCGGGCATCAGCAGAGAGTTGAAGGTTTGTTAGACTTTTGCCTTCAGTATAAAACACAAATTCTTCAGCTGTATCTTCCCGGATGCTCGCTCTATAGTCTTGAGATGCTTTCTGCGCTTCTTTTCTTTTGCGAACCTCTTCGAGTAAAGCAAGATTTTCCTTTTCTAAGAAATTGATTTTTCCAGTTTCAGCTGTCTTTGTTTTGGCTGGCTTTGAGCCATTGGTGATGGAAGTCAGCTTTTCTAGCCGGTTTGTGGTTCGGTCAAACCAATAAAAATTCAAGTCTGAATTAAAGCTGATGTAGTTTTCATTTGCGAGAAATTTGAGTTTCTCCAATGGTCCATACCAATCAAATAGCGTGACTGTTTTTCTTTTTTTGAGATCCTCCAAAAGGACTTGATTGCCCTTCCTGTATAGTTTAAGGTTTTCGTCAGCCGAATAAATCGCTTCTTTTTTTAGCGTTCGTTCTTCTTGAATGGAAACCTTCATTGGCTTTGCTCCAGCAGTAGGCTCAATTTTATACAGGGAGTCGGCAGGATTTTTTTCTGGATTATAACTGAAATAAATCTGCTTACTATCGTTACTCCAAAAATGTGCAGCAGGAAAAGTCCCCATCCACTTGGGATCGCGCATGATGTAGTCTACAGAAAGTGGAGTTTGGGCTTGTGCTAGGGAAGCTATGCACAGCAAAGACTGGAGAAGGAAGATTTTTTTAAACATGGGCTGATGTAGGATAAATTCAAATTGAACAGTTCCATAATTCTATGGCTAGATTGGGCAAAGAACTATTCCACTAGAAATTGGTTTCACTAAGAACGGCAATTTATCATTCTACTTTAGTTGAAGGCATTCCATTGGTGGAATTTAGAATGTAAAATTTAAACTACTCCTTTTTTAACAATTGGTCTTGGATTGAGTTCTACAATTTAACTACCCTTTTGTGGATTTAATTTCTTTCGTTTTAGAAGAAATCGGATAGAAAATGAGTTGATAAAACAGAAACAAAAAGCGAATTGTCATTAATTTTGTGCGTTAATCTTTCTACTGATGCAGAAAAATAAAAAAATCTTCTTGTTCCTATTTGTCGTGTTCATGTTGATAATTATCTACGTGAGCTACGATATTTCCAGAAGAACCACTTTTCCGGGCTCCAAGGGTAATTTGAAAGAGCGAATTTCTACAGAGGTTGAAAAATAGATTGCATGATAGGTAAGAAGATTGATGTAGATCGTTTGGATCTAGATTTGATGAAAGAGAAGACCACGGAAAACCCTGGGCTTCTTCCGTATGGACACCATGCGGGCAGTGCATTGATTAAGCCAGAGGATAAGGGTAAAATAACGGGAAGAGCAGTGGCAGCAATGCATAGTCAAACAGACATGCAAATGGCCCAGATTTATGATCAAATGAAACTATTGGCGGATCAGGCCAAGAAAATTCAATCGCGGATCGAAGTTTCTGAACGCATTTACCAAGCCTCTATTTCATTTGAACCGTTGATCAATCATCGTTATTTTTTGTATCAAAAAGAAGATGGTACCGACTTTATGAGTATGATTGGCCCAGAGGAATGGGGTAGAAAAAAGAATTGGGCAAATTTTGTAGCCGAAATAAAATTGTTGGCGGACCATACTTGGGAAATAATCCGCGAGGAAGTTTAGGCTTATGGAGCACCTGATGACCAGGCAACTGGATCTGATTTTAAAAGAAGGAGGGGCTAGTTACGATTGGATAATAGATTTTGAAGTTCAACCACATTACCTTGATGCACGCGGCAAAGGTTGGCTCGCTCGTGGTTTGGAGGAACTTGGAGGGAAGGGCTTCTTTCCACTTTTTGAGAAAATAAAAGTAGACTTTAAGATTGGAAGAACCCTCATCCTATGGGATGACGAATTGGTATTCAATCGGTACCGAGGGATTACCTTTAGGTCTGAGATGTATGAAGAATTTCAATTTACTTTTTTGGAGAGCCATAAACGCCTCTGTCGAACCTACGAGAAAGAAGCACTCAAGGCAGGCATGCAGCAACGCATTTGGGAAGGTTCACCCTTGGCAACGCGTATCTTTGGACAATCATCGGAACCAGGAGATTTTCACGGGGTAGGATCTAGTGGCTGGAAATTACTTGCCTACAACCACCTTCAAGTAGATTTACTTAGTCGCATCCACGGCTATAAACTGATTCGATTGAGCCCTTATGAGACCATCATGACTGCTGGGTCATTGAAGCGACTGGATCAACTTTTAATTAATCCCAAGGAGGAGCAACGCAGCATGCTATATGGGTGGCTGATGCGAAAATTGAGGTAATCTGAATGGGGGCTTGGAAGTATTTTAGGCAAATAACCCAAATATTTCCCGCTCAATTTTTTCGACAATAAAGGAAAAGTCACTTGCACTTTCCACAAAATCCAAATTATTGACATCAATGACTAAGAGTTTCCCCTCTTTGTAGCCTGCAATCCACTCCTCGTAATGGGAGTTCAAATTTTTTAAATAATCAATGCGCATGGCTGTTTCGTAGCTTCTTCCACGCTTTTCGATTTGACCTACAAGTTTTGGAATGTCAGCCTTCAAATAAATCAAGAGATCTGGGGCCTTGACATGTGCGATCATCGAGTCAAATAAATTTTTGTAATTCGCATAATCCCGTTCTGAAAGCAAATTGCTTTTGTACAGATTGGCGGCGAAGATGTAGGCGTCCTCGTAGATGGTTCTGTCTTGAATGGTGGAAATTGTGCTTTCTTGGATTTTTTTGATTTGGGTAAATCTGGAATTCAAGAAATAAACTTGAAGGTGGAAGGACCAACGTTTCATGTCCTCGTAAAAGTCAGGGAGGTAGGGATTGTCATCCACTTCTTCAAATTCAGCGCTCCAGCCGTAATGTTTTGCTAATTTTTCTGTCAACGTAGTTTTACCACTACCTATATTTCCTGATACTGCTAAATGCATGGTGTAAGTTATTACTTTGAAAATCTAGAGGAAACGGGGTAATCTTTGGTGCCGGCAGGGTAGCTGTAAAACCCTTCTCCTGATTTTGCACCTTTAAATCCAGCGGCCACCATGTTGATTAACAAGGGACAAGGGGCATATTTTGGATTTCCAAACCCTTCGTGCAAGACACGCAAAATGGAAAGGCACACATCCAAACCAATAAAATCAGCCAGCTGAAGTGGGCCCATGGGATGTGCCATACCCAACTTCATGACGGTATCAATTTCTGAGACTCCGGCCACTCCTTCGTACAAGGTGTAAATGGCCTCGTTAATCATGGGCATCAAAATCCGATTGGACACAAATCCAGGATAATCATGCACTTCAACTGGAATTTTCTCCAATTGCGACGATAAGCCCATAATCTGCCTTGTGGTCTCCTCGGAAGTAGCATAGCCACGGATCACTTCCACCAGCTTCATCACTGGCACAGGATTCATGAAATGCATGCCGATCACTTGGGTAGGACGTTGCGTAACTGCTGCAATTTGGGTGATGGAAATAGAGGAAGTATTGGATGCCAATACAGCCTCAGCAGGACTGAGTAGGTCCAATTGACGAAATAGATCCAATTTAATCTCAATCTTTTCTGTAGCTGCTTCCACCACCAAATCTGCCTTCTTTACCCCATCCGCGAGGCTGGTATAGGGGCTAATCCGATGCAAAGAAGCTTCTTTATCTGCTTCCGTTAGGGTTCCTTTAGCGATTTGCCGATCCATGTTTTTGGCGATTGTAGCTATGCCCTTTTGAAGTTGATCTGGTGAAAGATCCACAAGAGCAACTTCAAATCCTTGCTGCGCAAACAAATGGGCAATGCCATTGCCCATGGTACCTGAACCGATAACTGAAATATTTTTCATCTCTATGAACTAAGAAAAAGTTAGTTGGGGATTATTCGAATTTGTGCTGTTCAAAACTACGGGGAAGCCACCCTAATTCCAACTCAATTGTGGGCTTCCTGACAGGGAATGTCCGTATTTTTATCACTCTTGAACTAGGATAAATCTTTACCTTTGCCAAATGAAAGAACTCGGACTGGTTAACACCCTATATATTAATCGATTCACGGATTTTGGAGCCTACCTGGTCTGTCGAGATGGCGAAGAAGTGTTACTTCCTAAAGGATACCTGAAGGGTAACGAGAAGGAAGGCGATGAAGTATCCGTTTTTGTATATACTGATAGTGAAGACCGACCTGTAGCAGTTACTGATACGCCTCTTTTGCTTTTAGACCAATTTGGGGTATTGACCTGTAAGGAAGTGACTTCTTTTGGAGCATTTATGGATTGGGGCCTTCTAAAGGATCTTTTTGTTCCAAATGCTGAAATGGCTAAGCCTATGACTGCGGGTCAAAAATACCTGATTCGCCTGTGTTTGGATTACCGATCCAATAGACTGATAGGGGTGAGTAAGTACCGTGATTTTTTATATCCTGCCCCAAAAGATTATATGCCAGGCAATGAATGTGAAGGGTTAATTTTCGAAAAAACTGACTTAGGCTACAAGGTTTTACTGGAAGACCGATACGAAGGTTTGGTATATTCCAATGAGGTATTTCAGGAATTAGAACTAGGAGAAGTACGTAAACTTTGGGTCAAAAAGCGCCGAGATGATGGCAAACTAGACCTGCAGTTGCTCCCCTTTGGTCGTGTAAAATACGAGGAGGGAGCTGAAAAAATCCTTCAAATTATCCAAGAGAAAGGTTTTTTACCGATTCATGACAAATCAGATCCTGAAACCATTCAAAAAGTTTTAGGGATGAGTAAAAAGCAGTTCAAACAGTGCATTGGACAATTATACAAGGCCCGAGAGATTACCATTCATGAAGATGGAATTTCAATTAGTCGAGACTAAAGAAGTGCACAACATGATTTCTCTTGGTTAAAACTCAATCTAAATTGCAGCGGTGTCTCTAGATCTAGCCAAATTCTCCAAAGAGAGTAAATCGGAATTTCCGGCAAATAAAAAAATCAAGGAAAAGCTTAAAGCCACTCGTCCGAAAAACCTGGATGCTAGGTTTCATCAGGCGCATGAACAAGTTTTTGAAAAGCTAGATTGTTTGGACTGTGCCAATTGCTGCAAAACCACAAGTCCCATCCTGATACAAACAGATATTGATCGACTTTCAAAGGTTTTTCGGATGCGGTCAAGTGAATTTATTGACACCTATTTGTTTCGGGATGAGGAGGGGGATTACGTTTTTAAAGGAGCGCCCTGCCCATTTTTAGGGGGAGATAATGCATGTTTGGTTTACGAAGACCGTCCAAAAGCCTGTAGAGAATACCCACACACAGACCGAAAAAACATGCTTGGTATATTGGACTTAACCTTGAAAAATTCGCTAGTATGTCCTGCGGTTCTCAAAATTTTTTACGAAATAGGCAAAGATTATAAGAAGTAAAGGGATAGTTTTGCTTTTTTAGCAAACGAAAAGGACGAATTAAACTATGAATATTTCGGATACTCAGTTTTTGGGAGTAGATGTTGGAGGAACACATCTAAAAATTGGATTAGTAGATAAATCTGGGAACATAATTGAGTTTTTCAAAGAGGATACCACTTCTTATAGAGACCATGTAGATGGCTTTGGACCTAATTTTGTGTCGGTGATTGGAACCTATTTGGAGAAGTTTCCACACATCAAAAAAGTCGGTATCGGTTTGCCAGGTATGATCAGTAAGGATCGTATGACTCCTCTCGAGATCCCAGCTATACCCGCGCTGAACAATTATCCGCTAAAGGCCACGTTAAAGGCTCGATATCCTAACCATGATTTTTTCCTTGAAAATGACGCTGCTGCTGCTGCAATTGGAGAATTTCAATTTGGTAAGGGGGCTGTTTCTTCCAATTTCCTATTTATTACCATGGGAACGGGAATTGGGAGTGCCCTGGTATTGGATGGACAAGTATTTAAAGGTTCTCGTGGAAATGCCCTTGAAATGGGACACATGCTTTCTAGAGGGAATGCTGGACTAGAAACCTTGATTGGAAGGGGAGGGATTTTGAAGATAATGGCCAATTTAATTGCAGCTTATCCCGAAAAGGCAGGGGAGCTTAAAGGCAAGGAATTGGGTACCCATCTACTGGTTGATACCGCACGAACGGGTAATGAGGTTTCTTTGATGGTCTTTAAAGAAGTTGCTGAAATAATTAGTGAGTCTATTGTATCCACCATTCGAGTGCTGGATGTCACGGATGTGTATTTTGGAGGGGGAATTGCCGCTGGCTTAGAGTTTATGATGCCTACCATCGAATACAACACCCGCAAATTCTTGACGCCTTATTATGTCAAGGATCTAAAGTTGAAAAAAGCTACCCTTGAGAATAACGCAGGAACCTTAGGTGCCGCAGCTTTGTGTTTTATGGATTCTGGTCTGTAATAGTCACTTCTGAGACCTTGCTCAAAGCATTCATTCTAAAAAGAATCCGAAGGGGTTCTTTTTTTTGTACTACCCCTGCGCAATCTGAACTTGGTTCAATAAAATAGAAGAAAAAACTTTGGCTCTTATCCACTAGTTCAACTCGATCTGGTCGACCAAAAGTCTTGATTAATGCTTGGTTGTTGATTCCCAAAAAATGATTTTTTATGGAGCGAAACTCTTCCAAGTCTTGCATTCTTAACCCTTTGCATCCATAGCGATCTGATTTCCAGTTATCTAGATTAATTTTTCCAGCGTCTACTGCAGAGCTACAAGAGCTTAGCCAAGTGAAAAGCGAGAGGACTAGAAGCAAAACAGAAATTTTCATGAAGATTTTTTTGAATGCTCAAAGATCGCTTGAATTTTCATTTGATCTTCTGGTTATTGAGTAAAAATAGAATTTGACTGAATTTGTCACTTTTGAACTCAAACAAAGGGCAGAAGGTTTATTCAAATCGGTTATATTGCGGCTTCAATCCCAAATTTCATGTATTACAGATTCGGAAAGGTTTTCTATTTCTTCAGCGTGCTAGTATTCCTCTTTGCGCTTTTATATTTCTATGCGGCATTGCCCGAGCAGATCGGATTTCGTTTTGATGATCAAGGCATTTTGCTTCGAGATTTTGCAAAAAGCACCTTTTTTTATGGGCTTGCATTTGGGTTTTTGGCCTTAAATCTAGTCACGATCTACACGCCAAAAACGTTGGAGACAAAAGCCAATCGAAAATTGCATCGCCTATTTCCAATTGGAGATCCTTACCGCGACTACTTGTTGGCATGGTTTTATTCTTTTGGGGGCTGGGTCAACGCGAGTTTATCGCTGGCAGCCTTATTTGTACACGCCATCAACAATCAAGAGGTAATTAGTGCTTCGGCATACAACCTTTGGTTTTTTCTGATGCCTGTTGTACTTTTTGTGTGGGTGGTAGCATTGTTTGTATTGCTTTTCAAAAAATTCAAATCCACACAGGTGGGAATTAACTAGTCGATGGCAGAACAAGTAAATTATACCGAAGACAGCATCCGTTCGCTTGATTGGAGGGAACACATCCGGATGAGACCAGGGATGTATATTGGAAAATTGGGAGATGGAAGTGCGCCAGATGACGGGATTTATGTGTTAGTCAAGGAAATCCTAGACAACTCCATTGATGAGCATATGATGGGACATGGGCGTACCATTGAGGTTAAAATTTCAGAACATAAAGTAGAAGTTCGAGACTATGGTCGAGGAATACCACTTGGAAAAGTGATTGATTGTGTTTCCAAGATCAATACGGGTGGTAAATACGATTCAGGAGCATTCCAGAAATCAGTTGGACTTAATGGAGTAGGTACCAAGGCAGTGAATGCACTTTCAGATTTTTTCAAGGTGCAATCCTTCCGAGAAGGGGAATGTAAAGTAGCCGAATTTGAAAAGGGAATTTTAGTCAGTGATCCTCCCATCGGTAAGTCTTCAGATCGAAATGGAACCAAGGTTGTCTTTTCGCCAGATGCTTCTATTTTTAAAAACTACCATTTTATTCCTGAGTATCTCGAGAATCAAATGTGGAATTATGCCTACCTCAATGCAGGCTTAAGTCTCCAATTTAATGGGAAAAAGTTTTTTTCAGATAAAGGATTATATGATCTATTGTCCAATAAAGTGGACGAAGAAAGTATACGATACCCGATCATTCATCTGAAAGGAAATGACATTGAGGTTGCCATTACCCACTCTGGAAGTTATGGGGAGGAATACTACTCCTTTGTGAATGGACAATATACCACTCAAGGCGGAACCCACTTAGCTGCATTTCGAGAGGCTTTGGTCAAAACCATAAGGGAATTTTACAAAAAAGATTTTGATGCTTCTGACATTCGTCAATCCGTCGTGGCAGCAATTGCAGTTCGTGTGCAGGAGCCTGTTTTTGAATCTCAAACCAAGACTAAACTTGGCTCACAGAGCATCGGCCCAGATGGACCTACGCTTCGAACTTTTGTCAATGACTTTATTAAAGTAGAGTTAGACAATTACCTACATAAAAATCCAAGTACCGCAGAAGCGTTACTAAAGCGAATTATGCAATCTGAGCGTGAGCGCAAAGAAATCTCAGGGATTAAGAAATTAGCCAACGAGCGTGCTAAAAAAGCAAACCTTCACAATAAAAAGCTTCGAGATTGCCGCGTACACTACGATGATCCAAAAGCTGAGGAGGATTCGAAAAACAAAACCATGCTTTTCATCACCGAAGGAGATTCTGCTTCAGGTTCTATCACCAAAAGTCGTGATGTGCAAACGCAAGCTGTATTTTCGCTTCGAGGAAAGCCACTCAATTGTTTTGGAATGACCAAGAAGGTCGTTTATGAAAATGAAGAGTTTAACCTGCTCCAGCATGCACTCAACATTGAAGATGGAATTGAAAGTTTGCGCTATCGGAAGATTGTAATTGCTACAGATGCAGATGTGGATGGGATGCATATTAGGTTGTTAATTATGACCTATTTTTTGCAGTTTTTTCCGGATCTCGTCAAAAATGGGCACCTCTACATTTTGGATACCCCTTTGTTTCGAGTGCGAAATAAAAAGGAGACGATCTATTGCTATTCAGATGAAGAACGGCAGCGTGCCATTCATAAGTTGGGAAATAAACCTGAAATCACTCGATTTAAGGGATTAGGAGAGATTTCACCCGAAGAATTTGGAACCTTTATTGGGGAAGACATTCGATTGGATCCAATTTTATTAACCAAGGACACCAAGATTGTTGATTTACTTACTTTCTACATGGGTAAGAACACACCAGATCGACAACTATTTATTATTGACAATTTGAGGATTGAAAAAGATTTGGCTCTAGAAGACCCTAAACTTGAATCAGAAGCAGTGGATGCTGAAGTTGATGCTTAGGAACCCTAGTTTTTCCGAATCTTTAGTTCCTTTAACCCTAGGAATATTCACATGAGTGACGATACCCGACTTTCTGAAAGTTCTGATAGCAGCCTTCATGGATCTGTGCCCGTAACAGGGATGTACAAGGACTGGTTCCTTGACTATGCATCCTATGTGATTTTGGAGCGTGCAGTTCCTGCGATTGAAGATGGGCTGAAGCCGGTACAGCGAAGAATCCTTCATGCCATGAAGGAGATGGATGACGGTAGATTCAATAAGGTTGCCAATATCATTGGACAGTCCATGCAATACCACCCCCATGGAGATGCTTCAATAGGAGATGCGATCGTCAATATGGGCCAAAAAGACCTATTGATTGAGACGCAGGGCAACTGGGGTGATGTGCGTACTGGCGACGGTGCTGCTGCTGCGCGATACATCGAAGCTCGCCTATCGAAGTTTGCCTTGGATGTGGTTTTTAATCCGCAAACAACAGATTGGCAGCTTTCCTACGATGGAAGAAAAAGAGAACCCGTTACACTGCCCGTAAAATTCCCATTGCTTTTGGCACAAGGAGTAGAAGGGATCGCTGTTGGCTTGTCCACGAAGATTCTGCCGCACAACTTTCGGGAGTTGATTGAAGCGTCAATAGAATTATTGAAGGGCAACTCTCCACAGGTTCTTCCCGACTTCCTCACTGGAGGATTAGCAGATTTTTCGGATTACCAAGAAGGGCTTCGAGGTGGAAAAGTAAAGATTAGAGCTAGAATTGAAGAAGATGCTAATAAAACATTACTAATCAAGGAAATACCTTTTGGCACTACCACGGATTCATTGATTGATTCTATCCTAAAAGCGAATGAAAAAGGAAAGATAAAAATTAAAAAAGTGGTGGATAACACCGCCAAGGATGTCGAGATTCAGATTCAATTGGTACCAGGAGTTTCTCCAGATGTAACCATCGATGCATTGTATGCCTTCACAGATTGTGAGGTTTCCATATCGCCCAATGCCTGCGTAATTATCGAGGATAAGCCAGTTTTCTTGACAGTAAATGAGATTTTAAAGTACAACACCAAGCAAACTAAGGAATTGCTCCGCAAGGAGTTGGAAATACGAAAAGGGGAACTTTTAGAAAAGCTTTTGTTTTCTTCTTTGGAGAAAATATTCATTGAAAATCGCATTTACCGAGACATTGAGGAATGTACCACTTGGGATGCTGTATTGGAAGCAATAGATCGAGGTTTAGACCCTTACAAACCTGATTTTTACCGGACTATTGTTCAGGAGGATTTGGTTCGTTTAACTGAGATAAAAATCAAACGGATATCCAAGTTTGATACGTTCAAGGCGGATGAGTTGATGAAACGACTTCAGGATGAATTGAAGGAGGTCAATTACAACTTAAAGCACCTAACAGATTATTCAATTGCCTACTACCAAAATTTATTGGATAAGTATGGAAAAGGTAGGGAACGGAAAACAGAAATTCGAGCATTTGATACCATTCAAGCAGCTGTAGTAGCGGCAAACAATGCTAAACTATATGTGAATCGAGTAGATGGTTTTGTAGGCTACGGATTAAAGAAGGACGAATACATCTGTGAATGTTCGGATCTAGACGATATAATCGCCATTCGCCGTGATGGGAAACTGGTAGTTTCTAAAATACAGGAAAAGCTCTTCATGGGCAAAGACCTCGTGTATGTCGGTGTCTTTCGTAAGAATGACGAGCGAATGACCTACAATTTCATTTACCTAGATGGGGTTTCCGGAAGGTCTATGGTCAAGCGTTTTCAAGTTGGAGGTGTGACCCGCGACAAGGAATATGACCTAACCAAAGGAACCAAGGGATCAAAATTACTGTACCTTACCGTCAATCCCAATGGGGAAGCGGAAGTGGTAACTGTCTACCTGACGCAAGGAGCAAAGGCGAGGGTGAAAGTGTTTGATTTTGATTTTGCTGAGATGGAAATCAAAGGTCGAGCGGCCGGAGGCAATATTTTAACTAGATATCCAGTTCGTAAGATTCAGTTTAAGATGGAAGGAAAATCCACCTTAGGTGGCCTTAACATCTATTTCGATGCTTCTGTAGGTCGACTGAACACGGATTCTCGAGGCAAACAAATAGGCAACTTCCTTGGTGATGACAAAATCTTGGTTTGCTACAAAAATGGAGATTATGAATTGACCAGTTTTGAGTTGACCAATCGCTACGATCCTACCGAAGTACTCTTAATTCAAAAATTCGATCCTCAAAAAGTCATTGGAGCAATCTACTTCGATGGTTTAGCAAAAAATTTCTTTGTGAAGCGATTCTTAATTGAAACGACGACGCTCAACAAGCGGTTTAACTTTATCACTGAACACAAACAATCTTACTTAAAGCTCGTCACCACAGATGCCCAGGCGCAGGTTTCTGTGACTTTTATGAAGGGCAAGGTTGAGGATCAAATGGATTATGATTTTGAGATGTTGATTGATGTGAAGGGCTGGAAGGCATTGGGAAATAAGTTAAGTGCTAATGAGGTCATTGAGCTTAGATTAATTGAATCCGAACAGGCAAGTGATCTCGAAGCTGGTATAGGTGAAGAGCTGGAAGAGGAGACTTCTAATGAGGAAGATACTACAAGTGAAGAGTCAGTAGCCGAACTTTCGGATGACTTGGAAGTAGGTAGTACGCTTACTTTGACACCAAAGAAAGGAGAGGATGAGCAGCTCGGGCTATTTTAACTAGTTCAATGCTTCGATGAGTCAGAAGTCAGGAGAATTGGATCAAGGATTGGTTGATTACCTAGCCCAGTACATCACGCCACACAAGAGGGCAGCTATTGAACGGGTATTGAGCCTGCGGACTCGTTTTTTCACGGTGGTATTGGAGGATATTTTCAAACCACACAATGCAAGTGCTGTTCTTCGTACCTGTGACTGTTTTGGCATTCAAGACATTCACCTGATTGAAAAAACAGATACGTACAAAATCAACCCCTTTGTCACCCGTGGAGCTTCGCAATGGATCGATTTGCATAAGTATTTCACCCCAGATGGATCTGCTGTAGACCAGTGTTTTGACGCATTGCATCAAAAAGGATACAAAATCTATGGAACGAGTCCAGTGGCAGATTCACAATCCATTCACGAATTGCCTCTCTTTCCAGATCAAAAAATAGCCTTGGTCTTTGGCAATGAGCACGAAGGCATAAGTGACGAAGTAAAGTCCAAAGTGGATGGGCTAGTTTATATTCCGATGCGAGGCTTTACGGAAAGTTTTAATATTTCCGTATCGGCTTCTATATTTTTATTTGAGTTGATCAAACGAGCTTCGGCTTTTGAAAGTCCAAATTTCCACATTTCGGAGGAGGAGCGAGGGGAGCTAAGGTTGAAGTGGTACAAGGACATTGTCCCTCATGCCGATATCCATGAAAAACATTTTCGCAAGCAAAGTCAAAACGCCGAGAATTGATTCGGTCAAATTGAATAGCCTGGAGCCTCTTCCTTTGGAAAATAAATCTTAGTTTAGGGTTGAGCTTTTCAACTTCATCCCATGAAAAAAGGACTTTTAATTTTTTTAGTATTCGTACTTGTGCTGTTCGTAGCAGTTATTGGTTATTCAGCCTACCAATTTAGAGATAGGCATTCCGACTATCAAACAGATCTTTCTATATACGCACCAGCAGCTAATGTTCAGGCTGGATTTTCTAAAGTTGACCTGACACCTACTGGGTTTGAAACTTGGGAGGATGTGGATGGAGATTCAAAATATGATCCTGAGAAAGGAGATCGTTTTGTAGATGCCAACGGGAACGGTGAGTTTGATGCGATTTGGTTGGCAGGGTTTCACAATTCTAGGCCTGCACAAAGTGTTTTAGACAAGCTTTGGGCTAGAGCCATGGTTCTTGAATCTGGGAATGTTTCCTTGGCACTTTGCGTGATTGACATGATTGGCTTTGGCAATGACGAAGTGATTGCAACGCGGAAGTTGATCCAAAAAAAGTACCCTGAATTAGACTATGTGGTCATTTCCAGTACTCACGTGCATTCCGCTCCAGATTTGATGGGCATGTGGGGACCTTCTGAATTTGTGCGTGGGGTAAACAACGACTACATGAAGCAGGTTCAAGAAGGAATCGCTACAGCAGTAGGAGAGGCCTACACTTCCAGAAAGCCAGCACATTTTAAATTTGCGCAGGAACCTGTTCGACTTAAAGATTTGGTAGGGGATACCCGCCCACCCTATATTTCCGATGCAGGCTTGCAATTGATGCAGGTATTGGATGCACAAACTGGCACTACCTTAGGAACGATCATGAATTGGGGAAATCATCCCGAGACTTTGTGGTCGGAAAATATTCAAATCAGTTCTGATTTTGCAGATCCCTGGAGGAATTTTGTGGAAGGGGGTATTCCTGTTGCAGATACCTTGGCTGAGCCTGGTGTGGGAGGAGTAGCAATCTTCCTAAATGGGGCAGTGGGAGGATTGATGACTACGGCACCTAATCTTGCAGTTGTGGACCCTTACACAGGTGTTTCTTACCAAAGACAAGCACCAGATAAACTTCTTGCACAAGGGAAAGCCTTGGCTAAAATAACGTTAGAGACCCTGCGCGATACCAGCTTGGTTATTCATTCTTCTTTAGACTTAGGGATTCGAGCCAAATCCATTGCGCTACAGATGGATAACTCGCTATTTCAGTTGGCCGCTTTTGTAGGGATTTTTGATCGCGGCTTCGTAGGCTGGAAACAAATTCGATCTGAAGTTTCTACTTGGAAATTAGGGCCAGCGACATTCGTGCATGTACCTGGAGAACTCTATCCTGAGATTCTCCATGGAGGCATTGAATCTCCTGAAGGTGCGGATTTCAAATTGAAGCCAGTAGAAGTACCAGCTTTAATGGAGAAGATACCAGGTCAGTATCGGTTTTTTTCAGGAATGTCTAATGACATGATTGGCTACATCGTCCCCAAGAGTCAATGGGATGTGAACCCTCCTTTTACCTACGACTACAAGGAGCGTCCCTATGGTGAAATCAATTCCTTAGGTTCGGAGACTGCTCCAAAAATCCATAGCGAAGTTCTTGGAGTGTTGAAAGACTTGCAAAAATTGAAAAAATAAAAAAATCCGGTACAGGGAATGAAATTTTCGATGTACCGGATATATAGTGGGTCTTAAGATTCGTGGATTACGATTTTTTCAATTTTATCTCCAGCACGGATGGCATCGATCACTTCTAGACCTTCTACCACCTTGCCGAAGCAGGTATGGTTCCGATCTAAATGTGCAGTATTTGCTCGGCTATGGCAGACGAAAAACTGTGAACCCCCTGTATTTCTACCGGCATGTGCCATAGATAGTACGCCACGGTCATGGAACTGGTTTCCACCATCCAATTCACATTGAATTTTGTAACCAGGACCTCCTGTGCCTGTTCCTGTTGGACAGCCACCTTGGATGACAAAGTTTGGGATTACACGGTGAAAAGTAAGTCCATCGT
>CAZPKI010000018.1:17281-19289 GCA_964587015.1 uncultured Limnohabitans sp.
CAGCCACCTTGGATGACAAAGTTTGGGATTACACGGTGAAAAGTAAGTCCATCGTAAAAACCTTTGGTGGAGAGGTCCACAAAGTTTTGGACCGTGATAGGTGCGTCTTTTTCATAAAACTCTACCTTCATGGTACCTTTTTCAGTAATTATCTCAGCTGTTTTCATGGCTATGGATGATGATTAGTGGTTATTTGCTTTGCAAAAATAGCCAATGTCCTGGCTTTTTGATTCTGTCTTCAAAAAAGAAAACAAAATAGATTTTGTTCCTAATCTTTTTTTGATGTGGAGCGTAGTTTGTGTAAGAATATTGGAATCAACTCTTAAAAAAGTTTATCATTGTAACTCAATTTAATCTTATCAACCCAAAACATCCTTGGAAAAAGCACTTAACTCAGAATTTGCAGGCCCTACTGCATTTGGTCATCCTAAAGGACTTATGACCTTGTTCTTCACTGAAATGTGGGAGCGTTTTAGTTACTACGGCATGCGTGCCTTGCTGATTTTATTCATGACCAAGACCATTGTAGATGGGGGACTTGGATTTGATGATCCTACGGCTGGAGCAGTTTATGGCTTGTATACTATGGGAGTCTATCTCTTGGCTTTGCCGGGTGGATGGCTCGCGGACCGTTTATTCGGTTTGAAAAAATCAGTATGGTACGGTGGAATTATCATTGCTTTAGGACACTTTATGTTGGCCATACCTGGAATTGAAGGTTGGATTTCTAGTGGTGCAGAGGCAAAAACAACCTTAAGTACCTTGGATACCACTTCTTTTTTCTTAGGTCTGCTATTGATTGTACTTGGTACGGGTTTATTAAAGCCAAATATCAGTTCTATAGTAGGTCAACTCTATCCTGCTGGTAGTTCCAAGCGTGACGCAGGCTTTTCTATTTTTTACATGGGCATCAATATTGGTGGGTTTATTGCACCACTGGCTTGTGCTACAGTAGCTGAATACGACATGCACCTCGGGTTTGGATTGGCTGGATTAGGAATGGTCTTCGGTTTGATTCAATACAAGCTGACGGGTAAGGCACTTGATGGCTATGGGGAAGTGCCAGTAGTGGTAACTCCAGAAGAAAAAGCTGCTCAAACCAAATTGAAATCCTTAACGTCAGTTATTGGATTGGTAGGTATTGTAGTGGTAGGCTTGTTGTTTGCAGGCGTAGTACCGATTGATGTTGAAGCTATCGCTAAGTCTTCTGGAACTGTGATTGCAATTGTAGCAACTGGGTATTTGGGGTATGTAATTGCTTTTGGTGGACTCAGTAGAGGCGATAAGAATAAAGTTGGAGTTATTGCTGTTTTATTCTTTTTCTCTGCCATGTTTTGGTCAGGATTTGAGCAGGCTGGTTCCACACTCAACTTGTTTGCCGAGCGTTTTATGGATCGTACGGTGTTTGGCTGGGAGGTCCCTACAGGATACTTTCAATCCATCAATTCACTATTTATCATCATCTTCGCCCCATTTTTTGCTTCACTTTGGGTATGGTTGGGTAGAAAAAATTTGGAGCCAAGCTCTCCGCTCAAATTCACCTTTGGACTCGCCATGTTGGGGATAGGTTTTTTTGTGATGTATTTCGCGACAAAGATTGCTGCCTCAGGTGAGTTGGCCGCTCCTAGTTGGTTGATCATCACCTTCCTTTTTCACACCTTCGGTGAGTTGAGTTTGTCCCCTGTAGGACTTTCTTTGGTCACCAAATTGTCTCCTAAAGGTTATGGAGGTCAGATGATGGGCATTTGGTTCCTTTCTGTCGCGCTAGGCAACTTGTTTGCAGGATTGATTGCAGGGGAGGCGAGTGGGGGCTCAGATGAAGGCCTTGCGGCCATGCCAGACCAATTTATGCTAATTGTGTATACGGTAATGGGATCTGCACTTGTATTGCTACTTCTAAAGCCAGTTCTCAAGAAAATGATGGGAGAGGTGAATTAAACGGAATTTAGGTAGAAGCAAGAAATTAGAGACAAGAAACAAGACTGAATTGCACTAGGTACTAAGTACA
>CAZPKI010000019.1:0-19070 GCA_964587015.1 uncultured Limnohabitans sp.
CTCCATCCATCTGACCATGGGCCCCGATGACGCGTGCATCTGGCACCAATTTCAAAATTAGGTTGGCAATGCTGTCAATCTCTCCTACCCGGTTGTGCACAAAAAACACCTGTCCTCCTCGTCGTAATTCGTAGGAGACCGCATCACGGATGACTTCCTCCTCAAAGGTTTGCACCTCTGTAGTTACCGGCTGCCTATTGGGTGGAGGAGTGGCAATCACGGAAAGGTCACGCGCGCCCATCAAAGAAAAATGGAGGGTACGCGGAATTGGGGTGGCAGTAAGCGTGAGCACATCTACATTGACCCGTAGGTTTTTGAGTTGGTCTTTTACTTTGACCCCAAACTTCTGTTCCTCATCGATGATGAGTAGTCCCAGGTCCTTAAACTCGATGTCTTTGCTTACAATTTTGTGCGTGCCGATCAGGATATCAATCTCCCCAGAGGTCACCTGCTCTTTGATGGCTTTGATGTCTTTGGCAGATCGGAATCGGTTGAGGTAGTCCACCTTGACCGGAAAATTTTCAAGACGTTCGGACAAAGTTTGGTAATGCTGCATGGCCAAGATTGTGGTGGGCACCAAGATGGCCACCTGCTTTCTGTCATTGACTGCTTTGAAGGCGGCACGGATGGCTACCTCGGTTTTGCCAAAACCTACATCCCCGCACACGAGACGATCCATGGGGTAGGATTTTTCCATGTCTGCCTTTACGTCTGCCGTTGAAGCTGCTTGGTCTGGTGTGTCTTCGTACAAGAAGGAGGATTCGAGTTCCACTTGCAGTACTGAATCTCTAGAAAAGGCAAAGCCTGGGGCAGACCGGCGTTTGGCATAGAGTGCTATCAGGTCTTTGGCAATGTCCTTGACCTGTTTTTTGACCCGTGCTTTTTTATTGTCCCAGTCGGGCGAGCCCAACTTGGACATGGAGGGCGCTTGTCCTTCTTGTCCTGAATATTTCGAAATCTTGTGTAGCGAGTGGATGTTGACATACAGCAGGTCATCGTCTCTGAAAATCAATCGAACCGCTTCCTGCATGTTGCCACTGACATCTACTTTTTCTAGCCCTGCAAATCGCCCCACACCATAGTCCACATGGACCACATAGTCACCGGGATGTAAAGCCTTAATTTCTTTGAGGGTGAGGGCCTTTGAGGCGGTGGATTTACTCTTGGATTTGTAACGGTGAAAACGCTCAAATAACTGGTGGTCGGTGTAGCAAACGAGTTTGGCTTGCTTATCGACAAAGCCCTCGCGGAGACTGAGTAACAGGCTTTGCACCTGTAGGGTAGGGTCCAATTCTTGAAAAATTCCCTGAAGCCGGTCGATTTGCTTCTCGTTCTCTGCTACGATGAGGTTGAGAAAGCCTGTCTTTTCATTGTCTCCCAAGTTGGCAACGAGTAGGTCAAAATTCTTATTGAAAGAGGGCTGTGGCTGGCTCTCCCAACTGACCTTGGTGGCTTTTTTCAAGTAAAATTGCCGGCCAAATTCTACTATAGAAAACTTTTTTGCTGCCTCGACAAAATCTGCTCCCTGCTCAAACAACTGTTCGGGTTGGAGGACTAGGGCCTCCTTCTTAGTTGAACCAGCCATCTGACCAAAAGCTTGTGCAGCTTTTTGATAGCACTCGTCCATCACATCCAGTGTAAGCTGGTAGTCCTTGATCCAGAGGATGGCTTTCTCTGGCAAAAAACTGAGGAAAGACTGCCGCACCTCCTGAAGAAGTCGGGTTTGAACATTTGGAATGAGCGAAATAAAAGGGACTGACTGTAGCGAAAGTTGTGTTTCTGGATCGAAGGTGCGGATGCTTTCGATTTCTTTTCCTACTAATTCCAGTCGGTAGGGGAATTCATTGCTAAATGAAAATACATCCAAGATTCCACCACGGATGGCATATTGCCCAGGTTCATAGACAAAATCGGTTCGCTCAAAGTCATAGGTGGAGAGAATCTCAGTAACAAACTCCATGTCCACAGCCTCTCCAACCCGTGCTGTAAAGGTGTTTTCTACGAGAGAACGTTTGTTGATGACCTTTTCATAGAGCGCCTCGGGATAGGTGATCACGATGCGAGAGCTACCCTTGGATTCTAGTAGTTGGTTGAGGAGTTCGGCGCGCTGCAGTACGTTTGCATTGTCTACCTCCTCGTATTGGTAGGGGCGCTTGTAGCTACTTGGAAAAATGCCTTGATCCAGGTTGCCCAATAAATTTTGAAGGTCCGAATTTAAATATGCGGCTTCCTCTTTGTCTTGGGCAATGACCAAATGAAAACCTCCCTGCTGCGCAAAGTAGGCTGCCATTAGAACCATGTCTAAGCTACCCGAAAGACCTTTTACCTGCAGTTGGAAAGGAGCCCCGGCACTTAATTGGTGGGCTAAAGTTTGAAAAATAGGGTCCGACTGGTAAATGGAGAGAAAAGAAGGTCTATCCACAAAGGGCTGGTTTAGGAGTTTTAAGGCTGTAAATCTAGGGTATTTTGAGGGATTCCTTGGGAATACAATTGAAATTGACATTTTTTGAACTAAGCCACGTTAAAAATGTTTTTCACTCGATGAGACAAACCCCTCCTTCGAAAACTTGGTTCCAAAAGATAGAGAAGCAACATCCTTACGAGACCTTGCTGTACCTGGCGATGCTTGGAAGCGGCATTATTTTCTTGTTTCTGGCCCTGTCCTTCTTTTTTTCAGGTAGGGAATACCTCCAAGGATTAAATGAGCAGGTGCCATTTGCCTTTATGGTATCCACTTTTCTTCTCGTACTTTCTGGGTATACGGCGGTGAAAATGCGTCTTCATTACCAGGAAGAAAACATTGACAAACTGTATCGTTCGTTGAAATCCACCTTAATTTTGGGGCTTTTATTTATAGCCTTTCAAATTTTTGGCTGGAAGGAGCTCACGGATAGAGGCATCAATTTTACGGGGATTCCCAGCGGCTCGTTTCTGTATGTACTTTCCGGAATCCATGTGCTCCACCTCCTTGGGGCGATGACTTTTGCAGTTATTTTATTGGTTGAATTTCGAAAAGCACAACAGGATGTCGTGCGAAGGCTAGTCTGGGCAACCAACCCCTATGAAAAATTAAGAATCCGCTTATTTACTGTTTATTGGCAGTTTATGGATGCGGTTTGGCTTATTTTATTTCTCCTATTTATACTTAGCTTTTGATGCAAATCAACCTTCAAACGGCAGTGGAAAAGTCTCACCTTCAAGTAAAGGAAGGCTTTACGGAATCCTTATTTGCAAAGCTTGCCCCTCCCTTTCCGCCCGTGAAGGTGCTCCGCTTTGATGGCTGTAAGGCCGGAGATACCGTAGACTTGGAGTTGAATTTTATATTTTTCAAGCAAAATTGGACCAGCAAAATCACAGAAGATCACTGCGATGCGAAGGAATTTCTATTTGTGGATGAGGGCATCGTCTTGCCTTTTTTCTTGGGGAAGTGGAGGCATTGCCATCGAATCTTGGCGCAGCCATCCGGAAGCATAATTAGTGATGAAATTGAGTTTGAAGGAGCCTATGCCTGGATGACTCCCTTGCTCTACCCCATTTTATGGCTTCAATTTTGGTACCGAAAGCCCATTTACCGCAAGATTTTTAGAGCGGGTTAGCTGCTGAGAGGTGGGCACAATTTTTGATTTGGCAGTCCCCATACAGCACTAGGGAGTGACTGGTAATCGTGGAGTCGAACTCCCTGCTCATGCTTTCCTTAATTTCGGTTAGCCTGGGGTCCGAAAATTCACGAATTTTTCGGCACTGGTTACAGACGTGGTGATCGTGATGGGTGTAAGTTAGGGCTTGTTCGTAAAGGGCTACCTTATCTTTAAATTGATGTTTTACGGCGAGTCCGCTTTCCACTAGTAAATCCAAGGTATTGTAAATGGTGGCACGGCTGATGGTATAGCCCTTGTTTCTCATTTTTAAAAACAGCCCTTCCACATCGATATGCTCGTCTTCGGGAAGCAGGTACAATTCATCCAAAACCGAATACCGCTCTGGCGTCTTTCTGCTTCCTTGCCGAAGGAGGAAGTGTTCAAAAATCTTTTTTGCTTTTTCAATTAATGCGGTATCGGCCATCTCCAAAGGGTTGAGGGATAAATATCTACTTTTCTTGAGGCTTTGGCAAGGAAAGAAGAGAGATCTTCCATGCAGAATTCTTGGATTTTGTTTGACCTGAGGGGTAAAAATTTCGTCCTTTATAGGAATAGATTTGTGAAGTAGATGAAGCTGAGATCCCTGTTTTTATTTGTGCTTTTACTAGCTGTGCTGCCTCTGCGAGCGCAGGTGCCTGGATTTTTTATTACTGGGGACCAAAAAAAGGTGAAGGTGCCTTTTTTAGCTTCCAATAGCCTGATTCTTCTGCCTGTCTCCATCAATGGGAGTTCCCCGATGTATTTCTTGTTAGATACAGGGGTGAAGGCCAACCTCCTTTTTAGTAAATCCAAGGGGGATTCCTTGGGATTGAACTATTCGCGGCGCGTGGGCATGGTGGGAGCGGATGGGAGTACGACTGTTTGGGCACGTGTTTCCCCTACCAATACGCTTGGTTTGGGGGGAGTAGAAGGCAGGTTACAGAGTTTGCTGGTGCTAGAAGAAGATTTTCTGGAGCTGGAGTCGGTGATTGGCATCCCTGTGTATGGGATTTTGGGCCACGAATTTTTCAAGCACAATGCGGTAAAGATTGATTACGATCAAGCGATTATTACCTTTTATCAGCCAGAGGGCTTGGCCTGGAAGTCCCCCTTGTACCGTAGACTACCGATGCAATTGGAAGATGGCAAGGCCTACGTCAACGTGAAGGTCCATCAGAAGGAAGGGGCCACTATTCAGGCAAAGGTGCTGGTGGATACGGGAGCAAACCATGGGCTTCTGCTCAACCAAGAAACCTCCTCCGAAATTAAACTTCCCGAGCAACGCATTGAAACGCAGCTCGGGCAATCTCTTGGTGGCGTGCTTTACGGGGAATTGGGTAGAGTAGAACGCCTCTCGATGCGGGGCTTGTTTTTCCAACAGGTAATTACCTCCTATCCCGAACCCAGTACATTCAGTGCGCTCATTCAAGCAAGTGGGAGGAAAGGGAGCCTGGGAGCTGAGGTACTGGGGAAAACGAAACTCATTCTGGACTACCCTAGGAATGGATTTTATGTGCGACCTGGTGCGACTTTTTACCAACCCTTTGAGTTTGACATGAGTGGAATGGTGGTCAAAAAAAGGCTTACCAAAGAGAAGCGCTGGTACATCGGGGATGTGCGTGAAGGCTCCCCGGCACATTTGGCAGGAGTACTCCCCTTTGACGAAATCTTAGGCATCGATTCGGTGCCTGTACTGATTTGGGAGATGGAGCAGCTCGTGAAATTACTTCGCTCCGAGCCGGGTAGAATTGTGGTACTTGATTTGAGGCGTTACTCCTCATCCGATGCCACGCAATACGTTGATCTTCAGGTACGGCTGCAACTGAAAAAGCAAATTTGATTTTTCAGTAAGGAAAGAAAATTTGGATAACTTTGTCCTTTAAGACAACGAACCACTTAAAATTCCGTGTAACTCCTCGATTTAACCAATAAACAACATGAAAAAAATCTTAATTCCCGTAGGCATCCTTCTCGTGCTAGGTATTTTAATCTATTCCAAGGCAGTAGGGACTTATAACCAATTTGTACAACTAGAAGAAGGGATCAATGGCGAATGGGCTGAGGTACAAACGCAATACCAACGAAGAACTGATTTGATCCCCAACTTGGTCAGTACTGTCAAAGGGTATGCAGAATTTGAGCAGGAAACGCTTACTGGCGTAGTAGAAGCTCGCTCTAAGGCTACATCTGTTCAGGTTGACCCGACTAACTTGACTCCAGAAAAGCTTGCTGAATTTCAACAAGCACAGGATCAACTTTCTGGCGCTTTAAGCCGCTTGTTGGTAACTGTTGAAAAATACCCAGACCTAAAGGCGAATCAAAACTTCTTGGAGCTTCAGGCACAATTGGAGGGAACAGAAAATAGAATCGCTGTAGCGCGAAGAAATTTTAACGAGTCCGTAAAGGGCTACAATTCTACTTTGAGAGTGTTCCCGAACAATCTCTTTGCAGGTTGGTATGGCTTCGTAGCGAAAGGATATTTTGAAGCAGTTGCTGGTGCTGACAAAGCTCCCACAGTTCAATTTTAAGCCCATGGCATCCAAACTATTTTCTTCAGAGCAGAAAGCAGAAATCGTTGCCGCAATTAAAGCTGCAGAAACTCAAACCTCTGGGGAGATTCAAGTGCACATTGAAAGTACCTGCAAGGGTGCTGTTCTAGATCGTGCAGCGAAGGTTTTTGAGACGCTTAAAATGTATCAAACCAAAGACAGAAATGGTGTTTTGATATACTTAGCCGTAGAAGATCACAAATTTGCAATTCTAGGAGATGCAGGCATCAATTCAGTGGTGCCTGCAGACTTCTGGGAGAGCACCAAAGACCTGATGGCGAGTCATTTTCGACAGGGCAAGTTTACTGAAGGACTCATTGAAGGCATTCACCATGCTGGGGATCAGTTGAAAACCCATTTTCCATACGATCACCTAGATGACCAAAACGAACTATCCAATGAGGTATCTTTCGGCAAGTAAGCTAGTAGTAGTACTCGCTTTATTTCTTCTTCAAGGCCTTGCATTTGCACAGGACTTTCCTGCAGTCCCCAATCCTCCTCGGCTAGTCAATGATTTCACGGGAACATTGAGCGCTGCCGAGGTAGATCAACTTGAACAAAAGCTGCTTGCCTATTCGGACAGCACCTCCACACAGATCTCTATCGTCCTTCTAGGATCAGTAGGAGTCTACGAGATTTCTGATTACGCCTTCCAATTGGGAGAGCAATGGGGTATTGGAGGCAAAGGCAAGGACAATGGCATCCTCATTTTGGCGGCAATGAATGACCGTAAGGTCTTTATTGCTACGGGAAGAGGAATGGAAGGAGCTGTACCCGATGCCCTTGCCAAGCGTATCGTCAACAACATGATTCTCCCCAATTTCAAGACGGAGGCCTACTACCAAGGTTTGGATGAAGCCACAACCATGATCTTTAAGTTGGCCTCTGGCGAGTACAAGGCTGATGAGGTGATGTCGGATGGGGAAGACAATCCTATTTTAGGTCTTTTATTCATCCTCTTCTTTATTTTTATTTTTGTGGTTCTGCCGATTATTAAAAACCGGAAGGATAACAACAATCACATGGGCGGTAAAGGTGGAGGAATTGATTTTTGGACGACCCTCCTTTTGGCAAATGCGCTAGGCGGAAGTAGAGGAAGCAGCGGCGGCGGCTCTTTTGGAGATTTTTCTTCAGGTGGCGGCTCCTTTGGTGGCTTCGGCGGTGGCTCCTTTGGTGGAGGCGGTGCTGGAGGAAGCTGGTAATTTTACCTGTTCTCATTAGAAACTAAGGCGGACAAGGCCTCTTGAATGAGGTCTTGTTCGAAGCCTTTGCTCATCAGGTAGTGAGTGACTAGGTATTTTTTTTTGTAAGCGTCTTTTTCTTTGGTTTTTTCCCACTTTTTTTCTGCCTCCCGCTCGAGGGTAGCAAAATACTCTTCCCCATCAATTTCTGACAAGCCCAGTTGGATGAGCGCCGAACTGATTTGTCGAAGTTTCAACTCCTGACTAATTCTCCCTTTTCCCCATCTTTTGATCCGAAATTTCCCGCGGGCATAAGATCTAGCAAAGCGCTCCTCATCTACAAATCCACTAGCCTCCAATTCGGCAAGTATCGTCTCCACGGCTGGGCCTTGAATCCCTTTTTCAAAAAGTTTTCGCCGCAATTCCCAGACACAGCGTTCCTGGTAGGAGCAATAGGTTTCCAATTTGCCCCTTGCCTCTTCCAGATTCCAATTCTTTTTTGGTGTCTGCTCTCCGTTATTTCTTCCCCAACTGGACATTTTTGGTAATTTTGAAGCAAATTACCTTTCGCTCAAGTTTTTTCAAACCTAAAAAAAGAGATTCTACACATGAGAAAGAAAATAGTAGCCGGCAACTGGAAGATGAACCTCAGCTTTGAGGAGGGACAACAACTCACAAGTGAGCTTGTCAATATGTACCAAGACGAAGCCATCAAGGATGTGGTAGTAGTCCTCAATCCTCCCTTCCCACACCTGTATCCGGTCCAGAGATTGGTAGGTGACACGGCTGGAATCTTTGTGGGCGCACAAAACTGTTCCGACAAAGATGGGGGAGCCTTCACTGGCGAGGTTTCCGCCAAGATCCTAGCTTCTTTTGGAGTATCGTATGTGATTTTGGGCCATTCCGAGCGCCGAGAATACTTCAAAGAGGACAATACCCTTCTCTCCACCAAGGTCAACCAAGCCTTGGCTCATGGCTTGACCCCAATTTTTTGTTGTGGAGAATCCTTGGAAATTCGTGAGGCAGGTACCCATGAAGAGACGGTAAAAGCACAGCTGACTGCAAGTTTGTTTCACCTGACTCCTGAAGAATTTTCCAAAGTGGTCATTGCCTACGAGCCTATCTGGGCGATAGGTACGGGTAAGACTGCCTCGGCAGATCAAGCACAAGAAATGCATGCAGCACTAAGAGGCCATCTGGCCAGTAAGTATGGACAGGAGATCGCTGCGCAAACGTCTATTTTGTACGGAGGATCAGCCAATCCAGGAAATGCAAAAGAACTTTTTGGCAAGCCTGATGTGGATGGCGGATTGATTGGAGGGGCTTCCCTCAAATCCCGTGACTTTATTGAAATTGTAAAATCCTTCTAAATCAAGCCCCGCAGCTGCGGGGCTTTTTAAGTGTCTTTCCCAGGAACTGGGAATCTGAGCCAATTCAATGTATTCATGGACTACGTACAAGTGAGCATTACCTGCCTGGAGGATTACCGGGAAATCTTGATTGCTGAATTAGCAGCGGTGGGCTTTGATTCCTTTTTGGAAACAGAAACTGGTTTTGAAGCCTATGTGCCACAAGACCAGTTTTCCAGAGATTCTTTTGACGAAGTCATCGCTACTTACCGCGAGCCTGCAGCACTTACCCTGCTGGAAGGAATCATGCCCAAGGTGAATTGGAATGAGGAGTGGGAAAAAAACTACGATCCAATCGAAGTAGATCAGTTGGTGTATGTGCGTGCTTCTTTCCATGCCCCTCAACCAGGATTCCAGTATGAAATTGTGATCAATCCCAAAATGTCTTTTGGAACTGGACACCATGCCACCACCTTTCAGCTACTTTCCATGCAAGGGAAAATAGATCACCAAGGCAAGCGGGTGTTGGATGTAGGATCAGGCACTGGCATCTTGGCGATTATGGCTCATTTGCTCGGCGCCAAGCAGGTGGAGGCTTTTGATATCGATTCCTGGTGTGTGGACAATGGCAACGAGAATTTTGAGTTGAACCAGGTAGCCACCCGCATGGGTTTGGGTACCATTCGTGAGGTGCAACCCAAAGGTCCCTATGCACTTATTTTGGCCAACATCAATAAGAACGTGCTGCTGGATGAGCTTAAGATTTACGCAAGTCTGCTTACGAATCAAGGGCTGCTACTCTTGAGTGGGTTTTATTCTGAAGACATAGCAGACTTGGTGCAGGCAGCTTCGGCGCAGGGACTTACTTTAACGATGCAAACCACCAAGGATAACTGGGCGGCCTTGTGTCTTCAAAAAAATTAAGATGGTAGAACTACTTGTCTATTCCCTATTGCTGTTGGCTGTCCTAGGGCATGGATGGGCTGCGGCGCGATGGTACAAAAAAATCCACCAGAACACCCAGCTTACCTTCAGCCAAAAGAATGCCTTGAAGTTACGGGCCTTAGTTTTCCCTGTAAGTCTTTGGTGGGCGGCTCGATCGGCAAGGAAGAATTAATTTTTCGAACCTTTTCGTGCGAAACACGCTACTAAGAAAGGTCTAGACCCAAGAATTTGGGTTTTGCTTCTTAAATACTTGTAATATTACCCTATGGAGTACGTCTGGAAACAAAAGCCAAAAATAGCCCAAGCCGCGGTTGACAAGTTAAGCAAGGACATCAATGTGAATGCTACCCTTGCTACCATGTTGATCAATAGAGGCGTGGGAAATTTTGATCAGGCTAAAGACTACTTTCGGCCTAGCTTGAACCTGTTGCACGATCCTTTCTTGATGAAAGACATGGACGCTGCAGTGCTTCGAATAGCTAAGGCGGTAAAAAACGAAGAGCACATTTTGGTCTATGGGGATTACGATGTTGATGGAACTACAGCGGTAGCCTTGATGTATGAATTTTTAAAAGGGTTTTACCCCCATGTAGATTTTTACATTCCTGATCGCTACAAGGAAGGCTACGGAATCTCCGAAAGGGGTGTTCGCTATGCTGCCGAAGCGGGATTTTCACTGATCATCGCTTTAGACTGTGGCATCAAGTCCATGGATAAAGTGGAATTGGCTTCTGAGCTTGGAGTAGACTTCATCATTTGTGACCACCATACTCCCGGGGATGAACTCCCAAAGGCGGTGGCCGTGCTGGATCCAAAAAGGCAGGATTGTAAGTATCCGTACAAGGAACTCAGTGGATGCGGAGTGGGCTTCAAGTTAATTCAAGCCTATGCCAAAGCCCAGCAATTGGAAGAGGCCAGCCTTTACACCTATTTGGACTTGGTGGTGGTGAGTATCGCGGCAGACATTGTTCCCATCACAGGAGAAAATCGAATTTTGGCTTATTACGGCTTAGACCGGATCAACAATACTCCAAGGCCAGGACTGAAAGCCTTGATGCTCCTTTCAAAAATTGAAAAGGATATCCAAATTTCAGACATCGTTTTCAAGATTGGTCCTAGAATTAATGCCTCTGGCCGGCTAGAACATGCCAAAGCATCGGTAGAGTTGCTGATTGCGCCGAATTTGGATGAGGCCATCGAGCGAGCCAAACTCGTCGATGAGGTCAATGCTACGCGGCGCAATTTTGATGAACACATCACCAAGGAGGCCTTTGAAATGCTGGCACTTCAAGAAGAAGGAGCCGTGTGGAATTCTACCGTGTTATTCAAGCAGGATTGGCACAAAGGGGTCATTGGCATTGTAGCTAGCCGCTGCATTGAAAAGTATTACCGCCCAACGATTATTTTGACGGAGTCCAACAACAAGGCGACGGGGAGTGCACGTTCCGTCGTTGATTTTGATATTTACGAAGCGATTGCCGAGTGTGCAGATCTTTTGGATCAGTTTGGTGGACACAAGTATGCAGCAGGCCTCACCTTGGATGTAAAAAACGTCCCCGCCTTTCAAAAAAAGTTTGAGGAGGTAGTTCGCAGCCGTATAAAGGCCACACACCTTAAGCCTGTCATCGAGATTGATGATGTCTTGCTTTTAGATCAGATCAATTACAAGTTTTACAACATCATCAAGCAGATGGCTCCCTTTGGACCGGGCAACTCAGAACCTATTTTTCAAATTCAAAATGTGTATGCCGAGGATGTGACGGTACTAAAAGACAAGCACCTGCGGATTAAAATTATGCAGGATGGACAGTTGACCACTCCGGTTTGTTTAGGCTTTGGAATGGCTGATCGAGCCAAAGATCCGGACCTTACCACCGTGAATATGTTGCGAGGCAAAATGCGCTTTGACCTTGTGGTGGAAATGCGTGAAAATATCTTTCGTGACAAAAGCAGTTTGCAACTCTACGTGAAAGACATCAAATTTGACTGATATGATTCTTCGAGCTGAGCACCTCCTAAAAATATACAAAGGCCGATCTGTGGTCAATGACATTTCCGTACAGGTTTCCCAAGGGGAGATTGTTGGGCTTTTGGGCCCCAATGGAGCGGGAAAGACCACCTCATTTTACATGATTGTTGGGTTGATTCAGCCCAATTCTGGGAAGATATTTTTGGAAGATCAGGACATCACGGGACTCCCCATGTACAAGAGGGCTAAGTTGGGCATCGGCTACCTGGCGCAGGAAGCCTCTGTGTTTCGAAAGCTTTCGGTAGAAGAAAATATTTTGGCCGTATTGGAGATGACGACCCTTCCCAAGGCGCAGCAGAAGGAAAAAATGGAAAGCTTGCTTGAAGAGTTTAGCTTGACCCATGTACGAAAAAATCTAGGTATGGTCCTTTCTGGAGGGGAGCGTCGACGTACCGAAATCGCTAGAGCCTTGGCTGTAGACCCTAAATTTGTGCTTTTGGATGAGCCATTTGCAGGCGTGGATCCTATTGCTGTGGAGGAAATCCAAACCATCGTAGCCAAGCTAAAGACCAAAAATATTGGCATTCTAATCACCGACCACAACGTGAACGAAACGCTTTCGATCACAGACCGAGCGTACTTGATGTTTGAAGGGCGCTTATTGAAGGCGGGAACGGCGGAGGAGCTAGCTGCCGATGAGCAGGTGCGTAGGGTGTATCTGGGAACCCAATTTGAACTGAAACGTAAAACTTTTTCCTAAATGGAAGTGCTCAACAGTTTCATGACCTGGATTTTCAAAAGTCGACTAGGTCAAATCGAAAAGTTCAAGCAAGAGCCCCATTTGGTGCAGCGAACCACCCTAGTAGAATTGCTAGAAGCAGCAAAGGATACTGAGATAGGAAAGACCTATCATTTTGGGAAAATTAAATCTTACCAAGATTTTGCCAAGCGTGTACCCCTGTTTGATTACGAATCCTTCACTCCCTATTTGGAGAAGAACATCAAAGGGAGGCAGCAGGTGTTTTGGCCTTCCGACATTCAGTGGTTTGCCAAATCCTCCGGAACCACTGCAGGGCGAAGCAAATACATTCCTGTATCAGATGAAAGTTTGGAAGAGTGTCATTTCAAAGGTGGAAAAGACATGGTGTCACTTTATGTGAGTAATTTCCCAGATACGAAGTTATTTACTGGCAAAAGCTTGTCTGTTGGGGGAGCGCTTGAGAAAAAGGCCCTCCATCCCAAAGGAATTGCGCGTGCTGGAGATGTATCAGCAGTCATCATGCACAATCTCCCGATATGGGCACAGTTTGTTCGTACCCCTTCCCTAGAGACAGCTTTGATGTCGGACTGGGAGGCGAAAATTGAACGCATGGCTCGGGAGACCATGGATGAAAATGTGACTTCCATCGCTGGGGTACCCACTTGGACGATTGTTTTGCTTCAGCGCATTCTGGAATTGAAAAAAGCGGCTCATATCCTTGAAGTATGGCCCAACTTGGAAGTGTTTTTTCATGGAGCGGTGGCTTTTGGGCCGTATCGAAACTTGTTCAAGGAGTTGATTCCTTCCGATAAAATGCGATACATGGAAACCTACAATGCTTCGGAGGGATTTTTTGGAATGCAGGATCAGGCAGATTCGGATGAACTCTTGCTCTTGCTGGACTATGGGATTTTTTACGAGTTTATCCCTTTCGAGGACTTGGAAAAGGGAACCCCTCGCGTGATTTCTCTAGAAGGGGTAGAGGTTGGAAAAAATTATGCTTTGTTGATCTCCACCAATGGAGGGTTGTGGCGCTATAAAATCGGGGATACCGTCAAATTTACCAGCGTCCTTCCCTACCGGTTTCGAATCTCTGGCAGAACAAAGCATTTTATCAATGCCTTCGGAGAAGAGGTGATTGTGGAAAATGCAGAGGCGGCCATTTCCTATGCCTGTGCACAAACGGGGGCCACGCTGACCAATTTTACAGCAGCGCCTATCTACTTTGAGGACAGCCAATCCAAAGGTGCCCATGAGTGGGTGGTGGAATTCAAAAGTCTGCCCTCAGATTTAGAAAACTTTGCAGATATTTTAGACCAGCATTTGCGGGAGATCAACTCCGATTACGATGCCAAAAGGCAAAAAAATTTAGCCTTGCAGCGCCTTCAACTCCATGCTGCTCCAGTGGGCCTCTTTGAGTCTTGGCTGGCCAAAAAAGGGAAGCTTGGAGGGCAGCACAAAGTGCCTCGCCTCTCCAATTCCAGGGAATTCATGGAGGAAATTCTGGCGATGCTTCCGCAGGTAACACAGTAGAAGATTTATTTTTTCACCCTTCAGCCGCTAACTCAATCGTGACAAAAGTTCATCTCACCCTCATCTACGCCCTGTTGGGCCTTTGCCTGAGCTTGGCTCTTTTTGCTGTTTTTAGTGAACACCAGATGGGAGCAAAGCTGGGGCTTACTTCCTTTTCGCGCGAGCAAAAAGATTCGGTAGCACTATTTGATCTTCCTGTTGAACTTTCTTTTGCAGGAGAAAAGGTGCCCCTAGAGCAAGGAGATGTGGTGGAGCGACTCGAGCGGGAACTTTATGTGAATGCCTATTGGGAGTCCAATCTCATCTTGCTATTTAAGCGAAGTAAAAAATACCTCCCTGAAATCGAGCGCTTGCTTCAAGAGCAGGGCGTGCCCGATGACTTCAAGTACTTGGCCATTGCTGAAAGCGGCTTGCTCAATGCGAGCTCGGCTGCTGGGGCAAAAGGGTACTGGCAAATTTTGGAAGAAACGGGCAAGGAATATGGGTTGGAAATCACCGAATCGGTGGACGAGCGTTACAATTTGGAGCAGTCTACTCTGGCCGCTGCTGCCTACTTAAAAAAAGCACATCAAAAATTTGGGGACTGGACTGCAGTGGCAGCAAGCTACAATATGGGCCAGTCCGGGTTTTCAAAAAGACAAGAAGAGCAGCTTCACCGCAATTACTACGACTTATACCTCAATGAGGAAACAAGCCGGTACCTGTTTCGGATTTTAGCTTTCAAACTTCTATTCGAAAATCCAGCCGCTTTTGGGTACTACCTGCAGGAGAAGGACTACTATTCCCTTCCGGAGTTTCGAGAAATTGAAGTGAGCACAGATCTTCCCGACCTAGCGAAATGGGCGAAGGAACAGGGCAGTAGTTACAAACACCTCAAACGCTACAACCCTTGGTTGAGGGCCCAAAAGCTACAAGTGAAAAAAGGCAAGCGCTATGCCATTCGGCTTCCAAAACTTGAGGGGCCTGCTGATAAAAATTAAAATTTTGAGTCAATTGTAAACTACTTGTTTCAATTATGGGTTTCGGTAGTTGTGCATCCCAACACCTGAAAGGAAGTGCTTCCAAGTAGATCACCCAAAATCAACTTGAACTAGGCCTCTAAGACTTTCCAGGTTTTACTCATTAGACTCTTGCGATCAAGAATGCGTACTTCTACCCTTTTGGAACAAGCCCAAGAATTTCTTCAGCTGTACTATTCCGAATCCAACTTGGAAGGATTCGAAAAAAGGCTAGATCAAGTTCAAGTTGAAATTTTGCAGACAGGAACCTATCGCTTGACCGAAAAGGAGCTGAGCTATGGGGCAAAGTTGGCCTGGCGAAATAGCAACCGCTGCATGGGGAGACTTTTTTGGAAAACACTAAAAGTTAGAGATCGGAGAACCCTAAGCACTGTGGAGGACGTATTTGCCGATGCGATGGCCCACCTTAAATCAGCCACCCAGGGAGGAAAAATTCGCTCTACACTATCCGTCTATGCCAGCGCCGATGAGGCAGATGCTGGATTCCGTATTTTAAATAAGCAGCTGATTCGATTTGCAGGCTATACGCTTCCCAATGGCGAGATCTTGGGCGACCCCGATGCGGTCGATTTCACGAGTTATTGCAGGTCCTTGGGTTGGGAGGGTAAGCAAACCGCTTTTGATGTACTCCCTTTGGTCATTCAACGTGAAGGAGAGCCTGCCCGCTGGTTTGCCATTCCAGAAGAGCAGGTACTTCGAGTGAATTTAGTCCATCCGGACTATTCCTGGTTTCAAGAATTGAAGCTTCAGTGGTATGCCGTACCCGTGATTTCTGACATGCGTCTGGAGATTGGTGGCATATCCTTTCCCTGTGCCCCCTTCAATGGCTGGTACATGCTCACGGAGATTGCTGCTAGGAATCTTGGAGATGAACAGCGCTACAATATGCTGCCAGTAATTGCCAAGAAAATGAATTTAGACCAGCGTCAGGTGAAGACACTCTGGAAAGACAAAGCGATGCTTGTTCTACAGGAGGCCGTACTTTATTCCTTTCAAGCTCAAGGAGTGACTTTGGTGGACCATCATACCGCTTCCGAGCAATTTTTAGAATTTTGCAAGCAAGAGGAGGCAAAGGGGCGATCGGTACAGGCGGACTGGGCCTGGATTGTGCCTCCGGCGGCAGGTTCGACGCTTGGGGTATTCCATCAGGAATGGGAGAATCAAATTTTGTCTCCTAATTTCCATTACCAGCCTGCTGCTTGGAAGCAAGACGAAGCTTCAAAAGCACCCAATTTTGCTGCGGGGAAGTGCCCTTTTTCTAACAACTAACTTCAGGCAAAGTCTTCAGGCTGACCTTTTTCGTTCGGCAAAAAAAGCGTACTTTCACCGATTCCTAATTTTCGCAAAAACATGACCCAATCCCCTGCGGTACAGGAAGAATTCCTAGAAATTTTTGGAGCCAGAGAGCACAACTTAAAGAACATTGACCTAAAGATTCCACGCAACAAAGTAGTGGTGATTACTGGTCTAAGTGGGAGCGGAAAAAGCTCCTTGGCTTTTGATACTATTTATGCAGAGGGTCAGCGCAGGTACATGGAGAGCTTTTCGGCCTATGCCCGTTCCTTTTTGGGCGGGATGGAGCGTCCCGATGTGGACAAGATCAATGGTCTCTCCCCTGTCATTGCGATCGAGCAAAAGACAACTTCCAAAAATCCACGATCCACGGTAGGCACAGTCACAGAAATTTATGACTTCATGCGCCTTCTTTTTGCCCGAGCGGCAGACGCATATTCTTACCACAGCGGCAAGCCCATGATCCGGCAGACGGAGGATCAAATTTTGGAGCAGCTTTTCACCAAGTTTGCAGGCAAGAAATTATACCTATTGGCTCCGGTTGTCAAAGGGCGAAAGGGGCACTACCGTGAGCTTTTTGAACAGGTGCGCAAGCTGGGATTCTCCAAGGTTCGCGTAGATGGAGTAGTACTTGAAGTGGCTCCCAAGATGCAGTTGGACCGCTACAAAATCCACGATATTGAGATCGTCATCGACCGCATTGTAGCGGAGGAGGACGATCGTTTTCGAATTACCCAATCGCTCAAATCCGCCTTGCAGCACGGCAAAGGAGTGCTGATGGTACGGGAAGAAAGCGGAGAAATTCACTATTTCTCCAAGTACCTGATGGACCCCGAAACGGGCCTTTCCTACGAGGAGCCAGCACCCAATAGTTTTTCGTTCAACTCTCCCTATGGAGCTTGCCCCTCCTGTAATGGTTTGGGTGTAATCGAAGAAATTACCCGGGAAAGTATTTTCCCCGATCCGAATTTGAGCATTACCCGTGGAGGGATTGCTCCTCTTGGGGAGTATCGGGACATTTGGATTTTCAAAAAGATCGAAGCACTCCTCAAGCATTACAAATGCAGTTTGAGTACACCGATAAAAGACCTTCCCGAAGCCGTAGTGGAGGTGCTTTTGTATGGGGACAAGATTGAGGTAGCCGTAGATTCGGTGAAGTATCCGGGTACGCAGTGGAACACAACTTTTGAGGGAATTATCAATTTTCTCCAGAAATACCAGGAGGGGAGCTCTGACAAAATCCAAGAATGGGTAGCGGAGTTTACCATTTCCAAAACCTGCCCAGAATGCCAAGGCTATCGCCTCAAAAAAGAAGCCCTTCATTTTAAGTTGGACGGCACCCACATTGGGGAGCTGGCGATGCTCGATATCCAAGGACTTGCAGGCTGGTTTGAAGGACTAGAATCGCGCCTTTCTGAGAAGCAGCAGCGCATTGGTGCAGAGGTGCTCAAAGAAATCAGAAAGCGTATCGGCTTTCTGCTCGACATCGGCTTGGACTACCTTTCCTTGAATAGACCCTTGCGAACCCTTTCAGGAGGGGAAGCCCAGCGGATTCGCTTGGCTACGCAGATTGGAACTCAGCTGGTAGGAGTGCTTTACATTTTGGATGAACCCAGTATTGGGCTCCACCAGCGAGACAATGTCAAATTGATTCAGGCCTTGAAGCGACTCCGAGACCTGGGCAATTCGGTACTGGTAGTGGAGCATGACAAGGACATGATGCTGGAGTCAGACTACATTGTGGACATGGGTCCTGGAGCAGGAAGACATGGTGGTCATGTGGTGGCTTCGGGCACACCGGAGCAGCTCTTAACCTCTGACTCGGTGACGGCACGCTACCTGCAAGGTAAAATTGGCTTGGACATTCCGAGTACCCGAAGAATAGGAACTGGTGAGCAGTTGATTTTGAAGGGTGCGCATGGCAATAACCTGAAAAATGTAACGGTAGCCTTTCCTTTGGGTACTTTAATCGTAGTTACTGGAGTTTCAGGAAGTGGTAAGAGTACTTTAATTCACGAGACCTTATTTCCTTTGCTCAATCGGGAGTTTTACAACTCCAAGAAGGAGCCGATGCCATTTGACCGTATCGACGGATTGAAGCAATTGGATAAGGTGATTGAAGTGGACCAAAGCCCCATTGGCCGAACTCCTAGATCGAATCCTTCGACCTACACGGGCATGTTTTCGGATATTCGAACGCTGTTTACGGAACTTCCTGAGTCCAAAATTCGGGGCTACAAGCCGGGAAGATTCTCTTTCAACGTGAAGGGGGGCAGATGTGAGGATTGTGAGGGAGCAGGGATGAAACTGGTGGAAATGGATTTCCTTCCCGACGTGCACATTCCATGCGAGACCTGCAAGGGGAAGCGCTACAACCGAGAAACCCTGGAGGTGCGGTTTAAAGGAAAGTCGATTTCCGATGTCTTGGACATGACGGTAGAGCAGGCGGTAGAATTCTTTGAGTTTCAACCCAAAATCCTGCGAAAGATTACCACCCTAAGTGAGGTAGGCTTGGGTTACATTACCCTTGGGCAGCATGCCACTACCCTTTCTGGAGGCGAAGCGCAGCGGGTAAAGTTGGCTACGGAATTATCCAAAAAAGACACAGGCAAGACCTTCTATATTTTGGATGAGCCGACTACGGGCTTGCATTTTCAAGATATTGACTTGTTGATGAATGTACTTCAGAAACTAGTGGATAAGGGCAATACCGTCTTGGTCATCGAGCACAACTTGGATGTGATCAAGGTGGCAGATTACCTGATCGACATGGGGCCTGAGGGGGGCAATAAAGGAGGAACAGTGGTGGTCCAGGGGAGCCCAGAAAAAGTGGCTGCTCACCCAGATAGTCATAC
>CAZPKI010000020.1:0-18997 GCA_964587015.1 uncultured Limnohabitans sp.
AAAAAGCAAGGCAGTGCCTTGGCTATGGTCAACATGGCTGGAATCCAGTATTACACGGGTCAACTTTTCGATATCCAGTCAATCACCCAAGCGGCTCATGAAGTGGGTGCGGTAGCGGGATTTGATTTGGCCCATGCGGCAGGTAATGCCCCCCTTCACCTGCATGACTGGAAGGTGGACTTTGCCACCTGGTGCAGCTACAAGTACCTGAATTCTGGACCGGGGAATGTATCAGGGATCTTTGTGCACGAGACCTATGCCGACCGAGCAGACCTTCCTCGATTTGCAGGCTGGTGGGGCCATCAGGAAGACGAGCGCTTCAAAATGGAAAAGGGATTTCAACCCATGTATGGAGCTGATGGTTGGCAACTCGCTTGTTCCAACGTCCTAGCTTTGGCAGTGCACCAAGCTTCTTTGGATATCTTTCAAGAAGCAGGCATGCCTGCCATTCGTGAAAAAAGCATCCAGCTGACCGGCTACTTGGAATATTTGATTGAAGAAATCAGCGGCAATTCTGGCGTATTGGAGATCATTACCTCGAAAAATCCAGCCGAGCGAGGATGCCAATTGTCCTTGTTGATTCACAAAGGAGGCAAAGCCGTCTTTGACGAATGGTACGGGCAGGGAGTGGTGGGTGATTGGAGAAATCCAAACGTAATCCGCCTAGCTCCGGCACCACTCTATACGAGCTTTCAGGATGTGTATCGCTTTGCTCGTGTGCTGGAGCAGTCGCTTAAGAAGTTTGCTTAAAAAAACCCCATCTGCTAGCCACGGCATCATCCAAAAAAAGCCCTAGTTCATGAATTGTACTAGGGCTTCTTTTTTAAATATCAAATAAGGTTCCGCTGGCCCCTGTTGGCTTTATCTTCAAGTGCTTGTACGCAAGTTCAGTCGCCATTCTCCCCCGAGAAGTTCGCTTGAGATATCCCTCCTGAATTAGGAAGGGTTCGTAGACTTCCTCTATTGTTTCGGCCTCTTCCCCGCAAGCAGTAGCAATGGTTCCCAATCCTACAGGTCCTCCCTTGAATTTCTCAATGATGGTCAACAGGATGCGGTTATCCATTTCATCCAAGCCATTTTCATCCACATCCAAGGCATTCAAGGCCATTTTGGCGATCTCCAAGGTGATGGTTCCATTGCCTTTGATCTCGGCAAAATCCCGGGTACGTCGAAGCAGCATGTTGGCGATACGTGGAGTACCCCGACTTCTACGAGCGAGTTCAAATGCAGCCACTTCATCAATGGGTGTCTGCAAAATCCCCCCAGAGCGCAACACAATATCGGTGAGCAATTTGGCGTCGTAATATTCCAATCGGGAATTGATGCCAAAGCGTGCCCGCAAAGGAGAAGTCAACAATCCAGAGCGGGTGGTGGCCCCGATAAGGGTAAAGGGATTGAGTGAGATTTGAACCGAACGGGCATTGGGACCGCTATCCAGCATGATGTCAATGCGGTAATCCTCCATTGCCGAGTAGAGGTATTCCTCCACGATGGGATTGAGGCGGTGGATCTCATCGATAAATAGGACATCCCCCTCCTCCAAGTTGGTTAGTAGACCCGCGAGGTCAGAAGGCTTATCGAGAACAGGTCCCGAGGTAATTTTGATGCCGGCTTGGAGTTCATTGGCAATGATATTGCTGAGCGTAGTCTTGCCCAAGCCTGGAGGGCCATGTAAAAGCACGTGGTCCAAGGGCTCATTCCTTTTCTTGGCTGCATGTACGAATACCCGAAGATTTTCGATGATTTTGGCCTGCCCTGTGAAATCCTCAAAGGAAAGTGGCCGCAATGCACGTTCAAACTCTCGGTCTTTGGGACCTAGATGTTCTTCATCGCCTGTCAAATAATCTTCTCTCATGGGATATGCGCTAGTTACAAATATAGCTAATATGATTATCCGCAATCCTACCGGTGACTCAATATACGATTGAATTACTGCGGATAATCGTCGACAGACGACTGTCCACGGTTAACAGCCCACCTTCTTGAACTTCAAACCTTATTTTCTCTTGTTACTGGCAACAAAACGGATTTCCACAATAGAAAAAACCCGAAGGGCTAGGGATCTGAATCTTTCGGAAAAGGTTAAAAAAAAGGTACTAATTTTGTTTGAAATTTCCATCCCAGATGAGTCCAAACGCAAAGAAAAATATACTCTACTCCTTAGTCCTCTTGGGCTTGGTGCTGATTGTCTATTTGTATAGAAATAGCACCGGGAGTACAGCTACTAGTGAGGAATTGGCTCGTAAAAATGGGTTGATGAGCTTGCAAGGAGAGTTTTTGAAACAGCCCTATCTTTTTTTGTACCATCCAGAGCGGGCAACTGTAAAGGCCAAACTTGACTCCCTACTTTCCCATCAAAGCAAATTGTATTTGATGGATTCCCCAAGTTCAGCACTGTACCAACTCAATCGCCAAGATTCAATCCCCAAGCCTTCCAAAGATCTTCTTGCGCTACTCCGAATGGTAAGCCAAGACTCCAGAAATTCTGAAAATTCTTGGGACCCTAGCGCTGAGGTTCTTTACGAAGGATGGAATTTTTCATCCTCAAGAGCTGCGATTAAGGATAGTGTAGACATTTCTGCCCTTTTGGAGAAGGTAGGTATGTCCAAATTTATTTTGAGTGATACCCTCATTCGAAAAGCAAAGTCTGGCCTTAAAGTCAACCTCTCGGATTATGGCCAAACCCTCGCCCTGGCTCAAGTGGCACTCCTTCTGCAAAAGCTAGGCATTCAAAATTTCTTTTTACAAGTTGGAAAACACACCCTAGCAAAAGGGGTCAATGAGCGGCAAGAACTGTGGAAGCTAAAAACAAAGTACCCTGACAGCCTGGGTGTAGCTCAGGAAGGATGGATTGCTTTACAAAACCGGGGGGCGGCCACAGCTGGAGATTTTACACAATCCTACAAACAGGATTCGTTGCGAAAAGCATGGGTATTGGATCCCCGAACAGGCTACCCGATCAACCATGGGCTTCTCCAAACCACTGTGCTGTCAAAAACACCAAGAGAAGCTGCTATTCTTGCCCAATCGCTACTGGTTCGTGGTTGGCAAGATGCAATCCGGATCGACTCAGCACGCAAGGACATCGAGATGATTTTGATCTACAATGAAAAAGGAAAGGGGCTTAGACTTTATGTAAGCCCTGAACTTAAATCTTTCCTCTCCTTCCCAATTCAATAAATTGGTTTATGCAATATTGTTGCGCCACATAGTGCAACATTGTTGAATTAGTGTACCTTTGTAAAAAAAATTCCTTCGCTGAGTTCACAGAAAGGTTTTTCCTATGGCGCTAAATTTTATACTCTTATTTTTAACTGCGCTGCTAGCTGGGCTATTGGTATTTATCACCCCGGTACTCAAAGAAAAATACTTCAAGCTGGTGCTTGTATTTGCGGGTTCTTACCTTTTCTCCATCACCATCTTACATATTTTGCCCGAATTATTTTCGGGTTCCTACAATCCCAGCCGCATGGGAGTGTACATCCTGATCGGCTTTCTATTGCAACAGCTTTTAGAGTTTTGGTCTGCAGGAATCGAGCATGGCCACATTCACAAACATGAGTCCGCTTCCTATAAAGGCGTTTTTACGCTGATGATTGGCTTATTTATCCATGCTTTTTTGGAAGGCACGCTCTTGTCACATGGTGATTCGTCCACGCAACAAGGCCTTGCTTTGGCTCAGGAGCACAGCGATAAAACAGTCCTTCTCGGCATTCTGATGCACAAAGGACCTGCAGCATTTGCGCTAGCAGCTGTTCTCGGTGCCTCACTTTCTAAAAAATGGACCCTTATCCTCCTCACCATTTTTGCGCTTGCATCCCCCCTTGGCATGCTTTCCAGTGCCTTCTTTATCAATAAGGGCATTCTTTCTACCGAAGGAATCGGTATTTTATATGGACTAGTTACAGGGGGATTTCTGCACATTTCAACGACCATATTTTTTGAAAGTAGCCCACACCACAAATTTCAGCTCAACAAGCTGGCAATTACCTTTTTGGCAGCAGCCTTAGCTTTCGCATCGGAATACTTGATTTGATTTCTTCTTCTTGAATTGGCACCCGTTCCGCACATCTGAAAGCACCCCCTATTTTACAAGACTTATTTTCAAGGACTTGACAGGATCACCGAAGAAGCGAGGCTTCAAAAATTAAACCTACTTAAGTCCTCTAAATGACTCCGCCTTTGGAAAAAAGGTCTTTTCCTTCTAATTTTTAGGTTATATTTCTTCCATCAAAAAATTGGAATTACTTTTTTTGATAAGCTGCAACTTAAACCCAGACTAACCGTCACCACCATGTCCCCTTCTCCCTCAAAAATGGAGCAGTATTGGAAAAAAAACCTCCAAACGCTCGCAATCTTACTTTTTATTTGGTTTGTCGTCTCCTTTGGATTTGGAATTCTATGGGTAGAAGAGCTCAACACCATCCGAATTGGAGGCTTCAAGTTGGGATTTTGGTTTGCACAACAAGGAGCCATTTACTCTTTTGTGGTTCTTATTTTCATCTATGTGATTCGAATGAATTCGCTGGATAAAGAATTTAATGTGAACGAAGACTGATATGGATTTACTCTCCTGGACCTACTTACTCGTTGGACTAAGCTTTGCGCTTTATCTTGGCATCGCCATTTGGAGTCGTGCGGGGTCTACCGAAGAATTTTACGTTGCCGGTGGAGGAGTTTCTCCACTCGCCAACGGCTTGGCCACAGCTGCAGACTGGATGTCTGCAGCTTCCTTTATGTCTATGGCAGGCCTCATTTCCTTTTCAGGATACGATGGCTCTGTCTACCTCATGGGCTGGACTGGAGGCTATGTTTTGCTTGCGCTACTGCTCGCCCCTTACCTTCGCAAATTTGGAAAATTCACGGTTCCTGACTTTGTCGGCGATCGCTACTACTCCAACAAGGCCCGTGTCGTGGCCGTCATTTGCGCCCTATTCATCTCCTTTACCTATGTAGCAGGGCAGATGCGCGGCGTGGGAATCGTCTTCTCCCGCTACCTCGAGCTCCCCATCGAATGGGGGGTAGTGATTGGCATGGCAATCGTTTTTTTCTATGCCGTGTTGGGTGGGATGAAGGGCATTACTTACACCCAAGTAGCCCAATATTGCGTACTCATTTTCGCTTACATGGTTCCAGCCATTTTTATTTCCATGCAACTCACAGGAAATCCTATTCCACAACTTGGACTAGGTGGTGAAGTAGCAGAGGGAGTCCCACTATTGGACAAGCTAGATGGAGTGTTGGGTGATCTAGGTTTTTCTGACTACACCTCTGGCAAAAAAAGTATTCCTGATTTATTCATGATTACTTTGGCCTTGATGGTGGGAACAGCAGGCCTTCCACATGTAATTGTTCGCTTTTTTACCGTTCCCAAGGTAAAAGACGCACGACTTTCGGCTGGCTATGCCTTGGCATTTATTGCAATTCTTTATACCACTGCTCCTGCTATCGCAGCATTTGGGATGTACAACATTATTCAGTCATCTTCTGAAAAACCCATTGATCAGCTTCCAGAATGGGTTCAAAACTGGCAACAAACGAAGCTGATCCAAATCGAAGATAAAAATGGAGATGGGCTGGTTCAATTCCTCCCAGACCCTGCTTCCAACGAGCTCAAAATAGACAAGGACATCATGGTTTTGGCGGGCCCAGAAATAGCACAGCTCCCCAATTGGGTAGTGGGCTTGGTAGCAGCCGGAGCGATGGCTGCAGCCTTATCGACGGCAGCAGGCCTTTTGCTTGTTATTTCTACTTCCATATCGCGGGATCTATTCAAAACATTTCGTCCCGAAATTTCGGATAAAAAAGAACTCCGGATTGCCAGGCTCTCCGCCGCTGGTGCCGTGATTCTTGCCGGCTACTTTGGTATCAATCCTCCTGGCTTTGTAGCCGAAGTAGTTGCTTTTGCATTTGGACTCGCCGCATCCTCTTTCTTCCCGGTCATCTTGCTAGGAATATTTTCTACCCGGGTCAACAAGGAAGGAGCCATCGCAGGCATGCTAACTGGACTTGTTTTCACCATCAGCTACATTAGCTACTTCAAGTTTGTCCATCCCGAACTGAACACCGCCGAGCACTGGTGGTGGGGGATTTCCCCGGAAGGAATTGGCTCTATAGGTATGGCACTTAACTTCCTGGTTTGCTTTGGCGTATCCTGGTTGACACCGCCTCCACCCAAAAAGGTGCAGGAACTCATCCAAGATATCCGCATTCCAAAAGGGGCTGGACAAGCATCCCACCATTGATTTTCACCGCAACTTAATCAGAAGCATGAGCGACAGATTGCATACCCTAAGTGGGTACTTTCACGAATACCAAAAAAGTGTGGCACAGCCTGAAGAATTCTGGGCTCGGATTGCCGACTCCTTCCATTGGAAAAAACGATGGTCCAAGGTTTTGGATTGGAACTTTGAAACTCCTGATGTGCGCTGGTTTGTGGATGGTAAACTCAACCTCACTGAAAACATCTTTGAAAAAAACCTGTACACGCTGGGCGATCGACCTGCCATCATCTGGGAACCAAACGAGCCTGGAGAAGCAGGACGTACGCTTACCTTCCGCCAACTTTTTGAAGAAGTCTGCCGCTTTGCCAACACCCTTCTATCCAAGGGCATCGGGAAAGGGGATCGGGTGATTATTTACATGCCAATGGTACCCGAGGCAGCCATCGCCATGCTTGCCTGTGCACGCATCGGCGCGATTCACTCGGTGGTGTTTGCTGGTTTCTCCAGCACCTCCCTAGCCGACCGCATTCTAGACTGCAAAGCCAAAGCCGTGCTTACTGCAGATGGCAACTACCGGGGCAACAAAAAAATTAGCATCAAAGAAATCGTAGATGAAGCCCTCGAAAAAGCACCCGTCGAAACGGTGATTGTCTACAAGCGCACCGGCCAAGACACCCAAATGCTTGCAGGTCGCGACTTTTGGTGGCATGAAGCCCTGGAGGGGCAGTCGGCCGACAACCAAGCTACTGAAATGGATAGTGAGGACATGCTCTTTATCCTCTACACCTCTGGCTCTACGGGCAAGCCAAAAGGGGTGGTGCATACCACAGGAGGATACATGGTCTACACCAAGTACTCCTTTGAAAATGTATTTCAATACACCCCAGGAGACGTGTACTGGTGTACCGCTGACATTGGTTGGATTACCGGTCACTCCTACATCGTATATGGCCCCCTACTCGCCGGTGCCACCACGCTGATGTTTGAAGGCGTACCCACCTATCCCCATCCTGGACGATTCTGGGAAATTATTGAAAAGTACAAAGTCAATGTATTTTACACTGCTCCAACAGCTATCCGAGCACTTCAGGCATTTGGTACCGAACCCATTCAAGGACACGACCTGAGCTCACTGAAAGTCCTCGGCTCTGTTGGCGAACCCATCAACGAGGAAGCTTGGCATTGGTACCACAACCATATCGGCAAAGGCAAGTGTCCGATTGTGGATACCTGGTGGCAAACCGAAACAGGCGGGATTATGATCTCCCCACTCGCGGGCATCACCCCCACCAAGCCAGCCTATGCTACCCTTCCTTTACCGGGAATTCAACTCAGCATTGTGGACGCCGAAGGCAAGGAGCTTCGGGGCAACTCAGTCGAGGGTAACCTTTGCATCGATTTTCCATGGCCATCCATGATCCGGACAACCTATGGGGATCACGAGCGCTGCAAGCAAACCTACTTTTCAACCTACAAAAACAAGTATTTCACCGGCGATGGAGTCAAGCGAGACCACGATGGGTATTACCGAATCCTGGGTCGAGTAGACGATGTCATCAATGTGTCGGGCCATAGGCTGGGCACCGCTGAAGTGGAAAATGCAATCAATGAGCATCCGAAAGTGATCGAATCTGCCGTGGTAGGCTACCCACATGAAGTCAAAGGGCAAGGCATCTATGCCTTTGTGATTTGTGATTTGAGCAACCGCAGCGAAGACAACCTGATCCAGGAGATCAAGGAAACTGTTTCCAAGATTATTGGTCCAATTGCCAAGCCTGACAAAATCCAAATCGTACCGGGATTGCCCAAAACCCGTTCCGGGAAAATCATGCGCCGAATTCTTCGAAAAATTGCCGAGGGCAGCCTAGACGGTATGGGTGATATCTCTACCCTCTTGGATCCAGATGTAGTCGAAAAAATCAAAGCCGGTAGGAAATAAACTTGGATTATCAGCAATTTTTCCCTTGGTATAACCTACCTATTCACCACTGCGGATAATTGTTCACAGTCGACAGACCACGGTCTACAGGCAGACCACAGTCCACGGCTCATTTAATTGAACTTCAAACCTTATTTTGTAGGGTTACTGGCTAAAATAGGCTAATCATTAACTAAAAAAAGGCAGATCGGATGATCTGCCTTTTTTTAGTTAATTCTATAGCGTTTTTTACTTCCATTGAATGGCTGTCGTGGCTGTAGCCTTGAGTGGAATTGCCAGTCCTGTGGCTGTGGGATAAAAACCAAGTGGCACGATTTGCAAACCCTGAATCGATAGGTTGGCCACGGAAGTCTGCAAGGAAAGTCTCCCTTGAAGCCCTTTCAAACTCTCCCCAATAGTCTCCCCCAAAGGCATCTTCATCCGTTGGCTGAGTTGCCGGTGGATTTTTCCTTTTTTGATCATCGTGCCCAACATCGCTTTGGCACTGCCGCTCTTCATGACAAAATCCAGATTATCCACGCGAAGCACTTGCGTCGCAGGATCATAAACTGGTTGCCCTACCAGGAATAGTTCCCCAGTCAACTCCCCTCCCTTCGTGCTTACTGCTGTAAAGGCAACCGTGATGCCCAGTCGATCCCCATAGGCTTGCGTACGAAATTGAGTGGCATTGAAACGGTAGGTTTTATTCATTGGGATCGACTGTCCTCCAAACGATTTTTGAATCAATGCATCCAGCTCTACATAGGTCAACTCCAAAGGCAATTGAAGCTCAATTCGATTGCTTGCATCCATGTTGGCTGAGATTTTGGGCAGCGGAGAGGCACGGCTAGGAAGGGCTGTAGCAGGGTGTACTTGAACCTGCCCTTGAAAACCCAAATCCAGGTGCAAGCCCTTGTTTGGCTGGAAGTACTCCCGAAGTTTGACCGAATCAGGTCGGATAGATAGCCCAGTTTTCTTTCCTTCCACCTCCACGACCATCGGCTTACCCACTTGATTCCAGACGGCCTCCATAAGTGGTTTGAGTGCGAGCAAATTAGGCTTAGAGGTGAGTTCCTGCTTTGCAAATCGGCGAATCTCTTGGCGAACCAGCGGGCTTAAATCTAGCTCAATCCCAAGCACAGAAAGTGCCATTTTACCCCCCAAGTCCAAAAGCTCAAACTCAGAAATTCCCAAATACCAGTTGGACTGAACTTGAGGATTGATCACGAAAACTGGAGCCAAAATCTGGTTGATCGCCACCTTAGATTGCAAGAGATTTCGGAGTCCCCCTGGCTTTAAACCTACTTCCCCTTGAATTTTTAGTGGAAACACCACCTCCAAACGCTGTTGATCTAATGCACGAAGCTGTATTTTACCGTTTCTTGAAAAGTCAAAATCTCCAACCAATCCATTCCCTAAATCCATGCCCCGCTGTCGAAAAATCAGCGTTGGAGTTTCGCGATTGGCCACTGCAGTAAGCGTCGAAAAGGGAATCTCTAGCGGTATATTCAAGGAAGATTTGGTACTGGGAACTGTCGGAAGTGGTAAACTCGCGGCAGGATCCAATGACTTGCAGGATACGGCTAGGATCCCTGTCCCAATCCAAAAAATTAAAGCTCTTTTAATTGTACTAGAGAAATTTGGCGCGGTCATTGTACTTGAGAGTTCAGGAGATCTAGGTTACCTTTGTAAGGTAAACTACAAAAGTAGCGAAAAGAGTACATGAACTGGAACAAACTCACCTCAGAAGAGCAAATTGATCAAGTGATCACAGAAAGTGCAGAGAAGCCTGTACTACTTTTCAAGCACAGTACCAGCTGCTCCATTAGCAGCATGGCCTTGGATCGTCTTTTGCGAAACTGGAAAACCGAGGACTCTGACAAAATCTCCCCTTACTACTTGGATTTGATTGCTTTTCGATCCCTATCCAATCTTATAGCAGAACGCTTTGGTATTCCTCATGAATCACCTCAAGTATTGCTAATCCAGAAAGGCAAAGTAACCTACCACGAAAGTCATTACGGAATTTCTTATGCGGAGATCATGAAACAAAGTTCTTGATAATCCGACTTTTAGACTGAAAATAAACCACTTATCCCCTAGAATTCCCACTCTAATTTTACTCCTCACCTCTATTAAACCTTTTACTCCCTATTGGAGTCAAAGTAGTTGTACTACAACCAATTTATGAAAACTTACCACTTCCTTTTTCTTTTAATTTTTTCATTTCTTGTTGCACTTCCATCCTTTGGGCAGCGCCCAACCGACCAAGTCCGCCCCGAACGAAAGTTTAGCGGCCAAGTAATCGATGGCGCGGCAAAAACTCCCATGATCGGTGCCAATGTATTGATCAAAACCGTCACCGACTCCTTACTTCGCGGTACCGTAACGGGTGCTGATGGGAGATTTGAACTAGCCAGACCTTTTATCCCAGAGGTCAAACTTGAAATCACCTTTTTGGGCTATAAAACCATCACCAAAATCCACAGCATGCGTGAGCCTGTGGAACTCGGAGAACTCATCCTTTTAGAAGACACCAAAGTTCTCGGAGAAGTGCTCGTACAAGGGGTAAGTGTGGTAGGTGAGCAAAAAGGAGACACAACCTCCTTCAATGCCAATGCCTTCAAAACACAAACCAATGCGCAGGCGGAAGACCTTATTCGAAAGATGCCAGGCATCACCTTCCAAGGCGGGCAAATTCAAGCCCAAGGGGAACAGGTACAAAAAATCTTAGTAGATGGACGCGAATTTTTTGGTAGCGACCCAAATATTGCCCTTCGTAACCTGCCTGCAGATGCGATCGACCGGGTAGAAGTACTAGACCAGCGCTCGGACCAAAGCCGCCTTACGGGATTTGACGATGGGAGCTACACGAAGACCATCAACATCATTTTGCGTTCAGACAAGAAAAATGGTTCCTTCGGCAGAACCTACGCCGGCTATGGCAATGACGACCGCTATGCTGCAGGTGGAAGTGTCAATTTCTTCAAAGGGGATCAGCGCATCTCCGTGCTGGGCCTTTTCAACAACATCAACCAACAAAACTTCTCCAGTCAAGACCTTGCTGGATTAACTGCCAATGCTTCTGCTGGAGCTGGTCGTGGAGGACCAATGGGTGGTATGGGTGGTGGTGGATTTGGTGGTGGCCAATGGGGCGGCGGCGGAAATAACAATTTCCTAGTTGGCAACTCCGGAGGCATCGTAACTACCAATGCCATGGGACTGAACTACTCAGATAAGTGGGGTAAAAAAGTCAACGTAACCGGAAGTTATTTCTTCAACAACACCGCCAACTCACTACGTCAAATCACCAACAGGGAAACCGTTGTAAATGCTAACCTACGTCAGTTTTACGAAGAAAATCTGATCAATACGGTAAATAACAACAACCACCGGGCCAATGCAAGGATCGAGGCAGATCTCAACGACAAAAACTCCATTGTGCTTACGCCTAGCCTTTCCTTCCAGGACAACAGCACCTTCAGCGACCGGGATGCACTTACCCGCAATAGCTTGGGGGATTCGCTATCAGCGCTGCGATCAATCAGCAATGCAACTACCAAAGCTGTCAACCTTTCTAATAACCTGACTTACCGCTATAAATTCGACAAAAAGGGCCGAACGCTCTCTACCGAAGTATTTACTGCATGGTCCAATCGTGACCAAGATTCGGATCTTTTGGCTGCAAGCCGTGAATTTCGTAGAAATTTAGTAGATACGGCCACACAAGAAACCTACTCCTTGAATGAAGGATTCAACTACCGGGTCAACCTGACCTTTACGGAGCAGTTGAGCAAAAATGCCATCGGAACCTTTGGCTACCAAGTTGGAAACAACGCCACAGCTGCCGATCAAAAAACTTACCAAATCGATGAAGAGCGCAAAGCGCTTCTCGATACGGCATTGAGTAATGAGTTTGATAATAAATTCATTACCCAGCGACTTCGTTCGGGCTATGCCTACAACAAGGACGCCTGGTCTATCAACGTGAACATGGATTACCAAAATGCACGTCTAGACAACGAGGCATTCTTCCCAGTGCCAGGAACCTTCAATCGAAGTTTCAACAACTTCCTACCTAGCGCAAACTTGAATTACCGCAACCGAAAAACAGGCTTTAGCTGGAGAGTACGCTACCGTACCAGCACCAATGAGCCAAGCGTATCTGAACTTCAGAATGTGGTCAACAACCAAAACCCACTAAACCTACGCGTGGGAAATCCAGACCTTGGGCAGAGTTACAACCACAACGTCTTTGCAAACATCAGTAAAATCAACCTCGAGAAATCAAGAACGCTATTCCTTTTTGTAACCCATTCGGTTACTTCTGATTTTATTGGAAACAGCACCTTCTTGACTACCCGGGACACCTTGATCAACAACGAGATTCTTCTTCGCTCTGGAGGCCAACTTTCTCGACCAGTGAATTTGGATGGCAACATTCGCTCCAGTTTCTTCTTGACCTATGGCGCACCGCTTAAGAAATTGAAAACTCAGTTCAATATCAATACCCGGGTCAGTTTCAACCGTACGCCAGGTTTGATTAATGGAATTTCCAACCTGAATGACAACACCACGCTAAGCCAAGGACTGACTTTCAACTCCAACATCAGCCAAAATGTAGACTTCTCAATCAGCACCACAGGGTCGTACAACATTGTCAACTCCTCCTTACAGCAGAATCTTGACAATAACTTCTACCAGCAGGAATCGAATATGCGTCTCTACTTCTCCTCCAAGAACGGCAAGTTCTTTATGGGAAATAATGTAGCGCATTCCTTGTATTCTGGACTTTCCGAAGGCTTTAACCAAAATTTTTGGCTTTGGAACATGGAGGGCGGCTTCCGATTTGCGAAAAACAACAAAGCAGAAATCAAGGCAGTCCTCTTTGATGTGCTGAACCAAAACAACAGCATCAGCCGTACCATTTCGGATGTGGCCGTGACCGACGTCTTTACGAACGTACTCACCCGCTACGGGATGATCACCTTCACCTACATTCTAGGCAACTTCAAGCAGCCAGCAGCCGAGCCGCAGCAACCGTGGATGATGGGAAGACCACAAGGTGGTAGAACTTGGTAAACACAATTTGGGGTAATCGCTAAAGGAAACTCTGGTGCGATTACCCTAAAAATTTAGAAATTGGTACCTTTGCCACAGGATTAACTGGCAACTCATGTATCAGGAGAAAATCGAAGCAATCAAAGCGGCTATTGCAGCAGCAGACGCAAGTACCCCAGACCAACTAGAGGCTTATCGAATGGAATTTATTTCCAAGAAAAGTGTGGTCGGTGAATTGATGGGAGCCATGGGCAGCATTCCAAACGAGGAAAAACGCGCCTATGGACAGTTGGTCAATGGAGTAAAGCAACTTGCAGAAGAAAAATTTCAATCCCTGATTGAGAAGGTTGCTGCAGCCAATCAAAAACAAAAGACGGCCGACATTGACCTGACCTTGCCTCCCTCCAATTCCCCATTGGGAGCGATTCACCCGCTTACAGCTACACGCCAGCGAATCATCGAGATTTTTGAGCGCATCGGCTTCAACCTTTCCGAGGGGCCTGAAATTGAGGACGACTGGCACAACTTTTCGGCGCTGAACTTCCCGGAAAATCATCCTGCTCGCGAGATGCAGGACACTTTTTTTATCGAAAAAAATCCAGATATCGCACTTCGAACCCACACCTCTTCCGTGCAGGTACGCGTGATGGAAAATCAAAAACCTCCGATTCGAACCCTCTCTCCAGGACGAGTGTACCGAAATGAAGCAATTTCTGCCCGTGCACACTGCATCTTCCATCAGGTAGAAGGACTTTATGTAGATGAAAATGTTGGCTTTGCCGATTTAAAAAATACGCTCTACCACTTTGCCAAAGAGATGTTTGGCAAGGAAACCAAGGTGCGCTTCCGCCCCTCATTCTTCCCCTTTACCGAGCCAAGTGCAGAAATAGACATTTCCTGCTTGATCTGCGGAGGCAAGGGCTGTAACGTATGTAAGTACAGCGGATGGGTAGAAATCGGTGGAGCAGGCATGGTGGACCCCAATGTCCTCGAAAATTGCGGCATCGACTCCAAAAAATACACCGGTTTTGCCTTCGGAATGGGTATTGAGCGAATTGCCATGCTGAAAAACCAAATTAAAGACTTGCGCTTGTTTACAGAAAACGACGTCCGCTTCCTAAAGCAGTTTAGGCCCCTGTTGTAGGTCAAAACAGCCGAAATTCTATAAAGAAGCTGTGTTTTTTTCACGCAGATTTCTAGAGAAAAAACACGAAGATTTATTTTTCTTGGACTATTCCCACTCTTTAAATTTTTAGGCCATGAATGAAAAGCGAAAAATCACCTTAAAGGACATCGCAAAGGAACTCAAGCTTTCTCCTTCGACTGTTTCTAGAGCGCTCAATGGCTATCCTTCCCTATCGGAGGAAACGATTCAGCTCGTCAAAGAATATGCGACCAAGCACCAGTATGTACCCAATACAATGGCGGTCAATTTCCGAAAAAACCGGACTTCCATCTTGGGGATGATTGTGCCACAAATCGTCCATCACTTTTTCTCCACCACCATCAGCGGAGCCTTGGAAGCTGCCAAAAAAAGAGGCTACAGCATCCTCCTCGCCCAATCCTACGACCACCTCAAAGATGAAGTTTTGGCCAGCCAATACCTTTTGGGCATGGGAGTAGATGGCATCATCATTTCAGTTTCTAATGAAACCATGGAAGCCGAACACCTACAGGCATTTTTGGACGAAGGCAAGCCAGTGGTCCAATTTGATAAAATCACGGAATACTTATCCAGCCCCAAACTTGTGGTCGATGACTTTGAAGGTGCTTACCAGGCTACCAGCCACTTGATCCATCAGGGCTATCGAAAAATCGCGCACCTCAGTGGGCGTATGGAAGTAAAAAATGCGGAGCAGCGCTTTTTGGGCTATAAAAAAGCCCTCGAAGACCATGGCCTTGAGCTCCAAAAAGAATGGGTAAAGCCTTGCTTTGAAATTAGCGAAGAGGAGGGATTTTCCTTTGCCAAGGCCCTGATGGAAAGTCAGAATCCACCAGACGCCTTATTCTGCATCACGGACTTGGTGGCTTTGGGGGCGATGAACTACCTCAAGTCAGCCAATTATTCCATCCCGAGCCAAGTGGGATTGGTAGGATTTAGCAACTGGATGTTTGCCGAGCTTACCAGCCCTACCCTCAGTTCAGTAGACCAGTTTGGGGAAGAAATGGGTGCTAAGGCGGTGGAAATGCTGCTTGACCAACTCCAAAATCCAGGATCGAACAATACGGATACCGTCCAGCTGAAAACCAAACTCTTGGTGCGGGGATCCTCTGAGAAGTCCTAAATCCCCAAAGCGTACTTACCGAGGTTCCAAAATCCGGAAGCCATAAGGCTCCAGAATCAAATGCTCGTGATCAGGTCCTACCGAATAAGTTGTCTGCGTCCAAGAATCAAAAAGTTGGTTGGCAGATTCTCCTTGTTCACGGAATGCATACCAGGTAAGCCCAGCAGGCTGATCGCTGAAGTTGAACAAGCAGTAGCGCCTCTCCTCTCCCTTTCTGCGGATCAATCCCGCGATATGCCTATTGTGGGGAGTCATCCACGACACATTGCTCAGATCTGCAAACAGTTCTTGTGATTTCCGGATGGCCAAGAGTTTTTTGGTTCCCTCAAAAAGTTGAAACTCCAAGGTGCCTTCTGTTTTTCGACGATTGACTTTTTCCCAATCCAGCATTGGACGATGCATCCAGCGGTTGTCGTAACTCTTGGAAGGATCTTGCTGGAATCGGTAATCGTTGGTATAGCCAACTTCATCACCGTAAAAGAGCATGGGTAGTCCACCCAAAAAGATGGAATGGGCTTGCATAAGCAAGATTTTTTGGATGCTCTGCTCAATTGCGGGTCCATTGCTCTCAAAGAGTGCCTTTTCCAAACCACAGAGAGAGGCGAGTGTACCACTGATGCGCGCATCTCCTGTTTTGGGGTTGGAGGAGAAAAGCGCCCCGCGGGCAGGACTCATCCATTGGTCTCCAGAATAGGAATAGTATTCCTTCAAAAATTTGCGGTGCAGGTAGGGATCCTTTCCTGTTTGCGCGATGCTGGCATCTTCGTAGCCAAGCCCGATGTCATCGTGGCATCGGGTATAAGTAATCCAAGAGGTGCCGTAGGGCTTACGGAGAATGTCTCCTTGGGCCTGAAGCATCACGCTGGTGTCTCCAGAGGCGAGCATATCCCACTGCAAAGCCATCTGAGTAGCATTGTAGGCAAAGTCGCATTCTTGGGCCACAAAATCTCCTGTTCCAAAGTAATTCATAATGTCTTTGGGCGCTACAATCGCCTCTCCAAGCAGTGCCATTCCTGGCGTAGCCACTTGCACGCATTGCTTGATCAGTCGAAGTAAGGTGTGCGCTTGGGGAAGATTTTGGCAAGAGGTGCCTGTTTGCTTCCAAATAAATGCGGGTGCATCGATGCGGAGCAGGTCTACCCCGAGGTTGGCATAAAAAAGCATGGTCTCCACCATCGCCTGCAAGACTTTGGGATTGCTAAAATTCAGGTCCCATTGGTAGTTGTGAAATACCGTCATCACCCAGCGCTTCATCTCCTCATTCCAGGTAAAGTTGCCCGGGGCACTTTCTGGGAAAATTTCCGGCATAGCCTGCTCAAATTCGTTGGGGATCCAGCGGTTTTCGTAGGTGTAATAGTAATTCTGGTATTCTTGATTGCCTGCCTTGGCCTTCATCGCCCAGTCGTGCAAGTGAGACGTGTGGTTGAGTACAATGTCTAGCATCAAATACATGCCTTGGTCATGCATGGTCTTTCGCAAGGCTATCAAATCCTCCAAAGTACCGAACCGTGTATCTACCTTACGGAAATTGGAAACAGCATAGCCCCCATCACTTTCTCCCTGAGGACTCTCGAAGAGCGGCATCAAATGGAGAAAATTTACTCCCAAATCCTGTAGGTGGGAAAGTTTGGAAGGCATGGTTTTGAGGTTGCCTGCAAAGCGGTCCACATACATGCTCATCCCTGCTAGATTTTGACTCAAAAACCAATTGCCTTCGGCGTCCTTGTTTCGATCTCGCTCTCGAAGCGATTCTTCTCGTCCTTGGTAACCCAGAATCAGGCTTTGCAAAAGTTCGAGCAACTGAGATTCGGCTTCCTCATAAGCCCCGTAAAGTTCTTGGAATAGGCCCTGAATTTTGGGAAGGCTGCTATGAAACCGGGTTACAAAATCCCGATCTGCTCCCTGAGTATCTAGAGAATGGGCCTGGAAAAGTTGGTTAATTTTTTCTGTACGCGTGATTTCTACCGACATGGGTGTAGGCTAAGGTGGTGGTGATTGGAATAGGTTAATGTCCTGAAGGGGCTTGTGATAGCGAAGCGGTGGTTTTACTTCCTTTGATCCGCAGCGTAGCCACCGCAGCGATCAGCAGCAATACCCCTCCAAAGAGGATGGCCTGCCCCGCATCGTTGTTCAAGAAGTTTTTGGAGATATAGCCAAAGGTCAGCGTCTGGAAGATCATGGGGATTACGATCATCATGTTGATGATGCCCATGTACACGCCGTAGCGTTCTTTGGGAATTTCGTTGACCACCAAGAGGTACGGAATCCCCATCATGCTCGCCCAGGCAATGCCAAAACCAGTCATGGGAATAAATAAGGCATACTTGTTTTCCAGCATTGGGAAAATCAACAAGCCGATTCCAGCAAGCAACAAGCAAATAAAGTGTACTCGCTTGGCCCCGTATTTTTGGGCCAGCGTCACTAAGAAGAAGGCAGAAAGGAAGGTCACAATGTTGTACCAGCCATTCACCAAACCGGCCCAACCCACTGCTTCCTGGTAGGCGACAGGATCAGAGGAGGGCGTTACTTTCCACACGGAAAGGGCGATACTCTTGGCGGAATTTTGCCAGTAGCAAAACAGCGCATACCATTGAAAGAGGTACACCAAGGCCAATTTCCACATCACGGAAGGCATGACTAAAATTGCCTCCAAGATCTCTAGGTTTTGCGCAAAAAGCACGCGCAAAGCCGGCTTGCTGTCCACCCAAGAAAGCACTTTGCGAATCAGGCCACGATCAACTAGCGTAAAAGGTAAAAGGATTAAAAACACGGCATAGGCTACCAAGGTACTCAGGATGGATAGAAAAAACTGAATCGCCGGATGAGGCATGCCCTGGTTGCGAATCTTCAGGGCTGCAAGCTCGACTTCAGAGGGTGGGTATTCGGGTGTTTTAGACATGCTCCAAAGCACAGAAGTGATGGAGCAGACCGTTCCCAAGAAGAAGGAGGCATACACCCAAACGGGGAGGGCACCCCAGCTTCCTTTGAAGTAGATTTGAAAAAAGAAGAGGGATAGATTGGCTAGCGTAATGCCTAGGCCGGTGAAGAAACTTTGAGTCAGGAAGCCTTTGCCGTACTGCTCCTCGGGCAAGGAATCAGCAATCAAGGCACGGTAAGGCTCCATGGCGGTATTGTTGGCGGCATCAAGTACCCAAAGCAAGCCTGCGGCCATCCACAAGGAACTGCTGAAAGGATAGAAAAATAAGCAGATACTGCAAAGTAGCGCCCCAATAAAGAAAAAGGGCTTTCGTCTCCCGTAGCGATCGCTCCAAGTGCTATCACTGAGCGCACCGATGATGGGTTGTATCAATAGCCCTGTCATTGGTCCAGCTAGGTTGAGCAGGGGAATCTCATCTGGAGCCGCGCCCAGCATGTCGTAAATGGGATTGACAGCACTTTGCTGAAGTCCAAAACTATATTGGATCCCAAAAAAACCAACATTCATGTTGATGATTTGGGATAAGGACAAGGCAGGCTTTCGCATGGGTAATTTTGGGTTTCGGTCTTTT
>CAZPKI010000021.1:0-18429 GCA_964587015.1 uncultured Limnohabitans sp.
AAGTCGAAAATAGGAAAAAGTAAGGAAGTGAATTTTTCAATCTTTAAAAAAGTTTGATCTTCGTCCTTTCTAGTACCTCAACCCCACTTACTTTTTATCAATGGCAAACTATGTGCATGGTTTTGATTCGGAAGAGCAGTTGCGCCTAAAGGAGCAAGCTGAGTTCTTAGCGCCCATGGTGTACAAGGAGCTGGACTTCAGTGGCTGTAGGAAGCTGCTGGAAGTAGGCAGCGGAGTGGGTGCTCAAACCCGTATTCTGCTAGAAAGATTTCCTGACCTCCAGATCACCTGTGTGGATTCTTCAGCGGTTCAGCTAGCGCAAGCACGAATCAATTTGGTGTCATTTGGAGATCGTGTTCGTTTTGTGGAGCAGGATGGTTGTGCACTTCAGCTTGAAGCTCGATTTGATGCTGCCTTTGTGTGTTGGACCTTGGAGCATGTCCCTTCCCCGATTCAGCTATTGGCAAGGCTTAAGGAGCATCTTCTACCTAGTGCGCGGGTGTATGTAACGGAAGTATTTAACTCAAGCTTGTATGTTTCCCCGGGATTCTCCCATCTACAGCGCTATGTGGAGCTAATGAGCAACTTTCAACGAGTGATTGGTGGAAACCCTGATGTGGGGATCGAATTGGGAAATCTGATGAGGGAGGCGGGATTTTCCGCTTGTACCACCCGCTTTGATGGATTTTACCTGGATGCCAGAAGTGGCGAAAAAAGAAAAGCAGTGACGGAATATTGGAAGGAGCTCCTTAAAAGTGCGGCACCTGCCTTGTTAGCTGAGGGGGTAGGTACGCCCTCTGCAGTGGAAAAAATGGAGGAAGATTTAGAAAAATTAGGGAAAGATGAAAATGCCATTTTTTTCTACCAATTTGTACAGGCAAAAGCTACCCTTTAATTCGTAAGATGAAAGCGATTCGTTGGATTGGAAAATTAATTTGGAAGACTTCCTTGTGGTTTCTAGGACTTTCAATTGGATTAGTCATTTTATACCGATTTGTGCCGGTGCCCATCACTCCTTTGATGGTAATTCGATTGGTGGAACAGGCAATTGATCCAGAAAAAGAAGTTCGCTTGGTTAAGGATTGGGTTCCTATTTCAGAAATGTCTCGGCATGCCCCTCAAGCAGTAGTAGGTGCAGAGGATCAGACGTTTATGAAGCATTTTGGATTTGATTTCAAATCTTTAAAGAAAGCTTGGGAAGGGAATAAAAAGAATAAGCGAGTGAAGGGGGCAAGTACGATTACGCAGCAAACTGCAAAAAATGTGTTTCTATGGCCCTCAAGAAGTTACGTTCGAAAAGCCTTTGAGGCCTACTTCACAGTCTTGATTGAAATTTTTTGGTCCAAAGAACGAATCCTTGAGGTGTACCTAAATGTCATTGAGATGGGCGATGGAATCTATGGGATTGAAGCCGCTTCTCAAACCTTTTTTAATAAGAGTTCCTCCAAGCTCACAAAGGGGCAGGCAGCATTGATCGCTGCGGTATTGCCTAATCCTAGACGCTGGAGTCCAGCAAGGCCAACCTCCTACATTAAGAATAGACAAAGCTGGATCATGAGGCAGATGAGTAATCTCTCTCCTACGGGTTTTGGAAAATAATTTTGAAAATTAAAAGTTAAATTAGGATTAAACCTAGATAAGAATTTTGAGAAGGTTCTTGTCTAGGTTTTTTGTTGTTCCCTTCGCTGGTTGGCAAGCCAGCGGCCAAATTTAATTTTAATTTGGCCCAAAAATTGGCCTTAAAATTCCCCTGATTTTTTGAAGATTTCTTGTGACATATTTCTTTTAAAATGCCCTTCAAAGCAGAATTAAAGCAGATTAAAAAATGCAAGAAAAATTTATCCACAATTTCAATAATTTATCCACATTCATATTAAATTAACATATAAAATATTAGAAATCAATAAGTTAAATCGATTTTTAAGAAATCCACTTTGTGGATAATCTTCGTTAACTAAATGATTATCAACTCTAAATGCTGTGACAAAAGTGGATAATTTTAGCTTCCAAATTTTATTTTAAATCGGTGATTATTCTTCTTTTTGTCGCTGCAACTTTTTGCGGTAAGCATTGAAGATTTTAGCCTTGGACACAAAGCCCAAATAGGTGTTATTTTCAACTACTGGAAGATTCCATGCGCCGGATCGTTCAAACTTTTCCATGGCCGATTGCATATTTTCTGTTGAAAATAGGATTTCTGGAGGACTATGCATGAGTTGCCTAACACGGATATTTTTTTGCTTTTCCACATCAAACATGATGTTTCGGATATCATCCAAGGTTACGATTCCCTGTAGAGCTTTTGCGGTATCCACAACAGGGAAAATATTTCGTTTGGAAAGCTTGACTAACTCGATCAAATCGGTCAGCTGGGCATCCGGATGTATGGGCAGCAAATCTTTTTCTATCACCTGGGTGATGGAGATGGTATCTAATAACTCTTCATCTTTTGTCTCTGGCAGGTATTTACCCTGCGCTTTTAGCTGCAAGGTATAAATGCTGTCTTTTTGAAAGTAGGTTTTGGTAATGTAGGAAATGGCAGAAACAAACATCAATGGAACAAACAATTCGTAGCCACCAGTAATCTCTGCAATCAAAAATATAGCGGACAGTGGGGAATGTTGTACCCCTGCCATCACTCCACACATCGCCACGAGCACAAAATGAGCCAATGGAAGGTCGATGTGAAAACCCATTAAATTTTTGGAGTAAGCAAATAGAAATCCCGTAATTCCTCCCACAAAAAGAGAAGGGGCAAAAATACCACCACTACCGCCAGCACCTATCGTAATTGCCGATGCAATGGGTTTTATCAAAATGACTCCCATTAGAAAAAGCAACACGATTTGCGAGTCCTCCAGCGAAGAAAAGAAGGGGCTTTTTTCCAGTACCCGTGTTGCATTTCCTTCGATTAGAATATTCAAGGTATCATAGCCTTCTCCATAAATTGGAGGCAGAAGAAAGACAATCAAACCCAAAATGGCTCCCCCACAAAGAATGCGAACCCAATAGCTCCCCAATGCCGCCATTAATTTTTCAGTAACCAGTACGGTTTTACTAAAATAAAGGGATACCATTCCCGTGATGATTCCTAAAAGCAAATAGTAGGGCATGTGAGCCGCCTGAAAATTCTCTTGCAAGTTGAAAGTGAAAAGGGAATCTTCCCCAATGAGGAGCATAGAGGTCAATGAACCTGTAACAGAAGCAAGTAGCAATGGAATAAAGCTTGCAGTGCTTATTTCCATCAATATTACCTCAATTGCAAAAATAACCGCCCCAATAGGCGCTCCGAAAATCGCCGAAATGGCCCCTGCAGCACCGCAGCCAATCAGTAAGGTTCTTTTTTTGGCACTCAAATGCATCAAGGAACCTACATTCGATCCGATTGCTGAGCCCGTCATTACCATAGGTGCCTCCAAACCTACAGAGCCTCCAAAGCCTACTGTAAGCGAAGAAGTGAGGACCCTGCTGAAAATTTTTACGCGGGGAATGAGGCTGGACTTTTTGGATATGTTAAATAATACATCCGGAATCCCATGTCCGCCCAAATCCTTCAACACATATTTTCCCAATAAAAAGGCAGCTGAAATACCAATCATGGGATAAATGATGTACATGAAGTTGGCATAGGAAGGATAAAAATCTTCCGTCAAAAAAGTCTGGATGGTGTGCACCCCTGTTTTGAGCAGTACTGCAGCCAATCCAGAAAATACCCCAATACATCCACTGAGAATCAGAATGAAGGTCTGATTACTCATGTGCCGAAGTCTGAAAATCAGAAGTCTTGTGATGAAGTCAGGTTTAGACAAGTGTATAAAATTTGGGGAATTAATTGGGTAAGTTTAGCGCTTTTCGAGAAGAGCAGCATCCAAAGCAAGTAGTGATTTTAAAATTAAGCGAACAGTGGCCTGGTAGAAGGCAGGATGGATCCCTGCAAATGAATCGCTTGGCTGATGGTAATCCACATGGTCCTCTACTCCGAAATACAAGTGAGGGACTTTCTTTTCAAAGAAAGCACCATGATCTGAAGATCTAGTCCAGTCCTCTGCCCCCGTGCCTGGAATATCATGGCCAAAGCGAAGGACTGAACCTGTCTCACTTGGAATTTTTTCCAATATTGTTTTGAACTGTGGATAGTAGGAGGTTCCTGAAACGAATACTTCCTTTGAATCGCTTCGGGATAGCATGTCCATATTCACATTAAGTAAGATTTGCTCTAGGGGATAGGGGAAATCGTTCACCAAGGCTTTTGCACCTTGAAGCCCCATCTCTTCTGCATCCAATGCGGCAAATAACATGCCGTGCTGGGGGCGATTTTTCGAAAAATATTCTGCTAAAACCAACAAGGCAGCTGTGCCCGATGCGTTATCATCCGTTCCATTGTAAATCGAATCCCCCGCTGCATTGGGCCTTCCAATACCCACATGATCGTAATGGGCAGTAACTACAATCACTTTTTTGGAGGATTTTCCAGGAATAAAAACCACAATATTCGCTGCATCCACCAACATTTTTTTTGTTCGTCGGTCTTCAAATGAGAACTTTTGAATAAACTCCGGATAAAGTGGTTCGACCAATTTCAAGTCAGTAAGCTCTTTTAAGAGGTACTTTTGAGCCATATCGCTGCCCTTACTCAGAGGTTTTCTGCCCTCAAGTGCATCCGAGGATAAGTATTCCAAATGGGAGAGAAGTTTTTTGCCATCAATTTCTTGGGCAAATGAGCCAGTAAAGGAGGCAAGAACTAAAATTATTGTACCTAATTTGCGTTGTAGGAAATGCATCAGAATAAGTATTAGTGAAGTACTGCTGTAAAAATACAGTCCTTGGGTTCAATCCCTCAGAAATTTTATGAAATATAGCTACGCAGTTTTTTTATTTCTTTTTTGTTCGCTCCTTTCTTACGGTCAGGGGACTTTACCCCCTTCCTTTTTCGAAGGAAAGTCCATTGTATTGGTATCGAACGATCCCGGCGCTTTGCCAATAATCACTTGGCAAGCACTTGCCGATAGCATCCACCCGGATTTGGTGCGTGCTGGAGGAGATCCAGTAGGGTATTTTGAACTCGAACAGGTAGCCTTGTCTACCGCCTTGCAGGCAGTGTATGCCAAGGCTTTCTTGGAGCGTCAAATCCAAAATGTGGTCTTGATTACCCGACAAAAGGAGCAGGTAAGTATTCAGGTGGGAAAATTTTCTGGGGATGGAAAAATTATTGAAAGCACTTCCCTTTACGGAATTTCTGGAAAGGATTGGAAAACTGCCGCTCAGCAGTTTGCCACCATTGGAGCTGCAATGCCTACTAAAAATTTGCTAGTTGCTGACTTGGCAGAGTTTCCTACTTTAGGCCCTCAATCAGTGGCTGCCAATTCTCAAAAGTGGATTTCTAGAAATCCGCTAAACCTTGACGTCTTTCGTTTAGGGATTCCACTGGAAGGAACTTCTGCCATCAATGGTCCGATCAACAGCTTCCGATACGAGGTCTTTGGGAAATCCCCTGAAACCCTTCTAGCCGAGCAGAGTGCTCAAAAAGTCGGGCTTGAGGAAATTTTTTCAAGCAAGTATCCTCATAAGGTGGCCTGGCTGGTGGAAACGAAGACCAATCAAGAGCTACTGGCGGACCAGATTCAATTTTTACTTGTTAAGGTGGAAGGAAGGCAAGCAGACCTGATGAAAAGCATGGGTCTTGAACCGATTTCAGGAGAGGAGGGAGCTAAAACGGTGGTGAAATTTTACATCCGTTTTTTAGTTCGTGAGGAACTTTACCTCGGATCTACCTGGGACGCCCACCCCGACTGGAAGGTTTCCCTCAATCAATTTTTGGATAACCTGAATAAAAAGTAGTACTAGTTAGCAACCAAAGCTGCTAACCCGCAGGATACAAGGATTCGTTCAAAAAAGGAATCAATGCCAACACCATTGCCTGTTGGTAATACCCTTCCCGTGTGATGAGTCCATGCGTAAGTAGCCCGACAGATCCTCCCTGTTGCTTGGAGTTTTGCGCTTGAAATACCAAATCATCGGCATGGCCCAATTCCATCCCATCCTGAATCAAGGCGACTACCCGTGGGGGTAAGTAAAAAGTGCCTGTCTTGGATTGGCTGGATTTGCCCGAGCGGTGCAGCACATAGATCCAAGCAAAAGCATACATCCCTTGTGTGTCTTCATCCACCCCGCCTTCAATTCCTACCCAATAGTCTGCCTCGGGAACAAGAGATTTGGCATGGGTAGCGCGATTTTTGGCACCAAGGAGGGTTTCCTCTTCAGAGCGCGGCTGTGCTTGGATATTTGAAAGGGCATCAACACCCTCCACCAAACCCACGTTTCCAAATGCTTGGGTAAAGGCCTCTCGGGTACAACCCACTTTTACAGGGTTTTTGCTACCTACGATTATTCGCAGGGGATTGGATTGGGTCTCGGGATTTGTAGCCAAGGCCTTAAGCCATATTGGTAAATACCTGGTTGACATCATCGTCCTCTTCCAGACGATCGATAAGTTTGTTGATGATCTCTTCCTGCTCTTCCGTTAATTCGGTAAGCGTAGTAGGAAAGCGTTGGAAATCTGCTGAAATGACTTCGATATTTCGGTCTTCCAAGGCTTTTTGCATCAAGCCAAAGTCCTCAAATTCGGTGTAAGCAAAAATCTCCCCCTCATTCTCTGCAATTTCAGTGAGTCCAAAATCGATCAATTCCAATTCGAGCTCTTCTAGGTCGTATGCTGCTTTAGCAAAACGGAATACTGCTTTGTGCTCAAACATAAAGCTAACAGATCCTGAAGTACCCATGGAGCCTCCTGCTTTGGCAAAGTAGGACCGTACGTTAGCCACGGTTCGATTGGTATTGTCTGTGGAAGTTTCCACAATAAAGGCGATTCCAAAGGGACCATAGCCCTCATATACTACTTCTTCGTAGTCTTTTTCATCCTTATTTGAAGCTCGCTTGATCGCCCCTTCGATACGATCTTTCGGCATTTGCGCACCTTTGGCGTTTTGGATGACAGTCCTAAGTTTGGCATTACTAGATGGGTCCGGTCCGCCCACCTTCACGGCCATGACGATTTCCTTCCCTAGTCGGGTAAATACCTTGGACATCTTGTCCCAACGCTTGAATTTTCGCTCTTTTCTGAATTCAAATGCTCTTCCCATGGATATGCTGTTTATAGGAAACAAAAATAGCAATTTCTTTTAGCTGACGAAGGGCATTTTTAGGGCGGAGGGAAAGTTCTAACCAACAAAAAAGAAGGAATTCAAAAAATGAGTCCAAAGATTAGATTAAACCTATGGGACATTTCGAGGTCTAAATTTCGAAACAAACCAATGAAAAGATGAAAAAATGGATTCTTGGAGCAGCAGTCATGACCTGTATCAGTCTTGGGCTGTCTGCGCAACACCAGAAGAAAAACTTCCGAGAACTAAGTGCCTTGGAGCGCGCAGAAAAGATGAGCAATCGAATGGCGGAAGAACTGAAGCTTACCGAAGAGCAGAAAAAGCAGGTAAGCAAAGTGGTACTTGAAAATGCTACTAGGCAGGAGGAGCTTATTCAAAAGCGAAAAGAAGAGTTTGAAGCTCAAAAGAAATTCAGAATGGAGCAAGAAAAAAAAATTGCAGCAATCCTGTCAGAAGAGCAAAAAACGATTTGGGAGCAGCGGAAGGAAGCACTAAAACAGCGAATGACCGGCCATGCTGGAGAGGGGCATGAGCGACACAGTAGAGGAAGGCCTAGATTTCGGGGAGGGCGTTAACAAAAAAAGGGTCACTGTAATGTGGCCCTTTTTTGTTTTTGACTAGAATTAAACTTGTTCGCGCTGTTCTTCTACTTCAAAATAGGAGGCGTCTTTTTTAGGCAAGGAAGAACTTCCCATCAAAAAGCTGTCTACCTGAACTGCAGCTTCTCTGCCTTCTGAGATGGCCCAGACGACTAGAGATTGTCCCCTTCGCATGTCTCCTGCAAGAAATACTTTTGGGTTTGAACTGGCATACTGCTTGGATTTGGGGAGCTGGTTTTCAAGAAGTTCTACCCCAAAACTGCTTAATAAATCGGTTTGTCCTGGACCTACATATCCAATAGCCAGGAAGGCCAAATCACAGGCGATGGTCCGCTCTGTACCTTTTACAACCTCATAAGTCATCCTCCCTCCGGCATCTTTCCAAGTTATATCTACCACTACTAGTCCGGTTACTTCCCCCTTTTCGTTGCCTACAAATTCTTTGGTAAGCACAGAGAAGAGGCGCTCAGCACCCTCCTCATGTGAACTGGAAGTTCGCAAGGTCATGGGCCACTCCGGCCAAGGATTAGAAGTGGTTCGCTTTACGGGTGGTTTGGGAAGCAATTCCAACTGGATGACTTGCCTGGCTCCATGTCTTCTGGAGGTTCCAATGCAGTCACTTCCAGTATCTCCACCTCCAATGACGAGCACATTTTTGTCGGTTGCCGAGATTGGATTTTCTGCTACTTCTCCGCCGATCACTTGATTTTGTGGGGCAAGGAAGTCCATTGCAAAGTGAACTCCTTTAAGTGTGCTTCCGGGAATAGAAAGTCCTCGGGGTTTTTGGGCGCCTACAGACAAAACTACTGCATCGAAGTTTTTCAGTACTTCTTCAGCTGCCAAAGTTGAGCCTATTTCCGTTTGGGTACTAAACTGGACCCCCTCTTCTTCCATCAAGGAGATTCTCCGATCAATCACCCATTTTTCCAACTTAAAATCTGGTATACCATAGCGAAGAAGCCCGCCAATTTTGGCATTTTTTTCAAAAAGCGTCACTTCATGTCCTGCCTGATTAAGTTGGTCTGCAGCAGCAAGACCTGCAGGACCAGAACCAATTACTGCCACGCGCTTTCCTGTTCGCACTTTTGGAGGGGAAGGGGCAATTAGGCCAAGATCATAGGCTTTCTCAACAATGTTCTTTTCAATCAACTCGATAGCCACTGGATCCTTATTGATTCCTAGCACACAGCTTGCTTCACAAGGAGCAGGACAAATTCTACCCGTAAATTCGGGGAAGTTGTTTGTACTCTTCAGGATGCGGATGGCCTGAGGCCAATTTTCCTGGTAGACCGCATCGTTAAATTCAGGGATCACATTTCCGAGTGGGCAGCCATGGTGGCAAAAAGGCACTCCACAGTCCATGCAGCGAGCTGCCTGGTTGTGTAACTGCTTTTCAGAAAATGGCGTATAAATCTCCTTGTAATCCCCAAGCCGTACTTGTGGATCACGGCTGGAAGGGGTTTCTCGATTGTAGTTTAAAAATCCGTCTTTGGCACCCATATTATGCGAATGTTCGTTCTTGTTGTTCTGATCTTTTTGCCAATACCGCTTTGTAGTCTCTCGGCATTACTTTGATAAACTTGGTTTTGGTGATTTCCCAATTATCCAAGTACGCTTGAGCCAAGGCACTTCGGGTAAATGCCAGATGTCGCTTCAGGTAACTGTAAAGGGTATCAAAATCATGTTCATCCAAAGGATCTAGATCTACCAATTCCCGATTGATTTCGGATTGGTATTCCTGCAAGATATAGGCTATTCCACCGCTCATTCCAGCTCCAAAATTTCTGCCGATTTCACCAAGGTTGACGAGCAATCCCCCGGTCATGTATTCGCATCCATGGTCACCAATCCCTTCAATTACAGCTTTGACGCCAGAGTTACGCACGCAAAAGCGCTCTCCACCTTTGCCATTGATAAAGGCTTCCCCTGAGGTGGCGCCATAGAAGGCTACATTGCCGATCAGGATATTTTCTTCGGCTTTGAATCGGGCATTTCTACTTGGGTAAATGATCAACCTGCCTCCAGATAAGCCTTTTCCAAAGTAATCATTCGCTTCACCCTCCAGCTCAAAGTTTACCCCTCGGGCAAGGAACCCACCAAAAGTCTGTCCAGCCGAACCACTGAAGGTAAGGTGGATGCTGTCTTCGGGAAGACCTACGCTTCCGTAGATTTTGGAGATCTCATTGGAGAGCATAGCCCCTACAGAGCGGTCGGTATTTTTGATATCAAAGTGTCCCTGAATTGGGATGGCTTGTTCCAAAGCAGGAGTAGCTTTAGCGATCAACTTTCGGTCTAGCACATCGTCCAAGGAAACCTCCTGGTCGATTTGCTTGTAAATCCCTACATGACTTGGCACTTCTACTTTATGGAATATTGGAGAAAGGTCCAACTTATCCCATTTCCAGTGTTTGAGTCGGGTGCTGGCTTGCAAGACTTGGCTTTGGCCTACCATCTCATCGATGGTACGGAAGCCAAGGGAGGCCATGATCTCCCGAAGGTCTTGCACAATAAATTTGAAATAGTTGACGACATGGTCGGGGTCGCCTGTAAATAGTTTTCTCAGCTCTGGGTCCTGGGTAGCGATACCAACAGGGCAGGTGTTGAGGTGGCACTTGCGCATCATGATGCATCCTTCAGCCACAAGTGCTCCAGTAGCAATGCCCCATTCTTCAGCACCCAAAAGCGTAGCAATGGCAAGGTCTCTACCTGTTCGCAGTTGCCCATCTGTTTGCAGTACCACGCGACTCCGTAGGTTATTTTTGACAAGGGTTTGGTGTGCTTCAGAGAGCCCAAGTTCCCAAGGTAGTCCAGCATGACGAATCGAGCTCAAGGGAGATGCTCCGGTACCTCCATCTGCGCCAGAAATCAGGATTACATCTGTCATGGCTTTGGCTACGCCTGCAGCGACGGTACCTACTCCTGCTTGTGAAACTAATTTAACATTGATTCGAGCTGTTCGATTGGCATTTTTTAGATCGTAAATCAACTGTGCCAAATCTTCAATGGAGTAAATGTCGTGGTGTGGAGGCGGGGAAATTAAGCCTACTCCTGGAGTGGCATGGCGTACGCGGCCAATCCAGTCGTCCACTTTATGTCCCGGAAGTTGCCCTCCTTCTCCAGGCTTTGCGCCTTGTGCCATCTTGATTTGAAGTTCGGCTGCATGCGTCAAGTAATGGGAAGTGACTCCAAAGCGGCCAGATGCTACCTGCTTGATTGCAGATCGTTCCCAATCTCCGTTTGCTTTTTTTTCATATCTCTGCTCATCCTCTCCACCTTCACCCGAATTACTTTTGGCCCCAATCCGGTTCATGGCAATAGCGAGAGTGGTATGCGCTTCATGGGAGATGGAACCAAAGGACATCGCTCCTGTAGCGAAGCGCTTCATGATTTTTTCTACGGGCTCCACTTCCTCTAGGGGAATGGATATTTGCTTTTTAAACTCAAACAAGCCCCTCAATGTCATTGCATCATGGCTTTGCTCGTTAATTTTTGAGGCAAATTTTTGATACAGTGCATAATCCCCCATTCGGGTAGATTTTTGGAGTAGGTGAATGGTTTCTGGATTAAACAGGTGTTTTTCTCCCCTTCTTTTCCACTGGTAAACACCCCCTGTTTCCAACACGCCTTCATGGGTAAGGTAAGCTGCACGGTGGCGAATCAATACCTCTTCCGCTAGTTCATCGAAGGAAATTCCACTAATTCGTGAGGTGGTGCCTTTAAAGCAGCGATCCATCACCTCAGGACCTAGCCCTATCGCTTCAAAAATCTGTGCGCCCTGGTACGATTGGAGAGTAGAGATTCCCATTTTGGAAAGCACCTTGAGTAGCCCTTTGCCAATCCCTTTTTGGTAGTTGCTGAGGACTGTTTTCTCATCCTTGGCTCCTGGGAGTTCTCCTTTACGATGGAGATCCAAGAGGGATTCAAGGGCCAAATAGGGGTTGATGGCCGATACGCCGTAGCCAATTGCGGTGGCGAAGTGGTGCACTTCCCGGATATCTCCAGATTCAAGGACTAAGCCTGCGCGCGTACGAATTTTTTTCTTGACCAGATGCTGATGCACAGCTCCAATAGCGAGAAGCGAGGGGATGGGGGCACGATTTTCAGAGCTGTCTCTATCTGAAAGGATAATGACATTTTTCCCTTCAATCAAAATTGCATCCTCAGCTTCTTGGCACAGCAGATCCAATGCCTCCAAAAGTCTTCCAGGCTGGTGGTCTGCCACAAAATGTCCAAACAGGCGCTTCGTTCGGTAGCCTAGGTGCTCGAGTCGGGTGATTTTTTCCAAGTCTGCATTGAGCAGCACAGGTTGGGAAATGTGGATCTGTTTGGTATGCTGGGGGCTTTCTTCCAAAATATTGTGGCCTTCCCCAATTCGAGTGAAAAGGGACATGACCAAGCGCTCTCGAATGGGGTCGATTGGAGGATTACTTACTTGGGCAAAAAGCTGTTTGAAGTAATTCGAAATGTGCTGGCTTTGTTTGGAAAGCACTGCCAGTGGGGTGTCTGCTCCCATTGATCCTACTGCTTCCTGACCCTCATTCCCTAGCGGGGCTAAAATCACTTTTAGCTCTTCAGAAGTGTAGCCGAAAATAGTTTGACGTTGATGAATCTCCGCTGTCTGGTAGGCATAGCTAAGTTCTTCGGGCTCTGGAACAAGCCTGAGTTTGGTTCGCTGCTCATTCACCCATTTTTCGTAAGGTTGTCTTCTGCAAATCTCTCCTTTGACTTCATCGTCGAGAAGGACCTTTCCTTTCTCTAAATCTGCCCAAAGCATTCGTCCAGGGCTAATTCTTCCTTTTTGAGTGATCGTTGCTTCTCGGATAGGTAGCGCTCCAGCCTCAGAGGAGAGGATTAGGCGTTGGTCTTTTGTGATGAAATAGCGAAGTGGACGAAGTCCATTTCGATCCAGTGTGGCGCCTACCGATTTGCCATCGGTAAATAATAGGGCGGCAGGACCATCCCAGGGCTCTACCAAGGAGGCGTGAAATTTATAAAATGCAGCTCGCTCCTTGTCCATTACCTCGTTGTCCTGCCAAGCTTCCGGCACGAGCATCATCATCGCATGCGGCAGGCTCCTCCCACTAAGGGTAAGTAGTTCCACCATGGCATCCAAATTGGCTGAGTCGGAATTGAGTTTGTTGGTGATGGGCATCAGCATTGCCAGCTCTTCAGGGCTAAACAAAGTCGACTTCATCAAGGCCTCTTTGGACTTCATTTTGTTCAAATTGCCTCGAATGGTATTGATTTCTCCGTTATGGGAGAGGTATCGAAAGGGCTGTGCTAGCCTCCAATTGGGGAAGGTATTGGTGCTAAATCTGGAGTGAACGATAGCAAAGGCAGAGGCAATGCCTGGATTTTGTAGGTCTTTAAAAAACGGCAATACCTGGTCGGTTCGAAGCTGACCTTTATAGACCACCGTCAAGGAGCTGAAGCTTGCAAAGTAGAAAGCTTGATTAACTCCAGGGATCTCTGCGTTGATTTTGGAGCTAGCATAATTTCGAAGTACGTAAAGCTTCCGCTCTAGGTCAAGGCCTTGGAGTCCATCCTTGTGGCGAACAAATACCTGTTCAATAATTGGCATCACTTCTAGCGCACTTGAACCAGGGATGGTTTCATCAACAGGAACCTTTCGATAGCCAATCAACTCAAAGTCCAATTCTTCGATGAGTTGATTGAGTAATGATTTTGCTTTGGTATAGAGCTGCTTGTTGTTTGGGAAAAAAGTCATCCCCAAACCAAATTCTCCTGGTGCGGGCAACTGGATCTCGGTGCGTGCAGTGACTTCTTGAAGAAACTGGTGTGGGATTTGGATGGAAATTCCTGCTCCATCACCTGTTTTGGGGTCAGCTCCTCGCCCTCCACGATGTTCCATGTTGCTGAGCATATACAAAGCTCCACTAATGGTTTCATGTGAAGGTTCATTAGTGAGGTCTACTATTGCTCCGATACCGCAGGAATCGTGCTCAAACTCCTGCCGATATAACCCTTGCTCCATTTTTATAAGTTTAATAGGTTTGAAACGTAAAAATTACTGATTTTTTTAAAATAAGCATAATTTATAACCCATAAACATGCTGAAATGATTTAAAAAAATCTTTTTTATTAAAAATAAGGTAAAAAATAGGGGTAGAGAATTAGGCTTTACAAAAAAAGAATCTTCCTTATTTCAAAAAAAAGGAAGATTTTATGCTCAATTGTAGTTTTTTTACTTCGGAAGAGAATTATTTTGTGTAACTGGGAAAAATAGGAGGATTCCTTTTTTTGTAAGGCAATACTCCCAATAAATGAGCAGTAGTATTTGGGATTAACCAAATAAAAAATTTAGTCTGTAAATGGAGATGTACTGTCTTTTTCTCCTCCGTTTAGGTAGACTTTTACTTTTTTGATTTTTCGAGTGTCCACAGCCAAGATGGTAAACTCAAAATCTTTGAAGCGGATTTTTGCCCCGTTCTTGGGTAGCTTTGAGTTCAGCTCAAGGAGCAAGCCACCAAGAGACTCGCTTTCACCTTTTACTTCATCGAAGATTTGCGTATCTAAATCTAGTTTTTTGCAAAAATCATTGAGTGAAACCTTCCCTTCGAAAATAAAGGTGTCCACATCGATCTCCTGAAAAAACAGGGTATCTGTATCGTCAAATTCATCGTTTATTTCTCCAATAATCTCTTCAATTAAGTCTTCTAAAGTGACCAATCCAGAGGTGCCGCCATATTCATCCACAACGATAGCCATGTGCACCCGCATTTTTTGAAAATCCTTGAGGAGGGAGTCTGCTTTTTTGTTTTCGGGAACGAAGAAGCTCTTTCGAATCAACGATTTCCACTCGAAGGTCTCATCTTTTTCGATGTGCGGGAGTAAATCCTTGATGTAAAGAATTCCTAGAATACGGTCTATTGTCTCTTCATATACTGGGATTCTAGAGTAGCCACTTTTGTTGACTTTGTCCATCAGTTCATGGAAATCAATTTCAACATCTATGGCGGAGATTTCCATGCGGCTTTTCATGACCTGGCGGACGTTGAGCGTACCAAAATTCACGATGCCACGAAGGATTTCTTTTTCTTCTTCAGGGGTGTCCTCGGTGGTCAATTCCAAAGCTTGATTTAATTCATCTACGGAAAGTGAATATCCTTTTTGTTGAACGCGCTTTTCTATGAGGTTACTAAATGCGATTAGAAATACTGAAAAAGGCTTTAGAAGGTGCGTGAAAAAATTAATTGGAGATGCAAGTGCCAATGCAAAACGGGTGTTGGCTTGGTTAGCGTATACTTTCGGTACAATCTCTCCAAAAAATACGATGGCAAACGTAACGCCAACAGTTTGGATAAGGATGATAATTATTCCTGTGGCATTCGTACCAAAAAGAGTCCAAGTTACAAAGGTCGTTAGGGTGACGATGCCGATGTTGATTAGGTTATTTAGAATAAGAACTGTACTGAGTAAGATTTTTGGTGTTGCCAATAAGCTAGTGATCACTCGCCCTTTTTCGGGATGTTTTTGGTTGAGATCCGTGAGATCATCCTTGGTGAGGGAAAAGAAGGCAACTTCAGAACCAGATACCAAAGCAGAGCCCACCAAGAGCAGGAGGAGCGCAAGCCCATTAAATAAAAAATAGGAGAATGAAAGAGAGGGAACCTGGGCTATCAGTAAGTAACTCGGGTAGGGGTCATCCATGTGTTTAGTTCAATAAAGAGTCAAAGTTATACAAATCCCCTGAATTAAGGGAACAGGGGATTTGTATTTCAATTAAAAGGGCAAGTCATCTTCTCCCTCATCAAGAGATACCACGGGTGCGCTAGGTGCCGGGGAGGAACTTGGCGTTGCGGCTGTTCCAGTATTCGCTGCAGGTGTATTGGCCGCCATTCCTTCTGGCTTACCGCCTACCATGGTAAAGCTTAACACTCTGATTTTCATTTTCTTTCGGTTTTGACCTTGCTCATCCGTCCACTTGTCAGACTTGATTTTGCCTTCCACATAGATTTGAGAACCCTTTTTCAGGTATTTCTCAGCAATTTTTGCTTGCTGATCCCAAAGCTCCAAGTCGTGCCACTCGGTCTGCTCCACTCGGTTACCATTTCGATCTTGGTAAGCCTCCGAGGTAGCTAGGCTTAGGTTGGCTACTACCTTGTCTCCCTCCAAATATTTCACTTCTGGGTCAGATCCTAGATGTCCCAATAAAATGACCTTGTTTACTCCTGCCATAACATGTTGTTTTAAGTGGTTAAAAAGTTTAGAATATTGAAAGTAATCAAATCTCTCGATCAGTCAAATAGCGAACAATCAATTTGGGCTTGGGTAGAGCGTCAATTTGCTGTTGCTCTACCAAGTCAAATCCCTCTTTTTGGCACCAATGAACCAATTCAGTGCGTTTATCTGGCGAAAGTTCGATTTCCCAAAAGCTTCCAAGTATCCGTTGATGCGACAAAAGATGTCGGTATTTTTTAGGAAATAGGACCGCTTCTTGGCTAATATTTTCTTGCCATGGGAAGGATTCTTGTTCGAGAAGGGGAAAATCATACAAGCCTGTCCAAATATCGCCCGCACCTCTCTTATTCCAAACTACCAGACCTCCACAACGAATCACCAGGTAGTTGAGAACACGTTCCTTGACCTTAGTTTTATTGATTTTTACGGGTAAAGTGCTTACGAGGCCTTTTTGAAATGCGAAGCAGGAGTTGGAAAGGGGGCATTCTCCACAGGATGGGTTTTTGGGTACGCAGCAGCGGGAACCAAAATCCATCATGGCCTGGTTGAATTCACCTGGGGAATTTTCAGGAATCAGCTGGTTGGCAAGTGCTTCGAATTCTTTTTTGCCTTTGCCACTCGCAATGTCTGTGGCAATTCCAAAGTAACGTGCGAGCACCCGGAACACATTGCCATCTACGACTGCTTGAACTTCCCCAAATGCGAAGCTTGCGATTGCTGCTGCGGTGTAGCTGCCAACGCCTTTCAATTGGATGAGGGTAGCGTAGCGATTTGGAAAAACACCCCCTAGTTTGCTCCAAATATACTTTGCGCAGCCATGGAGGTTGCGGGCTCTGCTGTAATAGCCCAAGCCCTGCCAGAGACGGAGTACTTCCTCTTCAGGTGCTTCTGCTAGCGCTTGCACCGTAGGATAAGCTTTTGAAAATGCTTCGTAATAGGGCAAGCCCTGTGCCACGCGGGTTTGCTGAAGAATGATTTCTGAGAGCCAAATTTTATAGGGATCTTGGGTTTCGCGCCAAGGTAAATTCCTAGGATTTTCTCGGTACCAAGAAATTATTGAATTTGAAAAGAATTGATTTTCAGTGACTTTGCTATTCATTTGTGATTCATTGCGATACTACAAACCAAGGTATTTTTTTTGAATATCTTTTTTAATTGCGTTGGTTCTTGTACATTTGCAGTCCCAAAAATACTTGGTTAATAGGTTGTTAAGGGTATTTCGAAATTTCTAAATTTTAATCACAGTGACTAAAGCAGAAGTAATTACTAAAATTTCCGAGAAGACCGGAATTCAAAAAGACGATGTAACTCAAGCAGTTGAGGCGTTTTTCAAAGTAGTAAAAGATTCCATGGCAGATGGAGATAACATCTATGTCAGAGGATTTGGAAGTTTCATCAATAAGAAAAGAGCAAAGAAGATTGCGCGCAACATTTCCAAGAATACCGCGATTGTAATAGACGAGCATTTCATTCCTGCATTCAAACCTTCTAAGGTATTTGTAGAAAAAATTAAGAACAGCAAAAAAATTAAACAAATGGCTACTCAGGCCTAAGCCTGAGTTAAGGGCATGAAGAAACTACAGGTTGTTCTCATCGGCATCGGTATCGCTTCAGTAGCTGGACTTTATCTTCTTCCCAAGGTGGTCGTCGATAATGAAGCTACAGGAGCAAAAATGGAAGGTGGGGCGGAAGCTTCCCCAGCCATTTCCGAATCGCATGAGAATACCCTATCTTCCCAAAATAGAGACCAAGCAGCGCAGCTAATCAGCCAATTTCGAACTGCACCCTCGGTGGAGGAGAAAGTAGCGGCAGCTCAGGTGCTGGCAGGCATCTACAAGGAAGAGGGAATATTTGACAGTGCTGCCTACTATTGGACAGAGGCAAGTACCCTTTGGCCAGACAATTTATTTCTCATCGAGGAAGCTGGAAAAGCAAATTACGACGCGTTTTCATTTGCACTAGATAAGAAAAAAGTAGAAATGCTGGCAGAGAAGACCAGAAGTTTCTTAACCAAGGTGTTGGAAAAAGATCCAACCCGTCTCGACTTGAAGTCTAAAATAGCGATGACCTATGTGTCTTCCGCCAACCCCATGCAGGGAATCACGCTTTTGAGAGAAATCCTGGAAGCGGATCCTAAAAATGAAGACGGCCTTTTCAACATGGGGATACTCTCCATGCAGTCTGGGCAATACGACCGAGCAATTGGTCGATTCGAGGAATTGGTAAAAGCACATCCTCAAAACATTCAGGGCCAGTTTTACCTTGGGGTCAGTTATTTTGAATCGAAGGAGAAAAATAAAGCAAAAGCGCAGTTTGAGCTAGTCAAGAAAATGACCCAAGATCCGATGATTTTGGAGAGTATTCAAGGCTACTTGGACCAGCTATAACAAATTACAAACACTTTAAATTGCACAACTATGCCTTGCGGTAAGAAAAGAAAAAGACATAAGATCGCTACGCACAAGCGT
>CAZPKI010000022.1:0-18128 GCA_964587015.1 uncultured Limnohabitans sp.
ATTGGACCAGGTGAGTGAGCTGGCCAAGTTACAAACCATCGGCTACACCCACGAGCACCGTCCCAAGGTCATCTTGACCATCACGTCTGCCAAGCACATGGGCAATCTAGAACAAATCCGTCAGAAGCAATTGCAACTTGCAGATCCAAGCCAGCCCATGCCTGAGGTAAGCAGTATGCCCTCCATCATCCACCAAGGCTATGGCGTGCACGGCAACGAGCCCTCTTCTGCAGAGGCAGCCATGCTGACCGCCTACTGGTTACTCGCTTCCCAGTCTGACCTGGCAAAAAACCTAAGAGAAAATTCAGTCGTTCACATTGACCCTACACTCAATCCGGATGGACGAGATCGACATAGCCTTTGGGCCAATTCCAACAAGGGATTTCCAGCCGTAGCTGATCCCCTCGACCGCGAGCACAACGAAGCCTGGCCTGGAGGTCGTACCAACCATTACTGGTTTGACCTCAACCGTGATTGGTTGCCTCTAGCCCATCCAGAGTCTAAAGTGAAGGTCGCTTGGTATCACCAGTGGTACCCCAACGTGACTACCGATTTCCACGAGATGGGCGTCAATAGTACCTATTTCTTTGAGCCTACCAAGCCTTATGGTTCAGAAAACCCCGTAGTTCCTCGTAAAAACTACGACGACATCAACCCCAAATTTGCCAAATACTTTGCCAAGTACATGGACAAAATTGGCAGTCTGTACTGGAGTAAAGAGGTGTTTGACAACAGTTACCCAGGTTATGGCTCCTCCTACCCCGACATGCATGGAGGATTGGGTTTGGTATTTGAAACCGCAAGTTCCCGCGGACATGTACAAAACAGCCAGCGTGGCGACATTTCCTTTGCCTTTACCATCCGCAACCATGTGGTTAACTCCCTAGCCACGATGGAAGCTGCATTGGACAACAGGGTTTACATGCATGAGTACCTACGAGAGTTTTTTACTGGTGCCGTGGCTGAAGGAAGCAAGGATCTGGCAAAAAACTACGTGTTTGGAGATGAAACCGACCCGAGCAGAAATCGACTTTTCCTACAGTTCCTTCTCGACCACAAAATCAAGGTTTATGAAAATACTGCGGACCTTACCGCTGCTGGACAAAACTTCAAAAAAGGAACTTCTTGGGTAGTACCTACCAAGCAACCGCAGTACCGCATGGTACGAACCATGTTTGAATACGTAACTGAGTTTGCGGACTCCGTTTTCTATGATGCCTCCGCTTGGACCATGGCTGCTGCTTACGGCATGCCTTTCGCTTCTTCGCCTATGGCCAAAGTTGGAACAGAATTAAAGGAAATAACGCTTGCTTCCCATACCTTCCCTCAAGGCGATGCTTATGCCTACTTGATTGATTGGAGAGATTACTATGCACCCAAACTCCTATTTGAATTACAGAAGGCAGGAGTACATGTGGAAGCGCTGCACCAAAACTTCTCTTCTCAAACCCAAGATGGTAAAGTGGATTTTGGACGGGGAACTTTGATGATTCCGATGGGCTTTCAATCCCTTGCCAAACCAGAGGTAGTACAGCAACTCAAAACATTGGCCCAAAAGAATGGGCAGAAAGTTTATGCAGTACAAACTGGCTTAAATCTTAGCGGAATTGACCTTGGGTCAAATAGTGTATCTGCCGTGCAGCATCCAAAAGTAGTCCTAGTCGTGGGTACTGGAATCAATGCCTCTGAGGCAGGAGAAATCTGGAACTTGCTAGATCACCAAATCGGAATGCCAATTACCAAGGTGAATGTAGAGCAATTTGGCCGAATCAACCTGCATGGCTACAACACGCTTATTCTTCCATCTGGAAGTTATGGTGCGCTTGGTGAAAGCCAGGTAAACCACCTGAAGGATTGGGTAAGCCGAGGTGGTACTATCATTTCGATGAAGAATGCATCCCTTTGGCTCAACCAGAAGGGCATCACTAAAGAGGAGGCTGTGGCTGGAAATGAGGGAAAAGGTCCTGCAATTCTTCCTTTTGCCACACGTAGCGATACCGAAGGTGCCAAGGAAGTGGGCGGCAGCATTTACCTAGCCGAGCTTGACCTAACTCACCCGATTGCTTATGGATACAGCCGCAAGACCTTGCCTGTGTACCGCAATTCAGAAATCTTCATTAAGCCATCGGCGGATAAGTACCTCACACCCATTCGCTACACGGCCAATCCACACCTTGGAGGGTACATTTCCAAGGCCAATCTAGAAAGTCTGAAGCAAAGCGCAAGCGTAGTCATTTCTCCATCTGGTCAGGGGCGTGTGATTCACTTCTTCGATAGCCCTAACTTTAGAGGGGCTTGGTATGGAACCAACAAACTCTTCTTCAACGCACTCTTCCACGGGAATGCCATGGATTAAGTGCAATAGCTAAAAATCAAAAAGGCTTCAAAATCACTGATTTTGAAGCCTTTTTTTGTTAGGAGATGTTTTTACAATTTGAAATTCACCGGGAGATTCATTCGGGTGGCTACTGCTTTGCCATCTTTCTTACCGGGCGTCCAAGTACCAGAATTTGTGATCACACGAACCGCCTCCTCGTCACAGCCTTTTCCGATGCCTCGAATCACTTCAACTGCTTCTACCTTACCCTCTGCCGTTACCACAAAGGTAAGCACCACCATGCCCTGTGTACCTGCCTCTCTAGCAGCTGTTGGGTAAGTCAAATTTTTGATCATGTACTGGGTAAAGCCTTCCATTCCTCCTGGAGGAGAAGGCATTTCATCCACATTGGTGGCTGTTTCTTGCGCCTTAACAGACGTGGTAAAAGCTAGGGATAATCCCAACGCAAAAGATAAAAAAGCAATACGGAGTAGGGTTTTCATTTTTACAATAAGTTTAATTCAATCAAAGAATAAAAATTGGCTCTTCATTTCAAAATGAAATGCCTCAAGCGGTAGCCTTGGCTACTTTTTCAAACAGATAAAACAATTCTGCGGCAATTTGATGAGCGCGTTCGCTGTACATTTTTTCCTCTAGGGGACTGTCGTCAAAGGCTTTGGGATCTTCAAAGCGGAGAGGAAATCGCTTTTCCGCACCAGGAATTACGGGACAGTTTTCATCGGCATGATCACAAGTCATCACTGCAGCAAAGTCTTTAGGAGCATTGATGGCATCGTCATAAACCTTTGAAAAGGCAATAACGGGCTGTTCGTCCTCACTGTAAAAAATAAAATATACTGGATTCTCTCCCTCCTTTTTCACTACCTTAAATCCATCCCGCTGTATAGCGGCCACAGCTCGGGGGTTGAAGGCGGTTACCTCTACTCCACCGGAATAACAGTTCGCCTCTATTCCATAATAGGCTGCGGCGGTTTGTGCCCAAATTTGAGAAAATTGACTCCTCCGGCTATTGTGCGTACAAATAAAGTTGAGCCGAATATCCTTTCCCTGCTTGATTTTAGCTAGCAGGTAGTCGGCCATCTCGTCCAAAAGCCGTAGGCGCTCGGTGGAGATGGCTGCAAAAGGAAGATTAGCAATCGTTTCGGCAAGTGAAGGATAAAACATTGGGGGCATTGGCAAATGGATTAGGGCTTAACAGCAACCGGAATTAGGGGTACAAACGCCTCCTACAGCAACGGTGGATAGTCTTATCTTTGGCTTTTCGGTAGGGATACCACATTTGTCTTTTGCCAAGCAATCGGTCTGCTTTGCTACCAGGTGAAAAGCTCCAGCATGCACCTCTAGCCCGTAACGACCTAGCGTATCCCCTTGGTATTCCACATCCACTTCTAGGTCTTCCAAGGCAAGCTTTCGCTCCGCAAGCGCAATAATATCCATTAGCTTGGAGGCGGCGAGGCGGTGATCTACGTCCCCATCCTCCCAGAGCTGGAAGTTGATCGCTGATTCTTGGCGGATGGTTCCTCCACAGTCAATGTAGCGCTTAGATACCTGACCTACTTCCGTCACGTGAAAGTGTGCTGGCACTTGAGTACCGTCAGGCAAGGTGAAAGATAGCTCATCCATGCTTGCGAGTTCGGATTTGATTGCAGAAAGTTTCATAACAGCTAAGGTTTAAGTATAAAATACAAGTATCTATTGATCAACAACATAAGGAATCCTCAGGATTATCAGCGAGCAGCGCAAAGAAGTTTTGGAATTGAAGACGAACTTCTTCCCAGCGCTTCCTATCCAAGCAATAATTCACTGTGGTACCCTCAATATTCCCGCAAATCAATCCCAGTTCCTTAAGTTCCCGCAAATGCTGAGAAATGGTGGCTTGGGCCAAGCCTAATTCCTGAACGAGTGTACCATTGATGCAGGAAGTGGTAGCGGCTAAGTACTGAAGGATGGCGATGCGAGCAGGATGAGCCAATGCTTTGGCTAGTACTGCCAGTTCGTTCTGCTCCACGTCAAATAATGCTGTTTTGGTAACACCCATATCAATCGTAATATTACGATAAATTTAAAAAAAGGTTTAAAACCAACTTATTAATTTTTAAAATTATTTGGGTGCAATCACCACCGTACGGGTAAGTACGGGGGAAACGACAAAATAGCCCAGCACCTCCCCTTTTCCGTTGACAACCCGGATGTTGGAAGTGGGATTTTGTGGAGGAGGGCTAAATAGGCCTCCATCGCTAAAAAGAAGATTTACCAGCTGGCTTAAGTAGACGAAAGCATCTTTATTCAAACGATACAACTCCATCCTCACTCGGTCATTTTTCTGGAAGGCATAGCCTAATTCTAATCCTTTCTCGAAGACCTGGAGTCCAAAAGTATCGTCAAACAAGAGGTAATCTTCACGTTGGTTCTTTAAGGTATCGTTTTCAATGACACGGATTCTGTACTGGTTATTATCTAGAAAAGGGATCTTTCCATAAACTTTAATGTAGTACCCCTCACCTCGAAAAGGCCGGTCCTTTTCATAATTCCAAACCACCGAATCCAAGATTGGTGGAGCTAGCATAAGTCCCTCTGATTGATAGGTTTGACCCTTCCAATTCACATTAAGTTGATAGGATTCACCTACAATGGCTCGCTCCAATGGATTAGGCCGATAGGATCGTGTAGCTTCCAAATAGCGAAAAACAATTTTTCTGCCCGTCTTCAATTCCTTAACAAAGACTTCTGCATCCCTTACCGACTCTTGGTCAAGCGAGTCGTAGTAGTTTTTGGCTAGGGAAATCTTTACTTCATTGGAGATGCCTTGGTCAGTCCAATAGCCCTCAATTACAGGAATCCTCCCTTCTTTTTGGTCCAAATCCAAGATCACCTCTTCTTGGCAAGAGAAGAATAAACTAGAGATCAACAGGAGTATCCACGTTTTTTTCATCAGAATTGAACGTTGTAGGTGATGGAAGGAAGAAAGGTAAAGAGGTAAGTCATCACCACCCCTGGACGAGCAGAAACAATCTCACCGTCTTCAGGAGAATAGTTCACTTGGTTGTTGTACAGGACTCTAAAGTCGTAGGAAAATGGATTTTTTCGGCCATAGAGGTTGTATACTCCAAAATTCCAACTCCCTTTCCACTTTCTGCCACGATCGGGGTTTTTCCAGGTAACTGAGGCATCGAGTCGATGGTAATCCGGAAACCTATTTTCATTTCGGTAATCTGAGTAGAGCGGAACCGGCTGGTTATCCAGCACATAGGACCCTACCGGGAAGGAAACTGCCTGTCCCGAAGTATAAACGAAGGTAAATCCGGCTGACCAAGAGGAGGAAAACTGATGGTTTACGACCAAAGAAACATCATGTGGACGATCAAAACGAGGATTATAGGCTTCGTTTCTGCTTATTCCATCTATCTGTCTCCAGGCACGAGACCAGGTATATCCTAGCCATCCCGTCGTTTTTCCTTTATTTTTTCGGATCAAAAATTCCGCACCATAAGCCCAACCTCGACCACTCAAAAGCTCAGTTTCCACCTGATCAGAAAGCAAGATTCTGGCACCATTCCGGAGGTCAATTACATTTTCCAAGTTTTTGTAATACCCTTCTACAGATAGTTCCCATCTGTTTTGATCAAAATTATGAAATACGCCAACTGAAAATTGGTCACTTTGAATTGGTCGGATGTATTGATCGGCCAACACCCAACGATCGATAGGTAGTCCTGCAGAACTATTGGAAGCGATTTGAACGTATTGGAAATTCCGATTGTAGGAAAGCTTCACCGAAAAGTCTGAGCGCAGCATGTAGCGAAGCGCAATTCGCGGTTCCAATCCCTGATACCGCTGCATCACCTCAGCCGGGCCATAAAACAGCGAATCCGAAGGATCTACGTCTGGATTGGGTGCGTTTCCAGGGTACTGATACACCTTTCCTTCACCCAGCTGCGCATATACTCCTTGCCGGAGTCCGAGTTCGCCGCTAAGCTTGTCTGTAAACTCTTGAGTAAGCCCTACAAAAGCGTTTCCCAGTGCCCCTTGTGCGCCTTGAGTTTGCCTTCTGTTGATCGGATTATTTGGTGAAGGTTTGAGATCGGACGGTGCAAAATGGTACAATTGGCCATGAACTCCCCAAAACAAGGTACTCTTTGAGGCTAGAACTCGCGTCCAAGTGGCCTTAACCCCCGTCTCAGAGAGGGAGTTGGTCCAATCAAACCCATTATCCTCATTGTCAAATTTGACTTGGTAGCTGTATCTAGAGTGATAGCCTTGAAGATCAAAGAAGGAACTATCCGAGTTGACTCGATTCCAGTTGATTGCAGAAACCCAATTTTTCCAGCCCAAGCCGAATTGACCACTAAGCCCTAAAAAATCGCTTCCTTGATAGCTACTGAAGGACAGTTTGTCTTTATCACTCAGAATAAAGGCAGCCTTCCCATTTAAATCGTAAAAATTGAGCTGGTTGTTTCTGATATCTGGATTGGAGGAAAGTTTCAAAAAAAGGTCTGCATAAGTTCGTCGGCCACTGATCAAAAAGTTTGATTTTTCTCCAAAAATCGGGCCTTGAAGTGTCAAACGAGAAGAAATAGTCCCTATTCCCCCTTCTCCACTCAAGCGATTCGTTTCGCCTTCTCTCAAGCTGACATCAATTAAAGCGGAGGCTCTTCCTCCATAACTTGCAGGCATGTTGCCCTTGTACAAGTCTACTTTTTTGATTCCATCCGGGTTAAATACGGAGAAAATACCAAAAAAATGAGAGGCATTGTAAACAGGAGCTCCATCCACTTGAACCAAATTTTGATCTGCGGATCCTCCTCGTACAAATAGCCCAGCTGTGCCTTCACCGGCTGATTTCACCCCAGGTAGCAATTGTAAACTTCGCAACAGATCCACTTCTCCAAAAAGCGCAGGAAGTGATTGGAGGGTTTCCATGGAAAGGGTGGATTTGCCAAGTTCTAAATTCTTGACTTGCTCATCTCCTCTCCGTTCCTGAATGAGAACCTCTTCCAAAGAAAAATCCTCTGGCTTCAAATAAAAGCGTTGCAACTTGTCTAAGTCACGACCTTGGATGAGTCGGGTAGATCGCTCATATCCCAAATAGGAAACAAGCAATTGCGTTGGGATTTTTGAGACAGGTAGTGAAAATCTACCTTCTGTATCGGTAATAGTTCCTGAGGAAGCCTGACCTTCCCAAAAAACATTGGCTCCCACAAGAGGTTCAGAAGTATTTGCATCCAACACTAGGCCTTGCAAAAGGCTTTTTTCTTGGGAAATTGCCGAGAAGGCCAAAAAAAAGCAGAAGCAGAAACCTGAAAATTTTACTAAAAACATTCGTGGATACATTCTTGGGAACTACTGCCTGAACGAGTTAGGGACATTAATGTTTGTTAATTCTGACAGTTCTTTTTAAAAAGGAATCCCTATTTCGGCCAATTTCTGCATTCAAAGTTAGCTTTATTTCCTAATTTCAGGCCATGATTTGGGCATATCCGGATATCAAACTTACGCTCCTTCTAGCTGGAATCTTCATCCTGCTGTATCTGTTCTACCTGAGCCGTTTTTGGTCCATCAACCGAAAGTTGAAGGTGGAAAAGCAGCGACTTTTTACCAAGCTTATCATTCGAACCATCTACTTTATCTTGCTTTTAATCGCCTTTGCTGGCCCTTCCATTGGAGATTCTTTCAAAGAAGTGAAGGAAGAAGGCAAAGACATTTTCATCGCCGTTGATCTTTCGCAATCCATGATTGCAACAGACATCGCTCCAACTAGGCTGCAACGCATTCAATTTGAATTAAAGGAATTGCTTAAATCCTTTCCCTCAGACAGAGTGGGACTGATTATTTTTTCCACTGAATCTTTTCTTCAGTTGCCACTTACCTACGACCAAGCCGTAGCCAATCTTTACATTGATGGTCTTTCCATAGGATTGGTGCCCAATTTGGGTACTGACCTTAGTACTCCACTTCGGATGGCCCTGGAACGTTTCCAAAATGACCAGAGTCCGGAAAAAAAATCTCGTTCCGTGGTCTTGATTTCGGATGGAGAACATTTTGGCGAAGACTTAGATGGGATTGCTGAGGAATTGGTTGACCAAGGAATCAAAGTCTTTGCTGTAGGTATTGGAACGGACAGAGGCGGTGAAATGGCTCGTGGCAATGGACTTGTTATGGACCCTGATACAGGAAAACCAGCATTAACCAAGTTAAACCGTGAGCCTTTGCAATTTATCGCTGCAGAAACAGGTGGGCAATACTTTGAAATTTCGGATCAGGTGCAAGAAATGGGAGGCCTGATTTCAGCAATTGAAACTTTGGAAGGCGGTATTTCCACTACTCGAATGGTAGAAGCTAGTTCAAACAAGTATTTTTACTTCCTCTTGGCCGCCCTTGCATTGGCCTTGGTGGATATGATTTTACCCATTAAAACAATCAAACTCTGATGAGCTGGATCAAGGGAATCTTCCTGATTTTAGTATTTCTACCCGCCTCTTGGACTAGGGTAAGCCGTTTGAATGCAGCAATAGATCAAGCTGCTGCAAGCTATGCCGCTACAGAATACGCGCAATCCATCAAAGATCACCGAGTGCTTATCGAAGAGTTTCAATTGGTGTCCGAGTACTTAGATTTTAACTTAGGACTCAGCTACAAATACGCAAATCAACCAGAGGAAGCCGCTGCAAACTTTGATAAAGCCAGCCAAAGTACAGATGACCGCTTGACCTCTTTTGCTTTCAACCAAGGCGGAGTGGTCTTGGGAGACAAAAAGGACTACCAGGCTGCTTTAAGTAAATTTCAATCGGCCTTGATTCAAAATCCATTGAATGAGGCGGCTAGATACAACTACGAATTGCTTGCTAGATGGCTAAAGAGAGATGAGGAGCGGAAGAATAAAGATGAAAACACACCTGAACCTTCAGAGTTTGCCAAACGGAAAAAAGCTGAGGCAGATCGATTGGTGGAACAATTCCGGTTCAAAGAAGCGTTAACACTTTTGGAGGCAGCTCTTGCTCAAGACGAGACGGTAGCCGCCTACCAAGAATTTATGACAAGTTTAAAAGACGTAGTCGAAATAAATGAAAACTAAGCATCACATTTTCTTTGCATTGGCTTTTTTGCTGCTTTTCGCAGGAAAGGCGCAGGCGCAGAGCGCAGGAGAGTTTTTCAATCGTGCGGCTCGCTCCTATGTGAAAACAGCCAAAGAGCAAGCTCTTAAAGAGGTAAATGATGGATTAGCGAAGTATCCAAACGATACCAAGCTGAAGGCCTTAAAAGAAAAGTTGAATCAAGAACAGGAGGAAGAGCAGCAGGAACAAAACCAAGAACAGCAGCAGCAAAACCAACAAAATCAGGAGCAAAAAGACCCCTCACAAAAGGAAGATTCAAAGTCGGATCAAAAAGACGGGGAACAGACCAACGAAGATAAGGCCAAGGAAGGGCAAAAGGGGGAAAATCCCTCCCAGAAAAGCGAGGAAGCAGGCCAAAACGGAAACGATCAGATGGATGCCGACTTGGCCGATCGCCAGAAAAAAATGGAAGCGATGCGCGAAAAGTTGAAAGGAATGAATTTATCTCCTGAGCAAGCTTCACAAATATTGGAATCACTGAATGCAGCGGAACTTCGGTATATCCAAGACAATAAAAAGAAAGCGACGCAACGCCCTAAAAAAGGATTGCCTGATTGGTAATTCTATAGGCTTATTCAGCTTCACCTAAACCCAATTAGAGATGAATAAAGAAGTATATATCCTTGCAGCAGTACGTACTCCCCTTGGAAGTTTTGGCGGAAAACTAAGTGGTCTCTCAGCGACCGATCTGGGAAGTATCGCCATTAAAGGTGCCTTAGCCAAGTCGGGAATCCCCATAGAAGATGTCAATGAAGTATTTATGGGCAATGTGCTGTCTGCCAATTTGGGCCAAGCACCCGCTCGTCAAGCCTCCATCGGCGCAGGTATTGGCTACCAAGTTCCTTGTACCACCATCAACAAAGTTTGTGCTTCAGGCATGAAAGCTGTGATGCTCGGAGCGCAGTCTATCGAGTTGGGCATCAACGAGGTGGTAGTAGCTGGAGGAATGGAAAGCATGTCCAATGTCCCCTACTACGTTCCGAAAGCACGCTTTGGCTACAAATATGGAAATGGTGAGTTGACAGATGGGCTCGTTCGCGATGGACTTTTTGAGGTGTATTACAAGTTCCCAATGGGCAACTGCGCTGAAAATACTGCCAAAGAAATGCAGATCAGCCGAGCCGAGCAAGATGCCTATGCCATTCAATCTTACCAACGCTCCGCAGCTGCCTGGGAAGCAAATGCATTTGCCGATGAAATCGTCCCCGTAGAACTTCAGGGTAGAAAAGGGGAATCGATTGTGATTGCAGAAGACGAGGAATTTAAGAATGTAGTATTTGATAAAATCCCATCCCTCAAGCCTGTTTTTGATCCAAATGGAACTGTGACTGCAGCCAATGCATCAACCATGAATGATGGGGCATCTGCCTTGGTCTTGGTGAGCAAGAAAGTAGTCGAAAAATACGGCCTCAAGCCAATCGCCAAAATTAGAGGCTATGCGGATGCAGCTACCGATCCACTTTGGTTTACGACTGCACCAGCCTTGGCTATACCCAAAGCGTTGAAACATGCGGGAGTAACTGCTGACGAAGTTTCCTACTACGAGATCAACGAGGCCTTTGCAGCGGTGGCGCTTGCCAACCAGCGGGAACTTAACCTAGATAACGATCGATTGAATGTATTTGGAGGTGCGGTTGCCTTAGGCCATCCCCTAGGAGCTTCAGGAGCCAGGATAATCAGCACTTTGTGCTCCGTACTTCACAAAAAGGGCGGAGACATTGGTGTAGCCGGCATCTGCAACGGCGGCGGAGGTGCTTCTGCGATTGTGATTGAGAAATTATAAGGAGTAGATCTTTGCGCAGCTGCATGAAAAAAGCAGGTCTCACAAAGTAGGGAAGTCGCAAAGGGAGAGGCACTTTTTTTCTTGGCGTCTCTGCGCCTTTCGAGAGATTAAAAAAGATTGCTAAAGAAGTAACCAAGCTACAGCACTTTCGAAATGGATGCCAACATGCTTGGAACAGTGCGTTGGTCTAGCTTGGAAAAAGCAAACCATTTTTTTCCTAAATCTTTAAGAGAAGCACCCAGGTGATAGATTTCTGTTTGATCGATGATTAAAAAACGATCATGGCTTTGGCCAAACAGCTTGACTTGAATTGGTGGATATTGTGCATTTGCTTTTTGCACGTCCAATTGAAGTTGTTTGGATATGGTTTTGGTAAGTAGTGTGATAGACACCTTATCGCGCCTTTTGCTCAAGTGAACCAGTACGCTTTCATCCACATAATTATCAATTAAGACAATGGATTTTTTGGCACTGCAAATGATTTTTGAAATCAGAGAATAGGCATCAAACACTTGACCCTCATAAAAAACTCCCTGGGTAGGAATTAAATGGGTATTGAGTTGCAGTTCCAGCTGATTAACCTGTGCGCCGATAGCCTCCATCCGATCTTCCAATCGGTTCATTCGATTGTTGATGACGTAACCTTTCAGTAAGTAGTCTTTTAAAACTCGTGTGGCCCAGATTCTGAATTGCGTGCCTTGGTTTGATTTTACGCGATATCCAACCGAAATAATAACATCTAAATTGTAATAGTTGATGGAATATTTCTTTCCGTCAATGGCAGTTGTCAAGGATTCCTTGACAACTGAAATTGGATCTAACTCCTTCTCTTTAAAACAATTAACAATATGTAAACTAATGTTTTGTTTGGTTTGCATAAAAAGTAACGCCATTTGCTTCTGGGTAAGCCAAACAGTTTCTTCATCTAACATCACCTCAATGGGATCGTTAATTTCGTTTGGACGGTAAAAAACTAGTTCGTCTTTCATAGGAGTAAAAAAAAATAGGTTGAAAAAAAATAGCAAGGTCTAGACCATCCTAACGGACAGGTTTCCCAAACACAAAACCGCAAGACCCGGTTAAAATATGTCCTTGATCTCAGTACCGATAAAAAATCAATGGTGAAGTAATTTACACCATATTTTGATTTTTTAGGCCAATACGCGCTTTAAAGTGGTATGTTCCAAAATGGAACATACCACTTTAAAGCAATAACTCACTTGAATAAAAGATAGGTTTGAGAATTTGGTTCCGACTGATCAAAGCCTTCCGCTAATTGTTGGTTTGTGAGTCAAGTGGTTTCCATTTTTCCATCAATCCTGACCTATACTTGCTCGGGAATAGCACCAAAACGGCAAAAAACTAGTTCGTCTTTCATGTCAGAATAAAAAAATCAGTTAGCACTACATTTCTGAAATTGAAATCTCCCAAAACTACTTGGAAATGGAAAGTCCTTACCCTACGAAATCGAAAGTTTTAAGGTTCGAAATCAATCATAAGAATAAAAAAATCATCCAACCCAGTCCTTCGCGCCTGCCTACCGGGCAGGCCTTCCCTACTTTGCAGCCTGCTTCAGCTCCTTGGGAAAACCAGAAGTAAATTCCATTCGTAATCGGTCCTTTTCAGCCAATACAAACATCGCTTCTACACCAGGTAGGCTTTCTGCCAGCACCTTTGCTTTTTCAGGCCCCATGGCCATAAAAGCAGTGGCTAGGGCATCAGCTTGCGTGGCAGAAGTCGCCAATACTGACACTGAAACCATCGAATGGCTTACTGGAAAGCCTGTGGTTGGATCAATCAAGTGAGATCTGCGGTTGCCTTCAGCATCGATGTAAAATTTACGGTAATTACCTGAGCTACTCAAGGCCAACTGATTCAAGGTAACCTTAGTCAGCATGGAGTTGGTAACTCCTAACTCCGCCTGCGATGGGTCTTCGATCCCAATGGTCCAATTTTCCCCTCTGGGATTGTTTCCTTTACCCTTCATCTCCCCTCCGATCTCCACTAGGTAGTTGGCCACCCCTGCCCGATCCAATACCTCGGCTAACTTGTCGATGGCATAGCCCTCGCCTAGTCCTGTGACATCCAATTTTACGCCTTCTTCGGTTGCAAAATAGCCGGAATCTGTCACGCTAAGTTTAGATTCGAAGCCTACCAAGGCCTTCAATTCTGCGACCTTTGCACTGTCCATTTGCTCCCGCTGTTCAAAAGAAAAGCCCCAAGCCTTGAGCAATGGGAATAAGGTGGGCTCAAAATAGCCTTGACTTTGCAAATGGAACTTCCGGCAGGAATCTAGCATATCCCTGAAGGTGAAGGATGGGTCTTTCAAAACCCCTTTTAAATTAAAATCCGAAACTTCAGACTCCTGGACATACGAATTCGCTGCCGTATTGATTAGCGCAAAGACCGAGTCAAATTGAGTTTGAAAATCCCGATCCGAATCCCCTACCTGAACTCGGTAATAGGTTCCAAAAATCTCCCCCTCATAGTTTTTAACAGTAACTTCTGGCTTGGATGCACAGGAAGCAAGGCTAAGAAGTCCAATTAAGGCAAGAAAACGAGCGTAAAGCATAGTGGATGTGTTTTGAAGCCTCAAAGTTAGCCCATCCCAACTAAATACGGCAAGGGATGTGGACTTGAATTTGCTTCTTTGTAATTTTCCATCACAGAAACCCAATACCCTCCAGAATACTGGGGTATGGATTCATACACTAGACATTCCCCATGTTCAAATCAATATTCTTCAGCTTAATTTTTGGCTTAGTTTCGTTTTTGACCTTTGGTCAAGATACGCTCCGTACCTACCATGCTGAGGATACCCTGAAGGTCAAAGAAGTGGTAATCCTAGTCAACGGCAAAGCAAATGGTCCTGTCAAGCGCTATGATTTGGAAGGAAGGTTAGTGGTGATTGGCAGCCTCAAAAATGATCAACGCCATGGGATATTCTACGATTTGGATCCAGAAACAGGAGATACACTTCGGCAAGTAACTTTTCAAAATAACCAGCGGCAAGGGGAAGCCTTGAGCTTCTATCCCAATGGTACACTGCGAGAGCGATCCACTTTCCAGCTCAACCAACTGGAAGGTGAAGTCCTTTCTTATTATGAGGACGGTACGCTATCCGAAAAGACTCCTTTCAAAGCCAACAAACCCGAAGGAACCTCCATCCGCTACTACCCAAACGGTTCCATCGAGTCCAAAATCGGCTATTTAGCAGGCCAGTTTCATGGCATCCGCGAGGAATACAACGAGTCGGGTACCCTGCAGTACCAAGGCAATTACGAGCGAGGTGTGCTGAATGGAAAAGAAGAAAGTTTTTTTCCAGATGGCAGCTTACGCTCACGGCTATTTTTCAACTACGGGGAGCTGGATGGCCCCTACTTGCTCCAACATCCCAATGGGAAGCCTGAGCGGGTAGGCACCTACAAAAAAGGAGCTCCTGACGGAGACCTCCTCAGCTATTATCCGGGAGGTGCCCTCAAACAAAAAACCAGCTTCTCCAAAGGAATTCCCAATTCACCAAGCATCAGCTACTACGAATCAGGCACCATACAGCAGCAGGAGTTTTATTCCAAAAAAGGAGAAAAAATCAAGGAGGAAAACTACTATCCCTCTGGACAACTTGCATCTAGCATCCCTATCTTCAATGACTTGGAAGAAGGCGAAGCGATACTTTATTACGAAACTGGTAAGACTCAAGAAATCAGAAGATTTAGTAAAGGAAGATTGAATGGAGTTCGAGAGTTCTACAATGCGAATGGAGTCCTAGAACGAACGGAAACCTACGAACTTGGAAATAAAATCAATAAATAACTTCCAAGTTCACCGCTAGCCAAATCGATTTTTCTATTTTTGCCCAAACGAATTCTTCATGAGCAAAGCCATCAAAGAAACTCATTTTTCCTTTCCTGGACAGAAAGGCTTTTACAAGGGCAAAGTACGGGATGTGTACATGTTTGACAAGGAACTTGTCGTCGTGGCATCCGATCGAATCTCTGCCTTCGACGTGGTGCTCCCTCGGGCTATTCCTTACAAAGGACAAGTGCTGAATCAAATCGCTGCAGGATTCCTAAAAGCCACTGCAGACTTGGTACCCAACTGGGTGACGGCAACACCAGACCCAAGCGTAACCATTGGCAAGCGCTGTGAGCCCTTCAAGGTGGAAATGGTGATTCGCGGTTACCTCGCCGGCCATGCTGCACGAGAATATGCACTAGGCAAGCGAATGCTCTGTGGCGTACCGATGCCGGAAGGATTGAAGGAAAACGATGCCTTCCCTGCCCCAATCATCACCCCGACCACCAAAGCCTCCGAAGGCCATGATGAGGACATTTCCAGAGAAGCCATTTTAGCCAAAGGGATTGTCTCTGAAGAGGATTACCTAGTTTTAGAAAAATACACGCGAGCGCTATTCCAGCGCGGACAAGAGATGGCCAAGGAAAAAGGGTTGATTCTCGTGGACACCAAGTATGAATTTGGCAAAGCAGATGGAAAAATCTACCTCATCGATGAAATCCACACCCCAGATTCTTCCCGCTACTTCTATGCCGAAGGCTACGAAGAAAACCAAAAACAAGGATTGCCTCAAAAACAATTGTCTAAAGAATTTGTACGTCAATGGCTGATTGCCAATGGCTTCCAAGGAAAAGAAGGTCAGGTAGTGCCAGAAATGAACGATGAACTTGTAGAAAGCATTTCAGATCGCTACATTGAGTTGTTTGAAAAGATTACCGGAACAACCTTTGTTCGCGCAGAAACCACAGACATTGCCACACGAATTGAAAAAAGTATTTTAGATTACCTTGCCAACTAAGTAAACGCACATGAAATATACCATCGATAAAAAAGAGCAGTACGTAGTTTTTTCCCCACTAGAGGAAAAAATCGACTCCCTATTGGCTCCTAAACTAAAGTCTGAGCTCCTCACCATCCATGCTGAGGGCTACAGCAACCTCGTTCTAGACATGAGTCAAGTGAATTATGTCGATTCCAGTGGATTGAGTGCCCTTTTGGTGGGTGACCGGGAATTTGGCCGCAATGGGGGAATTTTTGTGATCTCAGGCGTTCGCGACCACGTTATGAAGTTGCTCAAGATCTCCATGCTTGACAAAAAGCTCCGCTTAGTGGCCAACTTGGAAGAAGCTGGTGAAGTGGTATTTATGCATGAGATTGACGGAGGAGAAGACGAGGAGGGCGCTTGAGTCCAGAATTTGAGGTCACCATCCTAGGAAACACCTCTTCCATCCCCATGCATGGAAGAAATCACACTGCCCAAGTCATTCGATTTGGGCAGGAGTTTTTTCTATTGGACTGTGGTGAAGGCACCCAAATTCAATTGCGTAAGTACAAAGTAAAAGCCTCAAAAATTTCAAGCATCTTCATCTCCCATCTTCATGGAGATCATTACCTCGGTTTGGTCGGCTTGCTGTCAAGTTACCACGTATCCAAGCGAACCGAAGTACTCCGAATTTTTGGTCCAAGGGGCCTAAATGAGATCATAACCACTCATTTTAGGTGGAGTCAAACTCGCTTGAATTATCCTTTGGAGTTCACCGAAACCACAACGGTAGGAAAAGTTACTCTAATCGACCATCCTCAATTCACAATTTCCAGCTTTCCACTCCAGCACCGCATTCCAACCACCGGATTTATCATTCAAGAAAAGGCAGGCCTGCGCTCGCTTATCAAGGAAAAACTCCAGGAAAGTGCTTTACCCTTGGAAGCCATCCAACAGCTTCGTTTGGGTCAAGATTACGTAGCCTATGATGGCATCCAATACTTCGCAAAAGACTATTGCCACCCAATGGCTTCCTTAAGAAGCTATGCCTTCTGCTCGGATACAACTTTCAATCCATCTTTGGCTCACTATTTCGAAAGGGTGGATCTTCTTTACCATGAAGCCACCTTTATGGAAACGGATAGCCTCCGTGCTGCCGAAACCTATCATTGTACTGCCAATCAAGCGGGGCAATTGGCCCAACTTGCAGGCGTTAAAAAATTGCTACTAGGCCACTTTTCTTCCCGATACCCAGATTTAAGTGATTTGTTAGCGGAAGCGCAAACCGTTTTTCCCAATTCTATCCTAAGTGAAGAAGGCATCACCTATCCCATCTCCTCCTCTCATGACTGAATCCCCTCAAAGCCGCAAAACCAACCTCTTTGTAATTCTTGGAGCCATCTTCCTAACCAATGCCATCTTGGCTGAAATTATTGGGGTGAAAATCTTCTCTGGAGAGCGTACCCTCGGATTTGAACCGGTTCAATGGACTTTCTTTGAGGAGTTTGTGCTGGACTTCAACCTCACTGCTGGGGCGGTGATTTGGCCAGTCGTCTTTATTACTACAGACTTGATCAACGAGTATTTTGGTAAAAAAGGGGTACGGAAAATCAGTTTTTTGACTGCCGCACTTATCACCTATGTGTTTGTGGTCATCAGCCTGGTTACGGCACTGGCTCCTGCAGATTTCTGGATGCAGGTCAATGCCAGCATGCCTGATGGAACTGCCTTTGACATCAACTATGCCTTCAATACCATTTTTAGGCAAGGATTGGGAATTATCCTGGGTTCCCTCACCGCCTTTTTGCTAGGGCAACTGATTGACGTGTATGTGTTCCAAAAACTCCGAAAAGTAACGGGCCCAAAGATGATCTGGCTTCGCGCCACAGGCTCCACCCTTGTATCCCAATTCATCGATTCCTTTGTGGTGCTGGGCATCGCCTTCTATGTATTTGGCAACTGGTCCCTACCCCAGATTGCCGCTGTGGGTTTGATCAACTACGTGTACAAGTTTACCGTGGCCCTGGCACTTACACCTCTGCTGTACCTAGCACATGGGCTCATTGATCGGTACTTGGGGAAAGATCTCGCTGAGAAGATGACCGAAGAAGCTACGGA